>NZ_JBHZOZ010000004.1:0-547718 GCF_042787865.1 Priestia sp. YIM B13486 | reverse complement strand
CCACAGTAGCTCAGTGGTAGAGCTATCGGCTGTTAACCGATCGGTCGTAGGTTCGAGTCCTACCTGTGGAGCCATACTGGCCCGTTGGTCAAGCGGTTAAGACACCGCCCTTTCACGGCGGTAACACGGGTTCGAATCCCGTACGGGTCATCTTAAAAGCAGTTTGCATATGCAAACTGCTTTTTTTGTTTGTAAACGGAGTTTATTCTTTTGTCTAAACTCTATTTTTCATTTTTCTATGATTTCCTCGCCTCAAATTACATTTCTTATAGCACATCCATAAACGCTTGTTCTAAATTTCGAAAAAAAACCTACAATAGTAATAACGGCATACTGTTTGTACAAAAGGAGGGGAATGCGTGAAAAAAATTGTTTGGTGGTCCATCGGAGTTTTTCTTGTGTATGGAGCGTGTATTTGGGTGTATTTATTCTATATAAGCGATACCTCTATTCCACAATCATTAAAAGGCACCAGCGTAGACCCGGCTACGTTTATGAATACACGAGAACTTATGTTAACCGAAAAATATTCAAAAATTAGAGATGCGCTCTTTTTTATCCGAATTCCATATGAGTGGCTAGGGTTTATTTTAATTTTAGTGTTAGGTGTGTCTAAGAAAGTTAATAAGTGGTCTAAAGATGTCAGCCGTTTCAGTCTTCTCCAAACTGCTATTTATGTATTTTGGTTATCCGTTCTGCTGCTGATCTATTCTTTTCCTATGGACTGGATTAGCTATAAGCTTTCAAAGGCTTATCATATTACGACGCAACCTTTCCAGGGATGGATGAAGGATCTTTTTACAGATTTTTGGGTGAACTATGCCACCATGTTTTTAGTGATTGCTGTGTTATATGCATTCATTCGTAAGTTTTCAAAAAGATGGTGGCTGTATGCGTGGCTAGTATCTATTCCATTTACGCTATTTTTGACGTTTATTCAACCAGTGGTTATCGATCCGTTATATAACGATTTTTATCCATTAAAGAATAAAGAGCTGGAAACGAAAATTTTGCATTTAGCAGACGAAGCTCATATACCTGCTAAGCATGTATATGAAGTAAACATGTCTGAAAAAACGAACTCCCTTAATGCATATGTGACGGGAATAGGTTCTAATTCAAGAATTGTGTTATGGGATACTACTCTTAATAAATTAACGGAACGTGAAATTTTGTTTATCATGGCGCATGAAATGGGTCATTATGTAAAGAAACATATTTATGTGGGGATTGCTTCAGCATTAGTTTTATCGATCGTAGGCTTATGGCTAACGAAACATTTAGCCAGCTTTGTGATTAAGAAATGGGGGAAAGCATTAAAAATTACTTCTCTTAGTGATTTAAATTCTTTACCGCTTATTCTACTTATTTTTTCTATTCTTACATTTGCTGTGAGTCCGTTAACAAATATGCAGTCGCGTCATCATGAACTTCAATCTGACACGTATGCTATGGACCTAACAGGAGATAAGCAAGCTGCTATTAAAACGTTTCAGGACTTAACGAAATCAGGACTATCTCAGGTAAATCCGCCGTATTTAGTGAAGATTTTCCGATATGGTCACCCAACAATACTGGAAAGAATTTCATTTGTTGAGAAGTATGAAAGAAATGAATAAGTGATATAAGAAAAAGTAAAGGATATATGAAGCCTTTTATACGTAGGTATTAATAGAAAAGCCTCCTTGCGAGTAGGAAAAAAATTCTAAAAGGAGGTTTCATTTTCGAAAGTACTGTTATATAATAACGTATGTAAAATAAAAACTGTTTTATAACAATAGGGAGGAATAGTTATTTGTGATTGAAAAGATAGCAGTCAAAATTCTCAGCGTATATTCACCTCAGCTAAGTCTTACTACATGTCCTTCACCTACTTACTTATTTCATCTACGTTCTTGCTAACATTATGGCAAGCTGCTAATTTACTTCATCATGAAACAGACATATTCTAACTGCTGCGTTTTATATTTTTATGAATATAGAATTTTAAATTCATTAGGGGGTATAAAGAATGAAAGACATTCGTGTAAAAAACCTTGAAGAGAACTGGAAAAGCGATGAGCGTTGGAAAGGAATTGAACGTCCATATTCTGCAGAAAAAGTCATTGGGCTAAGAGGGTCTATTGATATTGAACATACGCTTGCTAGAAGAGGAGCTGAAAAGTTCTGGAACTTATTAAAAACAGAGCCATACGTTCATGCCTTAGGAGCTTTAACAGGAAATCAAGCAGTACAACAGGTAAAAGCAGGGCTAAAAGCAATTTACTTAAGCGGATGGCAGGTAGCTGCAGATGCAAATCTTTCAGGAAATATGTATCCTGATCAAAGTTTATACCCGGCAAACAGCGTGCCGCATGTTGTGAAACGAATCAATCAAGCGCTGCAGCGTGCTGATCAAATTCAGCATTTAGAAGGAGAAGGGGATATCGATTACTTTGCTCCAATTGTAGCAGATGCAGAAGCAGGGTTTGGAGGACAGTTAAACGTATTTGAACTCATGAAAGGAATGATTGAGTCGGGAGCATCTGCCGTACACTTTGAAGATCAATTATCCTCTGAGAAAAAGTGTGGTCATCTCGGCGGCAAGGTATTGCTTCCAACTCAAACCGCTGTGAAAAATTTGATTGCTGCTCGTTTAGCTTCTGATGTAATGGGTGTCCCAACACTGCTGATCGCTCGTACCGATGCTGATGCCGCTGATTTAATTACAAGTGATGTTGATCCTGTAGATCGCCAGTTTATTACAGGTGAACGCACCGCTGAAGGTTTTTATCGCACGAGAGCCGGAATCGATCAAGCTATTGCTCGTGGCTTAGCATATGCGCCATATGCGGATCTAGTGTGGTGTGAGACGTCTGAACCAAACTTGGAACAAGCACAAAAATTTGCAGATGCTATTCATGAAAAATTCCCAGGTAAAATGCTTGCTTATAACTGTTCACCATCTTTCAACTGGAAGAAAAAGTTAGATGAGAAAACGATTGAAAAATTCCAAAGAGAAATTGCAAAAATGGGCTACAAGTTCCAGTTTGTTACGCTTGCTGGCTTCCACGCTTTAAACCACAGCATGTTTGAGCTGGCACGAGGATATAAAACAAGAGGAATGGCAGCTTATTCAGAGTTACAAGAAAGAGAGTTTGCTAGTGAAGTAAATGGATATACAGCTACAAGACATCAGCGTGAAGTAGGAACGGGCTATTTTGATGAAGTGGCACAAGTAGTTTCTGGTGGGACTTCTTCTACAACAGCTTTAAAAGGTTCCACAGAAGAAGAGCAGTTTCAGACGCATAAATAACAAAAAAACCTATGAGTGGAATGGTCGGTTACGTCCACTCATAGGAAAGATTCTACTAAAAAAGATTCTTACAGGTGTAAGAATCTTTTTTTATGTAGTAAACACGATTTAACAGACAGCTGTTCTTCCTGAGAAGAAAGGATCTGCCTGTTAAACGTACATATAAATCGTTAATATGAATTAAGCTCCTGAAATATTAAGTAGATGTTTGAAGCAGGGATTGGTACTGTGCTGATAGCTCATAAAAAGCAGTTTCATCACGTTGATCTAATGCCGTGTTAATGTTTGTTTCTAACAGTTCTTTTTGACGCTTAAAAAGCGATTCATCAATTACCATTTCGATATAAACATCCAACATACTCACAGTATCAATTACTTTTTTCTTGCGAGCGAGGGACTTCATCATTTCCGTGTACGATTTTTCATTGTTCATACCTCATCACCTCTGCACCCTTTTTATTATTATATAGATTAAAAGGAGAAAAAACAACTAATTTTCTAAATTTTTAGATTTTTATTTTCAGAAATGATAAAGTAAAAGGGAAACGCTATTTTTGTTTTTATCAATTGACTATTTGGTTTAAAAATGAGTGCTTGGGGGCGAAGAAATTGAATCATTTAAAAAAGCGTACGGTAACGATAGAGGATTTGTATGAACTGAAGTCTGTGTATAATCCTCAGATTTCCCCAGATGGTAAAAGTGTAGTTTATACGGTCCGAGAAACGAAGAAAATAGAGAACACGTATGAGACGCAGCTATTTCTGCTAGATCTTGAAACGAAAAAAACAAAGCAATTAACCTACTGTAAAGGAAACAATCATTCTCCAGTATGGTCCCCTGATGGCAAGTGGATTGCTTTTTTATCCGATCGCAGTCAGAGCGTTCAGCTCTATCTATTAGCAGCGGCAGGAGGAGAAGCAGAAGCACTCACAGATCTTGAAAAAGGCGTTAGCAATCCGGTGTGGTCTCCTTATAGTGACGAAATTATGTTTTCTACAAAAGTAGGAGAAAAAGCTGTAAGAGTTGAACAAAATCATGAATATCCTCAGCCTTACGAAGTGGAGCGTCTATTGTACAAATCCGATGTTAGCGGTTATTTAAAAGGTGAATATGCTCAAGTTGCCGTCGTTAAACTTAAAAACAAAGAAGTGACGTTTTTAACGGATGGACCTTATCATCACTCTGTTGGGTGCTGGTCCCCTGATGCAAACTCAATTGTATTTTGCAGCAGCCGAGGAGAGAATCCGGATTTATCGCTAACGATGGATGTGTTTATTTTGCATCGTGATACTAAAAAAGTAACATCTATTACAGCGGAAACAGGATATTTTCATCAAGTTTCGTGGTCACCGGATGGGTCATACATAGCATACATTGGAAATGAACGTACATACGGATCGGCTTCAATGAATGACATATATATTTATCAGATCTCTAACCAAAAAACAGCTTGTATCACTGCTGGCATAGACTTAGAAATAGGAGATATGGTAGCAGGAGATTTTCACTTTGGTAGAACCGCAGCGGGAATTATGTGGGGCAGTAATGAAGAATTTTATTTTGTCGTAAGTGAAAAGGGTTCTGTAGGCATATATAAAGGAAATGTGAATGGAAAGCTAGACTCTGTACTTATGGATAATGCTCACGTATATGAGGTATCTGTTCTTCCCAATTGTGAGGAAGCTATCGTGGCAATCAGTGCATTTACACATCCCGGAGATCTTTATTCTCTAAATTTAAAAACAGAGGAATTAGTGAAGCTGACAAACGTTAATGACTCATTTTTAAAGCATGTGCAGCTTACACAAGCAGAATCTTTTTACGCCACTTCTACGGACGGTATACATATCCACAGTTGGGTAGTAAAAGCTGCTGCTACCAATGATGTATCTCCAACCATTTTAGAAATCCATGGAGGTCCGCATCTTATGTATGGTCATACATTTATGCTTGAATTCCAAGTACTTGCATCAAAAGGGTTCAATATCCTCTTTTCTAATCCAAGAGGCGGCAGAGGATATGGTCAAGCATTTACAGATGCGGTTCGAGGGGATTACGGAGGCATGGATTATACGGATTTGATGGCAGTGACCGACGAAGCAGTGAAGCGCTACTCTTATATTAATGAAGATAAGCTTGGCGTAACAGGAGGAAGCTACGGAGGGTTTATGACAAACTGGATTGTAGGAAGTACAAATCGGTTTAAAGCAGCGGTAACGCAACGGTCTATTTCAAATTGGACAAGTTTTTACGGCGTTAGTGATATTGGCTATTATTTTACCGAATGGGAATTAAAAGCTGATATTTATGAAAATCCGGAAAAACTTTGGAACCACTCGCCGCTTCGTTTAGCGGAGAATGTTAAAACACCGCTGTTAATCTTGCATAGCGAACAGGATTACAGATGTCCAATTGAACAAGCTGAACAGCTTTATGTGGCCCTGAAAAGAAAAGATAAAGAAGTAGAATTTATTCGTTTTCCTCAGTCTAATCATGAACTTTCTAGAAGCGGTAAGCCTAATTTACGAACGGCGAGACTAAAATATTTAACAAGCTGGTTTAAACGTTATTTAAAACAGTCTCAGTAAAAAATGCATGGCTGTTCAACCAAATATGTATGTGTAAATAAAGGCTGTATGGCAAGCGTAAAAGGACAGGAAAGGTAAAACGCTGTAAAACTTTTGTTTGGTAAAGGAAAGTAGTACAATAAGTGAAAAGTAGCACAGTTGTTTAAATAAGGAGAACATTCGATGGATTTTGAAACATTAAAGCATTATTTGACGTTAGACGGCGTCCTCGAGTTATTAAAACAATATCAATCATTTGGAATCATTCCAGGGCTGCTGTTGCCTATTTTAGAAGCGTTTATCCCTATCTTGCCGCTTTTTGCGTTTGTAATGGCCAATGCTGCTGCTTTTGGCTTATGGTTAGGTTTTTTAATTTCATGGGTTGGCAGCTGCGTTGGATCACTGCTTGTCTTTTTGATTTTTAGAAAATATGGACAGGCGAGGTTTTTACATTTCATCAGCCGGCATGCGCAAATTCGAAAGATTATGATTTGGGTAGAAAGACACGGGTTCGGACCGCTGTTTATTATGCTTTGTTTCCCTTTTACCCCGTCTTCGGCAATTAATGTAGTAGCAGGGCTATCACGTGTTAGTATGGCTCAGTTTATGCTGGCTGTATTAGCCGGTAAAATGGTGATGATATTTATGATGAGCTTTATTGGGGCCGATTTTGTTTCATTTGTGAAACAGCCTCTGAAAGCAGTACTTGTTTTAGTCATCATTTTTGTTCTATGGCTTGTTGGAAAACAAATTGAACGAAGATTAAATGAAAAATCTAAAGTGAAACAGTATGACAAATAGTTTGTTTATATATAACAAATAGTGATGAAAGACTGCTTTTTAATAGGCAGTCTTTTGTTATACATACAGCCAAAAGGGGTATTGTAAACTATAGAAAAGCCTTTTCTTATAGGGATACAACAGCATTTTTGAAAGGATCTTAAAATTTTTCGTAAAGAAGTTATTTGTCTGTTTATTCGGTTGGAAGAACAATGCACATACAGAGTATCTGTCCAGTAATGAACAAGTTTTTTGTTTATCAATTGTGAGAAATATGCTAAAATAAAAGAAAAAACTGGGAATAAATTAGACGACTATTCCTAGTTGCACCTAAGTAATGAACCCTTTGTTTTCTAGAGATATACGTGTTTTTTCTCAACATGTATTATCACCTCATGTATTTCAAAACGTTTTCTTAAAAATTATATGAATGATTTTTGAGCTTGACTACTAAGATGTAAGTAGAGGGATCATTACTAGAAAAGCACCGAATGATCATTAAGACGTGCTTGGCGTCGTTTTGAGGAGGGGAATGCGCTACTGAGATTCAAGCGACTTGCTGATTAATCGTTGTTAGTAAGCGTCTTATAGCGCGGGTGACATGAGATTAAAAGATAAAGTGGCAATTATTACGGGTGCAGCAAATGGATTAGGATTCGAAGCTTCTCGAATATTCGCACAAGAGGGTGCAAAGGTCGCTATGGTTGACTACGATGCAAAAACAGGAGAAGAACGAGCAGCTCAGCTAAAAGAAGAAGGCGGAGATGTAACATTTTTTCAAGTGAACGTAGCGGATCGAGACAGTGTAGATGCAATGGTAGAAGAAGTAGTGAAACGCTACTCTAAAATAGATATTTTAATTAACAATGCAGGTATCACCAGAGATGGAATGCTAACCAAATTATCAGTTGAAAATTTTCAAGCAGTAATCAACGTAAACCTTACAGGCGTTTTTCACTGTACACAAGCAGTGGTACCGCATATGATTGCTCAAGGTAAAGGGAAAATTATTAGCACATCTTCGGTATCTGGCGTATATGGAAATGTTGGTCAAACAAACTATGCGGCGACAAAGGCAGGCGTAGTAGGAATGACAAAAACATGGGCTAAAGAGCTGGGACGAAAAGGAATTAATGTAAACGCTGTAGCTCCCGGGTTTATTGAGACGGATATGGTGAAGGCGATGCCAGACAAAATCATTGATCAAATGAAATCCACGATTCCTTTACAAAGATTAGGTCAGCCTTCTGACATTGGTTATGCTTATCTGTATTTAGCATCTGATGAGTCCAACTATATTAACGGTACAACACTTCATGTAGATGGTGGAATCATGATGTAAAAGTAGAAAATAATTCGCTTTTCTAAAACTTTTCAGTGGTCTTTTGACTACTGAAAAGTTTTTTTGTTGCATCCAGCATTTCACATATCGGCAAAGTGGAATTTTGTCTGCAAGTTCAGTAAAATAATAAGGAGAGAGATAGAGAGATTTAGATGATTATCACTATAAAATTTTGACGACTGCGTCACGTGTTTACGTGGCGTTTATCCATTTTGTACTTAAACAAATGAAAACATAGAGAAAAAAATGAAGGGGTGAAAACGTGGGGCTACAGTTTTTATTAGGACGTTCAGGAAGCGGGAAAACGGAATATCTTTTAAATAGCATGCGCCAAGAGCTGTTAAATGCTCCGCTTGGGCATCCACTTATTTATATTGTACCTGAACAGATGACATTTCAGTCGGAGTATGCGCTTGTTCAAACACCTGGGTTAGAAGGCATGATGCGTGCTCAAGTTTATAGTTTTACACGTCTTGCATGGCGTATCCTGCAAGAAGTTGGAGGTATTAGCCGCTATCATGTGGATCAAACAGGTATTCATATGATGCTTAAAAAAATTATCGAACATCAAAAAGAAGAGCTTCGACTGTTTGCGAATTCTTCAGAACAAGCAGGGTTTATTGAAGAACTGGAAAAAATGGTTAAAGAATTTAAACAGTACACAGTAGATGCCCCGTCTCTCGAAGAGATGAAGAAAAAGCTTCAAGCAGAAGATGAGAAAGTCCTTGCTGATAAATTACATGATTTACATCTCATTTACGGAGAATTAGAAAAACAGCTGATGACGAAATATGTAGATGGAGAAGATTATTTGAAGCTGCTGAGTGAAAAAGTAGCGTCTTCTGGCTATCTTGCTCAAGCAACAATTTATGTAGATGGATTTCATCACTATACTCCTCAAGAATTAACCGTATTAGTAGAGCTGATGAAAGTTTGTAGAGAAGTAAAAATAGCGGTGACTTCTGATTATTCATATCAAGATTTTATTCCAAATGACTTGCACTTGTTTCGATTAACGAGCGAAACGTACCAAGAAATAATGGGCCTGGCGGCTGAAAACGGTATAGAGATTCAAGAGCCAATCGTATTTAACGAACAAAAAAGGCATCAAAACAGTCCAGAGCTTGCCTATTTAGAACGATATTATGATGAACGGCCAACGCCGGAATTTCAGTCAGAGCCCAAGCACATTCAGCTGCTGCCGGCTGTTAGCCGAAGAGCAGAAGTTGAAGGGATTGCAAGAGAAGTACTTTCACTTGTACGCGATCGCGGCTATCGCTACCGTGATATTGCCTTGATTGTTAGAAATGCAGAAGATTACCATGACTTGCTTCAAACCATTTTTCGAGATTATGAAATTCCGTACTTTATTGACCAAAAACGAGCGATGTTTCACCATCCACTCGTTGAATTTGTTCGCTCAGTCTTAGAGGTGGTAAGCGGGTCATGGCGATATGAAACCATCTTTCGAGCAGTGAAAACAGATCTTTTATTTCCTTTGTCATCTGATGTGCACCAGCTTCGCGAAGAGATGGATGAATTAGAAAATTATGTACTCGCTTACGGTATTCAAGGATCTAAGTGGACGAGCAAGGAACCATTTACCTACAGAAAATATCGTTCGCTTGAAGACATGAACCTTGGGAAAACGGACGAAGAGCTTGCTTTTGAGCAAAAAATAAATGAATTAAAAAATATGATTGTTCCTCCTATTTATTCGCTTCAGCAAAAATTAAAACAAGGGAAAATAGGAAAAGAAAAAGCAGAAGCGCTCTATCGTTTTTTAACGAATTTAGATATTCCACAAAAGATAGAAGCGCTGCGCAATCGATGTGAAGAAGAAGGAAAGCTTCAAGAAGCAAGAGAGCACGAGCAGGTATGGAAAGCAATTCTTCACTTATTTGATCAGTTTGTTGAAATGATGGGAGAAGAGAAAGTATCGATTTCTTTGTTTGCAGATCTATTTGAGACAGGGCTTGACAGCATGCAGTTTGCACTTGTTCCGCCTGCACTGGATCAAGTGGTTGTGGCAAGTTTTGAGCGTTCGCGTTTATCCGATATCAAAGCAAGCTTTGTGTTAGGTGTAAATGACGGTGTGATTCCAGCTAAACCAAAAAGCGATGGCCTGTTATCTGAGAAGGAGAGAGAACAGCTGCTTGAATCAGGTTTATTACTTGCGCCAACCGGAAGACAAAAGCTGTTTGACGAACAATTTCTCATTTATTTAGCACTTTCCAGCTCTTCGGAAAAACTTTATGTTTCGTATCCTCTTGCCAATGAGGAAGGGAAGACCCTGCTGCCTTCACTCGTTATTAATCGAGTAAAAGAGCTATTTCCGCTCCTGCAGGAAAAACTGTTAATGACGGAACCTACAGATTTAGAAGAAGAAAAGCAAGTTGGTTATATTACAAATCCTTTAACGAGCATCGCGCATTTAGCCAGCCAGCTGCAAGGATGGAAACGCCATTATCCGATGAGTTCCGTTTGGTGGGATGTGTATAATTTTTATGTGGAAAATTCAGAT
Organism: Priestia sp. YIM B13486; assembly: GCF_042787865.1. Classification (NCBI taxonomy): domain Bacteria; kingdom Bacillati; phylum Bacillota; class Bacilli; order Caryophanales; family Bacillaceae; genus Priestia; species Priestia sp. YIM B13486. The sequence goes on along the minus strand of NZ_JBHZOZ010000004.1, from coordinate 537,209 downwards.
TGGAACTCATACAGTGGGAAAGTACTAAGCAGCTTATTTTATCAAAATGAAGCAAAACGGTTAACAAAGAAAACGAGTCAGCGTCTGTATGGAAAGCATATTCAAGCAAGCGTATCGAGAATGGAAAAATTTGAAGCCTGTCCATATGCGCATTTTGCTTCTCACGGGCTCAAGCTTAAAGAACGAAAAGTTTTCAAATTGGCGGCTCCTGACATAGGCGAGTTATTTCACGCGGCGTTAAAAATGATTTCAGACGAACTTCGCGGCGGTCAAAAAGAATGGAAGAACTTAACGAGAAAAGACTGTCAGCAGCTTTCTACGGCTGCAGTGCATGAGCTTGCTCCGCGCTTGCAAAATGAGATTTTATTGAGCTCGAATCGCCACCACTATTTAACACATAAGCTGCAGCAAATTATTGAACGTGCGTCGCTTGTGTTAAGTGAGCACGCTAAGATGAGCGGCTTTGTTCCCGTTGGATTGGAGCTTGGATTTGGACCTAGCGCAGAGCTGCCTTCTATGCAGTTCACACTGCCAAATGGCCATACGATGGAACTCGTTGGCAGAATTGACAGGGTAGATAAAGCGGAAAGCTCAAAAGGACTTTTACTGCGTATTGTCGACTATAAATCAAGCGATAAAGCATTAAACTTAGTGGAAGTGTACTACGGTTTATCTCTTCAAATTTTAGCTTATTTAGACATAGTCGTGACGTATGCTGAACAGCTTCTTCATGATAATAGAGGAGCATTGCCTGCTGGCGTTCTTTATTTCCACGTTCATAATCCAATGATTAACAGCACTAAAGCATTACAGCCTGATCAAATTGAAGCTGAAATCTTCAAGAAGTTTAAAATGAAAGGACTGCTTGTAGGAGACGAGGAAGCAGTAAGGTTAATGGACGAAACGTTAGAATCAGGGCACTCACAGGTTATATCAGCTGGCATTAAAAAGACAGGGGGCTTTTATTCCAATTCTTCGGTTGCGAGCGAAGAAGATTTTACACATCTCCGTCAGTATGTGCGAGGTAAATTTGTGGAGGCAGGTACAGAGATTACAAATGGGAAAATTGAAATTTCGCCTTATAAACTAAAAGATAAAACACCATGTGCGTTTTGTGAATACCGCTCAATTTGTCAGTTCGATGAATCAATGGAAAACAACGAATATCGTCAGCTTAGTACAGAGAGTCAAAGTGTTATTTTAGATAAAATTCGAGAGGAGGCCAAACGAGATGAATGAAGATATACACGTAAAACCGGCCGACTCCCAGTGGACGGATGATCAGTGGAAAGCCATTGTTTCATCCGGTCAAGATATATTAGTAGCCGCGGCGGCTGGCTCAGGAAAAACAGCGGTTTTAGTTGAACGTATTATTAAAAAGATTACGATGGGTGATGAGCCAATCGATGTTGATAGATTACTCGTTGCTACGTTCACAAATGCTTCTGCAGCCGAAATGAGAAATCGAATTGGAGAAGCATTGGAAAAAGAGTTAAAAAAGAATCCATCTTCTTTGCACTTGCGCAGACAGCTTAATTTATTAAACCGTGCGTCGATTTCTACGCTCCATTCTTTTTGTTTAGAAGTCATTCGAACGTATTATTATTTGATTGATGTAGACCCTGGTTTTCGGATTGCAGATGATACGGAAGCCGATCTTCTGCGTGAAGAAGTATTAGAAGAATTGTTTGAAGAACAGTACAGTATTGAACAGAACGAGCGATTCTTTGATTTAATTGATCGTTATACAAGTGACAGAAATGACTTAGATATTCAGCTTATGGTAAGAAAGCTGTATGACTTTGCAAGATCTAACCCTGACCCAAACGGCTGGCTTGAAATGATCGTGAGTCAATATGATGTGACAGAAGACTCTTCTATTGATTCACTTCCGTTTCTATCTTTTCTTTTACAAGAAGTAACAACGCAGCTGATGGGCATTGAGTCGATTTTAAAACAGGGCTTAGAGTTAACAAAGCTGCCAAGAGGGCCTGCTCCTCGCGCCGTTAATGCAGAGGAAGATCTGGCTCAAATTCATCGGCTGATCAGTGCTTCTAAGCATTCTTTTGCTGATTTGCATGAGGAAATGCAGAATTTGAATTTTACTCGTTTAAAGCCATGTAAAGGAGAAGCATACGACTCGCAGCTTTTAGATGATTTCGGAGAGCTTCGCAAAAAAGCTAAAACAAGTCTTGAAAAACTTCATGCTGATTTGTTTTCTAGGCCTTTGCACGGCTACATGGCTGATTTTGAGAAAATGAAGCCCGTTATTGAAACGCTAATCTTTTTAGTTCAGCGCTTCGGTGAACGATATGAACATATGAAAAAAGAGAAAGGGTTAGTGGACTTTTCTGATTTAGAACATTATTGCCTGCAAATCTTGAGTGTAAAAGAAGATGGAGTGCTTAAGCCTTCGTCCATTGCCCAAAAATATCGTACTCAGTTTGAAGAGGTGCTTGTTGACGAATATCAAGATACAAATATGGTTCAAGAAACACTGATTAAATTAGTGACGAGAGATAGTGAAGAACAAGGGAATTTATTTATGGTTGGAGATGTAAAACAATCCATTTACCGCTTTCGTTTAGCGGAGCCATTTTTGTTCTTAACAAAGTACAAGCGCTTTACACAAGATGGTCGCCAGTTCGGAAAACGTATCGATTTGAATAAAAACTTCCGCAGTCGTTCTCAAGTGCTTGATGCTACAAACTTTATTTTTAACCAGCTGATGGATGAAGAAGTAGGAGAAATTGCATATGACGATGATGCTTCTTTAAAATTAGGAGCATCGTATCCAAAAGCGGAAGGAATGGAAACGGAGCTTCTGCTCATTGCAAAAGAAAATGCAGAAGAAGGAGGGGAAGAAGAATCGGATTCTTCTCTCGTCGCTTTTTCAGAAGCAGAGCTTGAAACGGCTCAGTTAGAGGCAAGAGCAATGGCGCGTAAAATCAAAGAACTCGTTCAAAACCGCTTTCAAATATATGATCGCAAGCTCGATATCATGAGAAATGTGACGTATCGTGACTTTGTTATTTTGCTTCGTTCTATGCCTTGGGCTGCGCAGATTATGGATGAATTTAAGCAAGAAGGCGTGCCCATTTATGCCGATTTATCAACAGGTTATTTTGATGCTACTGAAGTGATGATTATGATGTCTTTATTAAAAGTAGTAGATAACCCGCATCAAGACATTCCGTTAGCTTCTGTTCTTCGCTCACCGGTAGTAGGGCTTTCAGATGAAGAGTTAGCTACACTGAGAGCAGAGCAAAAGAAAGGAACGTATTACGATGCGTTAAAAACGTACTTAGCGGCTTCAGATGATGAAGAACTTCGCGATAAAGTAAAGTATTTCTATGAGCAGTTAAAAGCATGGAGAACACAAGCTAGACAAAGCTCTTTGTCAGAACTGGTATGGCAAATTTACTGCGATACGGGTTTCTTTGAATTTGTTGGCGGACTTCCTGGCGGGAAACAGCGTCAAGCCAATTTACGTGCTCTTTACGATCGCGCTCGCCAGTACGAGGCAACTTCATTTAGAGGTCTGTTTCGATTTTTACGTTTTATTGAACGCATGCAGGACCGAGGGAACGATTTAGGAGCTGCTCGAGCACTGGGAGAACAAGAAGATGTGGTGCGTTTGATGACGATCCACAGCAGTAAAGGTCTTGAGTTTCCTGTTGTTTTTGTAGCTGGTCTTGCTCGTCAGTTTAACTTAATGGACTTGAATAAAGCATATTTACTCGATAAAGAACTAGGTTTTGGATCTAAATATATTGATCCAAAACTGCGTATTACGTACCCTACTCTTCTTCAGCAGACCATGAAGAAAAAAATGAAAAAAGAAAGCATGGCAGAGGAAATGCGGGTATTATACGTAGCTTTGACGCGTGCGAAAGAAAAACTTATTTTAGTCGGAACAGTAAAAGATGCACCAGAAAAGCTCAGACAATGGAGCTCCGTTATGGCACATGAAGATTGGACGCTTCCAGCTCACGTGAGAAGAGATGCAAAATGTTATTTAGACTGGATTGGACCTTCTTTAATCCGTCACCAAAATGTTAGTCATATGGTTGAAGGAGAGGTCCAGCCGGCCAAGGTGATTCATCAGCATGCTTCAAGCTGGAAACTTTCAACGTTATTAGCAGATGATTTAGCCGAGCAGCCTCTTGAAGAGCAGCAGCATCATGAAGAGCTTTTAAACGCTCTTCAAAAGCATGAGCCAGTTTCAGAATCGAGCGATTATAAAGACGAAGTGTATAGACGCTTAAATTGGTCTTATGATTATCGTGTAGCTTCCGTTCATCGTTCGAAGCAATCTGTTTCTGAACTAAAAAGGCAGCAGCAGCTGACGGACGCAGGTGGAAGCGACGATCTCATTCGGGGATCTAAAGCACCTCTTGAAAATCGTCCGCTGTTTCTTCAAGAGAAATCTCTCACAGGAGCTGAAAGAGGAACAGCTACACATGCCGTTATGCAGCAGCTTCCATTAAATAAAGCTTATACCCTTGAAATGGTTCAAGACTTTATTCAATCAATGGTTACCAAAGAATTATTGACGCAAGAACAAGCGGATGCTGTTGATGCAAATGATGTAGCAGACTTTTTAGACAGTGACATTGCACAAGGTATTCGAACGGCTCGCACGCTTTATAGAGAGATGCCTTTTAGTTTAGGTGTCTCCGCTAAAGAAATCTATGATCATTGGGAGCAGGAAGACGAAACAATTTTAGTGCAAGGTATTATTGATTGTTTGTATGAAACGGAAGAAGGTCTCGTTTTACTTGATTTTAAAACCGATAACATTTCGGATCGTTTTCAAGGGGATTTTGAACGAGCAAAACCATTTCTAATTGACAGATACCGCATTCAGTTAGAGCTTTACGCAAAGGCCATTGAGCGGATTGTAAAACAACCTGTGCAGCATCGCTATCTGTACTTTTTAGATGGTGGACATGCTGTTGAAATATAAAAAAAGAAGAAGGCGATAGTCTTCTTCTTTTTCACCAATAAGGAGAGAGTAACATGCGTTTATTACATACAGCGGATTGGCATTTGGGGCGAACGTTAGAAGGTCGAAGCCGTCTAGCTGAGCAAGCACAGTTTTTAGATGAACTGGCAGACATTGTGGAAGAAGAAAAGATAGATGCTATTCTCATGGCGGGAGATGCCTTTGATACGGTTAACCCTCCAGCAGCGGCAGAGCAGCTTTTTTACGAAAGTATGTCTAGGTTGAGCAACAATGGAAAACGTCCGATTATTGTTATTGCAGGTAATCATGACAACCCAGATCGGCTGTCGGCGGCTTCTCCATTAGCTGTTCATCAAAATATTACGCTTCTTGGTTTGCCTACTACCGATGTAGAAAGCATTCACATTCCTACATCAGATGAAGTGTTAAAGGTTGCGGCTCTTCCTTACCCATCTGAATCAAGGTTAAAGGAACTGTTAGCAGAAGAAAATGATGAGCTGGCTCTTCGAAACTCATATGATGCCAGAGTAAAAGGTATTTTTGATAAAATGAGTGAGCAGTTCACAACAGATACCGTTAATATTGCCATGAGTCATATTTACGTAGCAGGGGGAAGTTCAACGGACTCAGAACGTCCAATTGAAGTAGGAGGAGCTTATACGGTGGCGGCAACTAGTTTACCTGCTAATGCTCAATATGTAGCTCTAGGACATTTGCATCGCCCGCAAATGATCAATCGCGCCAGCACCCTTGCAAGATATTCTGGGTCACCTCTTGCCTATAGCTTTTCAGAGTCAGGCTATGCAAAGTCTGTTACCATTTTAGACGCTCAGCCAGGAAAAGAGGTCGAAATGACCGAAATTCCATTATCCAGCGGAAAGCCTTTGACACGTTGGAAAGCAAAAAACGGACTGCTAGAAGTATATACGTGGCTTGATGAACAGAAAGATGCGCAGGCATGGGTTGATTTAGAAGTTCACGTAGAAGATGCACTTTCATTAGAAGAAATCCATCGTCTTCGCAAGCTTCATCCAGGCTTTATTCATATCCGTCCAGTATTCAAAGCAGAAGAACTAGCACTTGAAACACGTTCACAGCGAGAAGTGCCGATCGAAGAACTGTTTACAAAGTTCTACAGCAGGCAAACCGGCGGAGGGGCACCTGATGATGAATTAGTCAAACTGTTTTTAACCTTGATTAACGATGAAGAAGTATCGGGAAAGGAGGATGAAAAATGAAACCTATTAACTTGACCGTTTCGGGGCTTCACAGTTTTAGAGAAAAACAAACTGTCGACTTTGAAGCGCTGTGTTCAGGCGGTGTTTTCGGAATATTTGGTCCTACAGGAAGCGGGAAATCCTCCATTTTGGATGCCATTACACTAGCTTTATACGGAAAAGTAGAGCGTGCAGCAAATAATACACAAGGAATTTTAAATCACGGGGAAAATGAACTGAAAGTATCGTTTACGTTCGAGCTGGAAAACGCTAGTCATAAAAAACGCTATACTGTTGAACGAAGCTTCAAACGAACGGATGAACTGCGTGTGAAATCAGCTTCAAGTCGATTGATTGAAATCGAAGATGAAACGTACGTATTAGCAGATAAAACGAATGATGTAAATCAGCAGGTACAGGAACTTCTCGGTTTAACTATTGATGATTTTACAAGAGCTGTTGTATTACCACAGGGAAAGTTTGCAGAGTTTTTATCATTAAAAGGGACGGAGCGCCGTCAAATGCTGCAGCGTCTTTTTAATCTCGAGCAGTACGGAGATCAGCTTAGTAAGAAAATACGCTATCAAGTTCAGCAGCTAAAAACAGACCTAGATAAGATTACGGCAGAACAAACGGGATTAGGTGAAGCTTCAACAGAGAAAGTAGCGGAAGCCCAGCAACTTGTAAGTGATAGCATTGTACTTTTGGAAAAACGAGAAAAAGAAGCGTCTGATTTGCAGGAAAGATACGATCAGCAGGCGTCTCTTTGGAAAGCGCAGCAGGAAAAAACAATGCTAGAAGAAAAACTAGTGCATGCTTCTAAGCAGGAAGAGGAGATTAAACAAAAGCAAGATGTGCTGACGAAAGCTCAGCAGGCAGAACGTCTTTTTCCCTATTTAGAAACATTTGAACAAGCTGAAAAACAGCAGAAGCTTTATGAAGATAAAGTAGAAAAATTAAAAGCACAAATTGTTCAAAAAAGTGAGGAATATAAGCGCTCAAATAACTTATATGAGCAGGCTCGCTTACAAAAAAATGAACAGCAGCCCAAATTGGTTGTTCAAAAAGAACAGCTTCAACAAGCTTCTGATCTTCAAAAACAAATTAAAGAAGGTCAGCAAGAAATAAAAGAAGCGGAAGTTTCTCTTCAGCAAAAGCAGCAGGCAATTCAAACGAAAAATGATGAATTAATGGAAGCGGATCAGCGGTATCAGCAAGGTTTGACTCTTCAAAAAGAGTTAAAGGAAACATTAACAAAAGTGGAGATTCAACCTGATTATCGGCAGGCTGTTCAGCAAGCATTTTACCGTTATCAAGTATGGAATAACGATAAAAAAAACCTAGATGAAGGTCAAAAAACGTATAAAGAAAAAGCCGAACGGCTTAAGCATTTGTACACACAAAAACAAACACACAAAGAGAGAGATCAGCAAACAATAGAACAAAGTAAAGGGTTATTTTCAGATATTCAAGGCTTGTATCACACTGTATGTGAGCGGGAAAAAGAGTTTCAGCAGCTTTTTCAACAAGCAGATCGTTTAATGAGCCATCTAAAAAGACGCAAAGAAAAAGAATGGTCACGCCGTCTGGCTCATCAATTAGCCGAGCAGCTGACCCAAGGAGAGCCTTGTCCGGTTTGTGGCTCTGAGCATCACCCTAACCCCGTGTTACACCAACAAGAAGGTGACGTCACAACTGAATCAGCGGATCAGTTCGAAGATCAAGTCAATCAGTTGCGTGAACAGCGATTTAGCTATTCGTCGCTCAAAATGCAGCTTGAACAGCTAGCTAAACCTCTTGTTGAAAAAATACCTGAGTTAGCTGAGTTTATGAATGAAGCTGGCGAAGTTCCTGCTTTAGGAGAAATGGATACAGATGCCTTTGGGCATTATGCTAAGAAAATAGAAGTTGAAATCAAATCTCTTGAGCAGGATTATTTGCAGGTAAGTGAAAAACAGCAAGCAATTCTTGGGCAGATACAAAAGGTCCAGCAAAGTCTTGAAAAGATTGAATTAGAGCTTGCTCATTATCAAAAAGAACAAGCTGAATTAGAAGGAAAGATAAATCAGCAAAAACAGGCGCTACAAGCAGGAAAAGAAGCTTTTCAACAAGACTATCCTTCCTTTGTATTTGAAGAGATGGAAAAAATTAATGAAAAGCTGACTGAAAGAGAAAAAGAAGAGCAGACAATAAAGGCTCGAATTGAAAAAAGTAGCGTATTTTTTGAAAATCAGCAAAAGAAAATCGAACGTCTAAAAGAAGAGAAATATGCGGGCGAAAAAGAATTTACAGAATTAAAAGCAATGCTGTCTCATAAACAATCTCTTGTTCACTCGCAAATTGAACGCTTGCGTACGCTTACAGATCAAGAAGATATTGAACAGGCGCTGCAAAAAACAGTTCTTTTACTTGCGGAGTTAGAGACGAATGAACAGCAGGCATATCAACATTGGCAGACTCTTCAAAAAGCGTATCAAACGCTGCAAATGGATGAAAAAGCGGCGAGCGAGTCCCTAGAAACAGCTCATATCCAGTATAAAAAGGCAGCTGAAAAATGGGAAGAAGCGGTAGGGAATTCTTTATTCAGCGAAGGAAAAGAAGTTCAGCAAGCTTTGTTATCACATGATGAGATGAAATTGTTGGATGAAACTGTTCAGGCTTATTGGGACAATATAAAACAGATGAAGTCATCAATTGAACAGTTAAATATTCAGCTGAATCACCAGTCCATAGAAGAGCACCAATTTGAAGAAACTCAGCAGCTGCTTCATGATATAAAAGCGGCTGTGAAAGAAGCGGTTCAGCTCAAGGGAGCAGCTGAGCAAACGTTAAAAAGCGTCAAAGAACGGCATGAGCGATTTTTAGTGCTTGAACAGGACCGTGAAGAAAAACAAGCGTTATTTGAACAGTATCAAAAGCTTCAAACAGTATTTAAAGGAAATGCTTTCGTGGAATATATTGCTGAAGAACAGCTGATGTCCGTTAGCCGAGATGCTTCAGAGCGTCTGGGTATATTAACACGTCAGCGCTATGCGATTGAAGTTGATTCCCAAGGCGGCTTTATTATGAGAGATGATGCAAATGGAGGAGTAAAACGTCCGGTTTCAACTTTATCTGGTGGAGAGACGTTTTTAACTTCCCTGGCTTTGGCCCTTTCATTATCTGCACAAATTCAGCTAAGAGGAGAGTATCCGCTGCAGTTTTTCTTTTTAGATGAAGGATTTGGAACGCTTGATGGAGAGCTTCTTGATACCGTGGTAACAGCGCTTGAAAAACTTCAGTCCAATAATTTATCAATTGGAGTCATCAGTCACGTGCAAGAACTTCGTGCTCGCCTGCCAAAACGTTTGATTGTTGAGCCGTCCGAGCCTTCTGGCAAAGGAACTAGTGTAAGAGTAGAAACTTTATAGGGAAGGAAATCTATATGAAGAAAAAAGACAGGCGGATAGGAACATGCGAATTATGCGGAAGGCAGGATGTCTTGACGACCGTACATCATTTAACGCCAAAGGAAATGGGCGGAGCATTTGAACCAACAGCAAACTTATGTATTCCGTGTCATAAACAAATTCATGCGTTATACACAAATGATGAATTAGCCATTCGTCTTAATACGATTTCTTTATTACAAGCTGATTCTAAAATTAGCTCTTTTATTAAATGGATTCGTAAACAGCCTTCTTCTAAATTACCTAAAACCAAGAAATCAAACAGCCGAAAATCCAAGTGAATAAAAAACCCCTTATCCGCTTTAATAGCAAAGATAAGGGGTTTTTTTAAGCATTTGCTGCTATATTTTGATCGAATAAATCTGGATCTAACGTATTTGTTCCTGAAATGCCGTTATTAGTATTAACAAAGTTACCTGTATTTAAAGAACCAGAGCCTGACGCTGTTTTAGCGGCACTTTTTGGAGAAACATAAAACGTATCTCCAAACGTTACGACACCGCCTCCGACGCTCATGATACTAACGGGTCCAATTATTGCTGGCATGAGATTCACACCCTTTTTTCATGATATTAATTTAGTATATGAGCAGCTTTTTAAAAGGTTCACTCACTGCTGCTAGCTTGTGAAGAAGCACTACTTGATGTTCCTGTTTCAGCTTCCTTTGAAGGTTCATCGTTGATCAGTTCCCGAATATGCTTAATGCGGGCTTCTGCATAAACATTGCACGTTGATCCAATATGAATAACTGATGAGAATGAGCACCCTTTTATATCAATTCTGTTAACGCGGATCAAAGGTATTTCATTCCATGTTTGAACGGGAATAGGTTCATAATCGCCATGAGGAATAGGCTCATTAAAGATAGCGTAATCATCAAAGTTTCCTTCTCGACCGTAGAAAAACGGATACTGTCTCCGATCGGCTAAAGCTTTATTAAGTAGATGAATTTCTGTTGAATCTCCAATTTGGCAAAAGGAGCTCGCCGACAAGGAATTAATTTCTATATAATTAACAGAAGATGTGCGTGAAAGCATACGTAAGCTCCTTTATGATAACGATAGTGGCACATAAGGTCCGATAATCAACGATTCAGCCGGCGTATCAAATGTTGAGGATAGAGAGATGTAATTGGCATCACCAATTAAAAAAAGAGAAGAAGAAGATACGCCTGTAATACTAACGTCTCCAACAAGCAATTCGCGGTTTACAACGTTAAAGTTCATGAAGGAGGTCCACCTTTCTTTAAAGATTCAGGTAAATACGTTAAAAATGCGTCAATTCCTTTTTTCATATCTTCATAAAGTTTACCGATAATTTGAGGTTTGATTTGTTCAAAATTTCGTTCCATTTCTTCCGGCTGAACTTGCTGTATATAAAAAGTAATCCGCTGCTGCAGCTGCTTTTTAATATCTTCTAAAATAAACTCGTAGTACGATTCATCAATCATCATCGAGCGCTCATCAAGCACATGTTGAACCATAGAAAATCCATATTGATTAAGTTCAGCTAAAATCGTTTCGTGGATATCAGAGACCCACTGTTTTTCTAGCTGGCGGTTCAACGGTTTTAAGCTAGGATTTTGCGGTCCAGGACCTCCGGGTTGTCCCGGCTGCTCACCTTGAGGCGGTTGCCCCTGTGGCTGAGCTCCTTGCGAAAACGTTACTTCTGGTTTCTCATTGATAATGATATCTTCTAAATTATCAGGTGTAAGAGGGTTTAATCCAATATTTAATGTTCCATCTAATGAATCGATTTTTAACTGTTCAAATTTATATTCAATTTTATCAATTTTAATAGGTGGCTGTTCACCTAACTCTTTTATTTTTTTCTGAAGTTCTTGTACGTTTTTTTCAAGCTGAGCAATGCGTCCTTCTTGCTGCTGAATATACGAAGACATTTGCTGAACATACTGATGTACCTGCTGAATATAGTCCATGTTATCCACCTTCAATCACCTCAATTCCCTTATCTTCTGATAAAGAAAATAGTTATATATATACATATGGCGATGAAGGTTGTAACATGTCAGTCGTTGTCTCGAACTGGGGGAGTTAACGACTGTGAGAAAGGAGCTGGGGCAGTGCCCGCACCGGTTCCGGGAGTAAAGGTAGAAGGAGAAACAGATCCAAGAATGCCTTTTTTTGTTTCAGTAGGTGCAGCGCCTGTAAACCCTCCTGTATTAAAGAGATTTGAGTTCGGTTTAATAACACCTACGCTTCCAATTTGAAGTACTGAAGAGTTACTTACGGCACTGATTTTCATACTTTGAATACAGATACTTTGATTCACGTAAAAGTTCATAAGCATCCTCCTGTATGAGCTTCATTTCTATTATAGATTTCCAGCAACATTTTGGTCATTTACATCATTGTCTGACGTATTGGTTGAGCTCTGCTGATTCACAACATATAATCCGTCACCTGTATTAAACGAACCTGCGCCAGCAAATGTTTTAGCAGTGGAAATAGGGGCTATTGTATAAACATCTCCAATATGAAAGACGCTGGCTGAACCAACACTGTTAAGATTAACAACACCAACAATGGCAGGCATAGGCAAACACCCTTTTAATTTAGTCTAGTAACAGCATATGAAGCCTAGACAAAAAGGTGATTAATGCTTTTTCTTTATCTATATGCAGGGAGGAAGCAAAACATTAAAGAGAGGAATGGAAATAGTAAACATTGAAGAAAAACTTTTGCGTTCGATATAATGTGAAAGCAATAATGAAATAATGTAAGGTGTGAAAGAATGAAACGTTTCAAAATGAACGCAGCTGATAAAGAACAGCGCATTGAGGCAGCAGATGTATTAAAAGGAATCGCGCTTATTGGTATTTTGCTCATAAACATGCCGAATTTTTATTCACCTGCTTCCTATTACGACCATAATTTGTTGGACGGTTCAAGAATGAACTATGTTGCTAATGGATTAGTTGATGTAGTTGTAGGGCAGACATGCTACGCGCTGCTCGCTATTTTGTTTGGATTTGGTTTTATGAAAATGTTCCAGCGTACATACGAAAGGCAAGTAAGCTTTACGCCTTTTTATGTACGAAGAATCACGGCTTTGCTTCTCGTTGGGGCTATTCATGCTTTATTTATTTGGCACGGTGATATGATTGTGATGTACAGCTTCTTTGCTTTGATCATGCTATTTTTTCAAGAAGCAAAGAAAGAAGTGATATTAGCGTGGGGAACCGGAATATTTAGCATTTATGCTGTGATTATGATTGTTATTTTAACAGTAGCGGCTTTTGTTAACGAAGGAGAGACAGCAGCGGGAATTCACCAGCCTATTATTGACCAAGCGCTTCAAGCATATGGACACGGAAGTTTTGCGTCAATCTTTCATCAGCGCTTGCTTGATTGGTACTACGCATATAATTTAAATACCGTTCCTTTTCTGTTTTTATCGCTATTTCCACTGTTTTTATTAGGCGGTTTTATGGCAAAAAGCGAGTGGTTCGAAGAAATAGAAGAATATATAGTGGAGACAAAGTGGCTTTGTCTTATTTCATTCATCGTGTATGCAGCATCATCTGTATTGCCCTATGTTTTAGATCACAATGTAGCGACATCGTATATTCACGATACAATTGGAGGAACGGCAGGAGCAATTTTTATTGTAACGTTGGTCACATTAGCTATGCGAAGTGTATCTATTCAAAAAGTCATGCAGCCATTTGCCTTTTTGGGGAGAATGATTTTAACTAATTATATTGTCCAGTCCATTGTATGCACATTTCTTTTTTACTCATATGGGTTAGGATACTACGGACATATTTCAATTGTAGAAGGTTTGGCTATTGCGGGGATTATCATTTTTATTCAACTGCTGGGAAGCCGGATATGGATGAGCCTATTTTCAGATGGACCCCTTGAAAAACTCATTCGGTATGCTACTTATGGACGCGGTCGCTAAAAATCCTTTTTCTTCCTTATATTATTGGTGAAGGAAAGGTTTTCATGATATGATATTTTCAGAAAGGACGTGAGATGAATGGCTCCACTACATATTCATGTAACGCTTTGGACATTATTAATTATCTCGTTTGTGGTTTCGTTGATTTTACATCGAGCAGGTAAAGCTAAAGGTCAAAAAATTCTACATATGGTGGCGAGACTCCTATACTTATTAGTATTAGTATCAGGTCTGCATATGTTAGCAGCTTGGTACCATTTTCAAGGCGCAGCGCTCATTAAAGGAATTGCCGGAGTGTTAGTGCTTGTGGGAATGGAAATGGTACTTGTTCGTACTGAAAAAAGAAAGCGTACAGGCGTTGCTTGGGCAGTTCTTGTAATTGCGCTTATCTTAGTATTCTATTACGGATATGTCGTACTAGGATAAGAAAAAAGCTATCTTGGATAAGATAGCTTTTTTCTTTTGCTTTAATCTAAAAAAAGATTCATTGAACGTTCTCCATCATTAACGGTATATTCAAATCGATCTAGGTGATGCGTGCCTCGTTCGAATAAATGCTGAACGGCACAAATTTTCTCCTCATTGTCATAAATGATAAAATTAGCACCTTTTGTATCACCGTCTGTCGGTAAAAAACATAATGTGTTGTGACAGTAAATACAATCATAAAGAGAGAATTTTAATGAATTTAAGTGCTGAGTGAATGATAAAAAGGTCTCTTTCGGTAGCGATTGAAGAAGCTGTTCGTATGCATAAGGTAGCTTTTTAGTCAGTCTTAGCTTATCCCCATTTCGCAATAAATACGTTCCATCGTGAAGCTTTATTTGACGGTCATCAACCATAATGGCTTTTTCCCAGCGTGTATCAATAAGAAGTTCTAATGTATCATCCATTACTTCATGGAGCATGGAAGCTTCGTCACTTTCATCTTCAAAGAAAATCCACTGTGAATCAACACATTCAACCGTACCAATCACGAAGGAACGCGGCTGATTGTTCAGAGCTTGTTGTTTAGAATAATGAGTCATAATCAAACCTCCGTGTGAAATTTATCCATATTTTTTTATTGCCTAAAAAAGCTCTCTTTATAACTCGAAAGTGAAAATAAAATATAAGGACAATTCAACTGTAACTATTGCGTGCATACAATGGCATTATTTCATTCATAAACAAGAGCGTGAAAGAAAGGATGATAAACGATGTGTGGTATAACGGGTTGGGTCGACTTAAAGCGATCGCTTTTAAATGAAACAGCAACAATAACAAAAATGGCTGACACTTTATCGAAAAGAGGTCCTGATGACACCAACGTATGGACACAGCAGCATGTTGCTTTTGGGCACAAACGCTTAGTTGTAGTAGATCCTCAAGGCGGAAGACAGCCCATGACAAGAGAAAAAAATGAACAGCTCTATACGCTTTGCTATAATGGAGAGCTTTACAACACGGAAGATATTCGGAAAGAATTACTAAAAAGAGGTTATCAATTTCAGGGACATTCAGATACGGAAGTACTTCTAACATCTTATATAGAATGGAAAGAATCATGCGTAGATCATTTTAACGGTATCTTTGCTTTTTCAATCTGGGATGAAGCCAATGAAAAGTTATTTATAGCACGCGACAGAATGGGAGTGAAGCCCTTATTCTATCGATCTTATGAAGGTGGAATTCAATTTGCATCGGAGTTAAAAGCGATATTAGCTCATCCTGAGGTGAAAGCGGAAGTAGGATTAGATGGATTAGCAGAAGTGTTTGGCTTAGGACCTTCTCGTTCTCCCGGCCACGGGGTATTTAAAGAAATAAATGAATTGCGCCCGGCTCACGCGCTCACGCTTACTCGTAACGGGTTGAAAATTTGGCGATACTGGAACGTGAAAAGTGAGCAGCATACAGATGATTTAGGTGAAACTACAGAAAAAGTTAAATTTTTAGTGCAAGACGCGATTGTAAGACAGCTAGTGTCGGATGTCCCGGTTTGTACATTTTTATCAGGTGGAGTAGATTCAAGCGCTATTACAGCAATTGCTGCAAATGCGTTCAAAGAAAGCGGCAAGGGCTCTCTTCATACGTATTCTATCGATTATGAAGACAATGATAAATTTTTTAAAGCAAATGAGTTTCAGCCAAATTCTGATGGAACTTATATCAAGCTCATGTCGGATACGTTTCAAACAAATCATCACCGCTGCATTATTTCAACGGAGGACCTTGTGCAGCATTTAACAGAGGCTGTAGAGGTGAGAGACCTTCCTGGAATGGCTGATGTAGATTCATCGCTGCTTTGGTTTTGCCGTGAAATCAAACAAGATTTTGTCGTGAGCTTATCAGGAGAATGTGCGGATGAAATTTTTGGAGGATATCCGTGGTTTCACCGAAAACATGATTTGTCTTCGGATACCTTCCCGTGGATGCGTTCATTAGATGCTCGAATTGATTTGCTGCAAAGTTCATGGAGAAAGAAATTACAGTTAGAAGATTATGTGCGTGCAAGATATGAAGAAACATTAAAGGAAGTGCCTGAATTAGAGGGTGAATCGTTAGAAGATGCGCAGCGGAGAAAGCTGTTTTATTTAAATCAGATTTGGTTTATGACAACTTTATTAGATCGTAAAGATCGTATGAGCATGGGCGCGAGCTTAGAAGTACGGGTACCTTTTGCAGATCATCGCCTTGTGGAATATGCATGGAATATTCCGTGGGAGATGAAAATGACGGGCAATAAAGAGAAGGGGATTTTACGAAAAGCGCTTGAAGGAATTTTGCCTCATGACGTTCTTTATCGCAAGAAAAGCCCTTATCCTAAAACGCATAACCCAGCTTATACAAAAGCTGTAACTGTATGGCTTCAATCTCTTTTACAAGATAAACAGTCACCTCTTCATGAATTTTTTGATAAGCAACAGTTAAAGCATATTATTGATACAGGCGGAGAAGGATTTAAAGCACCGTGGTTTGGTCAATTAATGACAGGACCTCAGCTGCTAGCTCATCTAGCTCAAATTCACGTCTGGTTTACTCACAATAATATTCAAATTGTGGAATGACAGGACCCTCTCAGTACAGAGGGTTTTTTTTATGAAATAAAGTCATCTGTTTCTCTTTTTTGTACGTTTAACTAGAGAAGAAGACCGCAGTCTATTTTTGTATAACTTTACATAGATATAAAATAAAAGCTTGAAGGCACCGAATAAAGGGAAAGTGTACTGAAACCCTGGAAAAATGGTACAAACGTCATATTTTAATGGTTTAGTTATTGGTAATTTTATGATTCGAATAAAGACAAGCAGTTTATCGTTGTGTTTAATAATAAAGCTTTGTATAATGTTTGTATAACTATTGTATAGGATTAGGAGTGTATGTATGCAAAAAAACGTAATCGTGATTGGAGCAGGTCCAGGAGGACTAGCGGCAGCGATGCTGTTAGCAAGTCATGGCTATAAAGTAGATGTATATGAAAAGCAAGGATACGTGGGCGGGCGAAATTCAGCGATTAAAATGTCGGGTTATACGTTTGATATGGGTCCTACATTTTTGAGCATGCCACAGATTTTCGAAGAATTATTTCAAGCTGCTAATCGCAATGCGCATGATTATATGGACTTAAAACGTCTAAATCTCATGTATGAGCTTATTTTCGATGATGCGCAGATTCAGATGACGGATAACCATAAAAAGATGAAAGAAGAAATCGAACGTTTATACCCAGGAAACGGAGAAGGCTATGAGCGCTTTATGAAAGACACCGAAGCAAAGATGGCGGCTTTGCTGCCTTTATTGCAGGGCGAGATGGATCGTTTTCATCACTATTTAAAGCCTGAAGCAATTCGAGCACTGCCGCACTTATCCTTAGGTAAAACGCTCTATGATGTACTTGGCAAGTATTTCACTGATGAGAAATTGAAATTAGCTTTTACTTTTCAATCGAAGTACTTGGGAATGTCCCCTTGGGAATGTCCAGGAGCCTTTTCTATTTTATCGTTTATGGAACATGCTTACGGTATCTTCCATCCAATAGGAGGAGTAAACCAACTATCTCAAGCAATGGCAAAAGTAGTGGAAGAACATCAAGGGCACATCCACTTAAACCAAGGTGTCCAAAAACTATGGGTTGAAAATAAGAGAGTAAAAGGAATTATTCTAGAAAATGGAGAGCGAATAGGGGCAGACGACGTCATTATCAATGGAGATTTTGCTCATGCGATGACGAATTTAATAGATGAAGGTACCCTTAAAAAATATGCAGTTAAAAAACTTGAAAAGAAAAAATACTCTTGTTCTACTTTCATGATTTATCTAGGCATAGACAAACAGTACAAAGATCTGCCTCATCACACGATTGTGTTCGCTGAAGATTATAAAAAAAATGTAGAAGAGATCACAAAAACGCTAGCTCTTTCAGAAGACCCTTCTATCTACATTCAAAACCCTGTGGTAACGGACCCAACTTTAGCACCAGAAGGAAAGTCTGCTCTTTATATTTTAGCGCCGGTTCCAAATAATTTCAGCGGCGTAAACTGGGATGAAAAACAAAAAGATTTCCGGGATGCAGTATTAAGAATTGTAGAAAAGAAAACGGGCTTCAAAGATTTAGAGAGTCATATTGAAGTTGAAAAAATCATTTCACCAAAGCAGTGGGAAGAAGACGTGCTGGTCTATAAAGGAGCGACATTTAATCTTGGACATCAGCTCACTCAAATGATGGTGCTGCGTCCGCATAATAAATTTGAAGAATTAGAAAACTGCTGGCTAGTTGGAGGAGGAACTCATCCAGGAAGCGGTCTACCAACTATTCTGGAATCATCTCGCATTACGACAAAGCTCATCTTAAAAAGAGACGGACAATTACTGAATGAGCCGTTTAAAACCATGAAGGAAATGGAGAGTGCATTATGAGAACAGCAATTGTTGGAGGCGGCATAGGCGGTTTGATTACCGCTTTGTTATTAAGCAAACGAGGATTTTCTGTTGATATTTTCGAAAAAGAAAACAAGCTGGGCGGCCGGTTGGCGTTTGTAGAAAAAGATGGTTATAAAATTGATGAAGGTCCCACGATTGTCTTACTGCCTTTAATGCTTGAACGTATTTTAGATGAAGCAGGCATTTCTGCTTCTCAATATGAACTAATACGCTGTGATCCACTTTATGATATTCATTTTCCAGACGGGACGACCTATACAAAAAAAGCGACTGAAAAAGATCAGTTAGAGGAAATTAGCCGTTTGTTTCCAGGCGAAGAGCAAAACTACCGGCGTTTTATGACTGAATTAAAAAAGCGATTTGAATTAGGAAGTAAGGCATTTTTGGAAAAAACATTTGTAAATAAACGAGATTTTTGGACATGGCAAAACATCAAGGCATTAAAAAAAATGAATGCAAATAAATCAATGAGAAAATTTGTTTCAACGTATTTCCATGATGAACGTCTAGTAGATGCCTATTCCCTGCAATCTCTCTATATTGGAGGAAATCCTTATTCGGCGCCAGCTATTTATTCCCTTGTTCCTTACAGTGAGCATGCTCATGGCATCTATTACGTAAAAGGCGGATACGCAAGTCTTGTGCCACTTCTTGAAAAGGCGCTGATAGAGCAAGGTGTAAACATTCATTTGAATAAGGCGGTTCAAGAGCTTTCTATATCAGGAGACAAAACGGAAGGGGTTATTGTTGACGAAAAACTTTATCCATTTGATCAAGTTGTTTTAAATGGCGACTTTCCTAATATGGCGAAAATTGCTCGAAAAAAAGAAAAGAAGTATGTGCCTTCGTCCAGCTGTCTGCTGCTTTATCTTGGTTTGAAGAGAAAATATGATCATCACAATGTGCATCAATACTTTATGGGCAATGATTTAGCTAAACATATGGAAGCAGTGTTTAAGCATAAAACGATTCCTGAAGATCCCGCTATTTATACATTTAATCCCTCTGTTATTGATCCATCGTTAGCCCCTGAAGGGAAAAGTGTGCTATATGCACTTATACCGGTTCCATCAGGCGGCCACATTGATTGGAGCAATCAGCAAGATTTTGTTGATGGAATCATTCGAACTTTAGAAGAAAAAGGGTTTGAAGAGCTTCGTAAAGAAATAGAATGGGTAAAAGTACGCACGCCAAATGATGCTCAAGCATTTGGACTTTACGAAGGAGGAAGCTTTGGTATTGCTCCTGAGCTGTTTCAATCAGGCGTATTCAGACCCCAGTACCAGCCGTACGAATATAAAAATATTTTTGCAGTCGGAGCATCTATTCATCCAGGCGGAGGCGTGCCAATTGTTATGCAAGGAGCAAAAATGTTAGCTGATCATCTTATTGAACAATCATCTGTTCAAACGGTTGCAAAGCTTTCTTAAGATCTTGTAAGCCATAAGGAAATGATGGTTTATCCTTTAATAGAGAAAGGGGTCCTATATGATGAACATTTCGTTAGACAAAGCGTACAATCAGTGTGAAGAAATTATTAAAGAAAACTCAAAAACGTTTTACAAAGCTTTTTCCATGCTGCCGTCAAAACAAAGAAAGGCAGTATGGGCAGTATATGCATTTTGCCGTCAAGTCGATGATATTGTAGATGAAGGATGCAACCCTGAAATAGAGTTGCAGCAATTCGAATCAGAATTTGCCCGATTTAAAAATGGAGAACTATTAAACGAAAGCGCCATGTGGGTAGCTCTGCGCAATGTATTTGAACAATATGAGATGAATGTTCAAGCGTTTGATGATATGATTACCGGCCAGAGAATGGATTTAGTAAAAAAAGAATACGATACGCTTGATGAAGTGAAAACATACTCTTATCATGTAGCGAGTACGGTAGGGTTAATGCTTTTACCGATTTTAGCTCCAACTACTCATAAAGAATTAGAAGAAGAAGCAGTTGCGTTAGGCATTGCGATGCAGCTGACCAACATTTTAAGAGACGTTGGGGAAGACTTAGAGCGAGGGCGCATTTATTTACCGAAAGACCTTATGAATTCTTACGGATATACGCGCATGCTATTAGAGAACCGGTGGGTCACTTCTGAATTTATAGAGATGTGGGAGCACCTGGCCAAAGAAGCGGAGATGTATTATATAAAAGGACTTCAGTCGATTCATAAATATCCGGTCGCTTCTCGTTTGCCTCTCACAGGAGCGGCGCATTTATACCGAGCGATTCTTGATAAAATTCGAAAAGAAAATTATGACGTATTTACAGAAAAGCACTTTGTCACAAGTCAAGTGAAAAAGAAAATTATGACATCTATTTCTACGGGGTAACGCAAAGGAATTACTTTTCCTTTGCGTTACTTTTTTTTGAAAAGATATGAAAGCGTTAACTATTATGTAAATAAGAAAAAAGTCTCAGCCAAGAAGAAATTGCTGGTTTAGATTTTGCTGAACATGGTTCATCCGCATACGAATTTCGTGAAAGTTTCGTAGCGACAGCAGATGGTAACCTTCATCCTGAATTTGGTGTTGGATTGATTGATCGATTAAATAAAGTTGGTAAAGTATCGGATAAACCTCATATCTCGAACGTAAATGAGACGGTATAGCAGCATATAGATGGAAAAAAGTGATTAAAAGTAAAAACTTTTAATCACTTTTTTTGTTTTTATCAACTTATTTAACAATAATGTAAGCGTTAACGTTATAATGGAAACAAAAGTGAGTTTGAAACAGTTCGTCTATAGGAGGGGAATAGATGAAATGGAAAAGGACAAGTATGCTGCTTATACTACTATTGCTTTTTGGAAGCAGTGCCTCAGCGCAAGATCATAAAGATATACGTGATGAGGTAATATACTCATTGATGATCAACCGTTTTTATAACGGAAGTGAACAGAATGATCGAAATGTTAACTATGAACGTTCAGATGCCTATTATGGAGGCGATTTACAGGGAATAGCACAAAAGTTAGACTATATTCAAGAGATGGGATTTACCGCTGTTTTATTAACTCCTTTTATGGAAAATGATGAGACAGGCTATCATGGATATGCGGTGACCAACCATTATAAAATAGACGATCATTTTGGAACGTTAAAAGACTTACAAAATCTTGTGAAGAAAGCACATGAGCGCAATATAAAAATTATGGTCGAATTTCCTTTGACAATCAGTAACAATCATCCCTGGGTAGCAGATAAAGAAAAACACACATGGATAAGTAATAAATCCGGTACAGATAACGAAGTAATTAAAGCATTGCCTCACCTTAATTTAAAAGAAAGCGCTGTGCAGAAATACCTTATTAAAAATGCTGCTTGGTGGGGCAAACAAGCAGATATTGACGGATATTACGTTAAAGATATCGATCAAGCCCCTTCTGCATTTATTTCATCCTTTTCTAAGACGCTAAAAAGCATGGATCCTTCTTTTCTATTAATAGGAGAAATAAACGGGGAACCATTTAAAAAAAATGAGCAGGCTGATTCGTTAGGAGTAGATTTGCTTGTAGATAGAACGCTAGCCGAAGCCACTGCTGCTACGTTTAGCGGTACTAATCGTCCGCAGAAAATGTTGTATGACAAGTGGGGAAAAGGAAGTAATCAGCCTTTAGCCAACTTTTTAGATGATGTTCATAGCACGCGTTTTACAGCACAAGCATTAAAGAGTGAAAATCATCCTGGAGCCCGAACAAAGCAAGGGCTTTCGTATCTTTATACTTCGCCGAGTGTACCAATCGTTTTTTATGGAACGGAAATTGCGCTGAATGGGGGAAAAGGAGCAGAAAATTATGGCATGATGAATTTTTTAGCTAATCCCGATATTATAGATCATTTAAAAAAACTGGCTGAACTTAGAGCAAAGTCGCCTTCTCTTCGAAAAGGAAGCTTTACCCTTGTGTCTGAGCAACAAGGTGTGGCTGTATACAAGAGAAGGTATAAGGACGAAACGACGTTTGTTGTGATTAATAATACAAAGGAAACTTCGGCCATTAATGTCCCGCTTAAAAAAGTTGGAAAAGAAAATGAACTAAGAGGGTTAATAACGGAAGGAATTATACGACCCGTTGACGATGTATACAACATTTCATTGGAGCCTGAGACCACAAATGTATATAAAGTAGTGAAAAAGTCAGGGGTTAATATTGGATATATCGCAGCGGTTGCTGCTGTTTATACGGGATTTGGCATCTTTTTGTATAAAGCATCTTCAAAAAGAAGAAAAGAAAAGAAAATTTCTCAATCTCGTAAAAAGGACAGCGCGTCGTAGTTGTCAAATTATATTGGATAAGTATTATAAGTATTAATGAAGAAAACATAATTAAGAGGTGGAATTATGGGTGTAACAATAAAAGATGTGGCAAATTTAGCAAATGTAGCCCCTTCGACGGTATCTCGCGTCATTGCAGACAGCTCAAGAATTAGTGAAAAAACAAAACAGCGCGTGCGATCGGCTATGAAAGAACTTGGTTATCACCCAAATATTATTGCGCGAAGTCTAGCAAATCAAACGACAGAGGCAGTCGGCCTAGTGATGCCGAGCTCAGCAGACAAGGTGTTTCAAAATCCGTTCTTTCCCGAAGTGCTAAGAGGAATCAGCACCGGAGCTCACGAAAACAAAAGAGCGATTTATATGTCCACTGGAGAAACGGAAGAAGAGATTTTTGCAGAAGTTGTTCAAATGGTACAGGGAAGACGAGTGGATGGATTAATTTTGCTGTACTCCAAAGTTGATGATCAAGTACTTTCTTATTTGCAAGAACAGAGCGTGCCGTTTGTAGTTATTGGAAAGCCGTTTAAACATAGTGAAAGCATCACGTTTGTTGATAATGATAATTTTAAAGCTGGAAAAGAAGCGACGGAATATTTAATTGAATCTGGACATGAGCGTATTGCTTTTATTGGCGGAAGTCTTGAATTAGTCGTTACCATTGACCGTTTAACAGGCTATGATAAAGCGATTCAAAAAGCAAACATTCCTTACCGGGACGAGTATGTAATTCATGAAGAATTTCTACAAAAGGGAGGAAAAGAAGCTGTTTGCGAACTTTTATCTCTAAAAGAACGTCCAACAGCTCTGGTAGTAGCAGACGATCTAATGGCATTAGGCGTTTTAAATACATTGGATGAAATGGGAATTTCGGTTCCTGAAGACATTTCGATTGTCAGTTTTAATAATGTTCTGATCGCCGAAATGGCTAGACCTGCTCTCACATCTATTGATATTAATATTTTTGAACTTGGTTATCAGGCTGTACGCTGCTTGATTAAGCAGATTGAAACGCCATATGCTGTTGCAGAACAAGTGCGCGTTCCCCACAAAATGATTGAAAGACAATCCTGTAAAACCATTCAAATGACGAAGAGATAACTTTATATACAAAGAGAAAAGAGGCTGAGACAAAAGTATTGTAGTTGAAGGAAGATCCGAACGAGTTTGATTCTTGATGGAGAATCAAACTTGTTCGGATTTTTTCGTTTTTAGATTGGATTGATTTTGGTATGTCTCAATATATTTTATGTGCCAAATATATTGGCGTTTAAAGTGCAAAAAAAATATACACGTGCCAATTATTTTTTCCTTTATCAAAAAGAAAGAATGATATAAGTGGTGAAAACCTTGATGACAAATAGGCTGTAAAGTTTTATTAAAAGTTGGCACGCTATTTGCATAACTATAAAGTAAACAAAGATTTGCATACTAGGAGGTATATATCATGGTAGTTTCTTATTCTCATGAACCATTTACAAATTTTAAGGACGAAAACAATAAAAAGGCATTTCAAGAAGCATTAACATATGTAAATACACAGCTTGGCAAAACGTACCCGCTTGTGATCGACGGTGAAAAAGTGGAAACTGAAGAGAAAATTACGTCTGTTAACCCAGCGAATATAAAAGAAGTGATTGGATATGTCTCTACAGTAAATAAAGACTTAGCAGAGCAAGCGATGCAGTCAGCTTTAAAAGCTTTTGAAACGTGGAAAAAATGGAAAGTAGAACATCGCGCGGATATTCTTTTCCGTGCAGCGGCCATCATCCGTCGCAGAAAGCATGAATTTTCTAGTTATCTTGTAAAAGAAGCAGGAAAGCCTTGGAACGAAGCAGATGCTGATACAGCAGAAGCAATTGATTTTTTAGAGTACTATGCACGTCAAGTCCTGACGTTAAAAGATGGTTCTCCAGTACAGAGTCGAGACGGTGAGTATAATCAGTACAATTATATTCCACTTGGCGTAGGTATTATTATTTCACCCTTTAACTTCCCGTTAGCTATCATGGCTGGAACAGCAGTAGCAGCTATCGTAACAGGCAACACGATTTTATTAAAGCCAGCTGATGCCACTCCTGTAGTAGCAGCGAAATTTGTAGAAGTAATGGAAGAAGCAGGTTTACCGAAAGGCGTATTAAACTTTATTCCTGGTGCTACACCTGAAATCGGTGACTACTTAGTTGAACATCCAAAAACACGTTTTGTTTCATTTACCGGCTCGCGCGCAGTAGGTTGCCGCATTTACGAAAGAGCAGCAAAAGTACAGCCGGGCCAAAAATGGCTAAAACGCGTTATTGCTGAAATGGGCGGAAAAGATACGGTGGTTGTAGACAAAGATGCGGATCTTGATTTAGCTGCTTCTTCAATTGTATACTCTGCATTTGGTTTTGCAGGGCAAAAGTGCTCCGCTGGTTCTCGTGCTGTTGTGCATCAAGATGTGTATGATGAAGTGCTTGAAAAAGCAGTTGCGCTAACAAAAACATTAACCGTTGGAAACCCGGAAGAAGTTTCAACTTATATGGGACCTGTTATTCATGAGGCGTCGTATAACAAAGTATTATCGTATATTGAAATTGGAAAAGAAGAAGGACGGCTTGTTGCGGGAGGAGAAGCAGACAATTCAACTGGATACTTTATTCAGCCAACTATTTTTGCGGATGTAGATGAAAAAGCTCGTCTCATGCAAGAAGAAATTTTTGGTCCGGTAGTAGCATTCTCTAAAGCGCGAGATTTTGATCATATGATGGAGATTGCAAACAATACAGAATATGCATTAACAGGCGCTTTATTATCAAACAACCGCGAGCATATTGAGCGCGCTCGTGAAGAGTTCCATGTTGGAAATCTGTATTTTAACAGAGGATGTACAGGAGCAATTGTGGGTTACCAGCCTTTTGGCGGATTTAATATGTCAGGAACGGATTCAAAAGCAGGCGGACCGGATTATCTTGTTCTTCACATACAAGCAAAAACAACATCTGAAACATTCTAATTAGAAAATAAGGAGGAGTAAATATGACAACTGAAACACAAAAAACGGTGAAAATCATTGAGCAAACAGAAAAATTTGGGGCACACAACTATCATCCGCTGCCGATTGTAATTGAAAAGGCAGAAGGCGTATGGGTACACGATCCAGAAAATAATAAATATATGGATATGCTAAGTGCTTATTCCGCTGTTAACCAAGGACATCGTCATCCAAAAATTATTGAAGCATTAAAACGTCAAGCTGATAAAGTAACGTTAACGTCACGAGCTTTTCATAATGATCAGCTTGGTCCATGGTATGAAAAGATTTGTAAATTAACAAATAAAAATATGGCTCTTCCAATGAATACGGGAGCAGAAGCGGTGGAAACAGCCATTAAAGCTGCACGCCGCTGGGCTTACGATGTGAAAGGCGTTGCTGAAAATCAAGCACAAATCATCGCATGTGTGGGCAACTTCCACGGTCGTACAATGACAGCTGTTTCCTTATCGTCTGAAGCAGAATATCAACGTGGTTTTGGACCGATGCTTCCAGGGCTTCAAACCATTCCTTATGGTGATTTAGAAGCGTTAAAAGCTGCTATTACACCAAATACAGCCGCATTTTTAATTGAGCCAATTCAAGGTGAAGCAGGTATCGTTTTACCTCCAGAAGGCTTCTTAAAAGCTGCAGCTGATTTATGTAAAGAACATAATGTGCTATTTATTGCTGATGAAATACAAGTTGGCTTAGCGCGTACAGGCAAAATGTTTGCTTGTGATTGGGAAGGCGTAGAACCAGATATGCTGATTTTAGGTAAAGCGCTTGGAGGAGGAGTTTTCCCTATTTCTTGCGTAGTCGCTAATGAAGACATTTTAAGTGTCTTTAACCCTGGCTCTCATGGTTCAACATTTGGAGGAAACCCGCTTGCTTGTGCCGTATCATTAGCTGCTTTGGAAGTAATTGAAGATGAAGAACTTCCAGCGCGTTCATTAGAATTAGGTTCTTATTTCAAGCAGAAGCTCCAAAGCTTAAGCAATCCAGTTATTAAAGAAGTGCGCGGCCGAGGTCTATTCATTGGGGTAGAATTACACGAAGAAGCTCGTCCTTATTGTGAAAAATTAAAAGACCAAGGTTTGCTTTGTAAAGAAACGCACAGTACGGTTATTCGTTTTGCTCCGCCGCTAACGATTTCAAAAGAAGAGTTAGACTGGGCAATTGAACGAATTGAAAAAGTATTTGCTGAGTAATCGGTTTAAAATAAATAAAAATAGTACGATATGTATATATCGTACTATTTTTATTCATATGCAGCTAAATAACGTTTTTATTTGATAGGCAGGAGGAATAGAAGTGTATATCCAACTCTCACAGCTAAGCATGGAAGAGCAAGTTGAATGTTTAACAAAAGCGTTAGTGAAAATCAAAAGTATCAATGGGACAAGCGGCGAAGTAAAGATTGCTGATTTCATTAAAAACACGCTTCAAAGTTTTCCTTATTTCAAAGAAAATCCCCTCCACGTTTGGGAACAGAAAATTAATGGCGATACGCTAGGTAGAAAAAATGTATTTGCTTTTATTCAAGGCAGCAAAAAAAATGCTCAAACAATGATTTATCACGCTCACTTAGATACGGTTGGCATTGAAGATTTTGGTCCATTAAAAGACATAGCATTAGATCCAGAAGAACTTCAGCGCTATTTCTCTACGCATAACATTAATGAAGATGTACAGCGAGATGCTCGCTCAGGTGAATGGATGTTTGGAAGAGGAGCCGTTGATATGCAAAGTGGAATTGCTGTACATTTAGCCAATGTGCTGCATTTTACTAAGCATCCAAATAAATTAGAAGGAAACGTCCTTTTTATGGTCAACCCAGATGAGGAAAGTCAGCATGCTGGAATTATTTCTGCCGTTTCTGAACTGAACCGTTTGAAAAAAGAAAAAAATCTTTCATATGTAGCAGCGATTAATACCGACTTTATTACACCTCTTTACGATGGAGATTCCACGCGCTATATTTATACAGGAGCCGCTGGGAAACTGCTTCCATGTTTTTATATTTACGGAAGGGAGGTACACGTAGGAGATACGCTTGCTGGTATAGATCCTAATTTGATTGCATCTGAGATTACAGGAAGCATCCATAACAATATTAATCTAGCTGAAAATATTGAAGGAGAGCTGGTACTGCCACCTTCCTGTCTGTATCAACGAGATAATAAAGAGGCTTATAATGTGCAAACTGCTGTAAGCAGTCATTTGTATTTTAACTATTTCATCTATGAACGAACGGCAAAAGAAGTGATGAGTCAATTAATTGGATTATCAATCGAAGCATGTGAAAAAGTGGAGAAAAAACTTTCTGATTATTACGAACTTTTTGTTTGGAGAACGAATTTACCAAAGCGAAACTTGTCTTGGAAAGTGGATGTTGTGAGTTTGGAAGATTACCTGGAAGAATTGGATCAAAAAGGGATAAATGCTCAGGCTTGTATTGAACGAGCTTTCGAACAGTATGGGCATTTAGAACTTAGAACAAGGTGCTTTAAAGTAATTGAAGAACTTCAAAAGTTAGATCCGCATCAAAGTCCGCGCGTAATTGTCTTTTTTGCACCGCCTTACTTGCCTCATAATCACTTGAAGAAAGACGAAAGCAGAGATCAGCAGCTTCTTTATCCCTTGCAAGCAGCTGTGGAGAAGGTTGGAAAACAGACGGGAGAGACGTTTCAGTTTAAAAATTTTTTTCCCTACTTAGCGGATGGCAGCTTTTTATCTCTTCATGAGACAGATGAGGAAATCGATGCTTTTACACGTAACTTTCCGGGGTGGGGGATTGTAGGGGCGATTCCTTTCCGTGAAATTCGAGAGTTAAATATTCCGTCCATCAATATAGGAGTATATGGGAAAGACGGACATAAGTGGACAGAGCGAGTGTATAAGCCTTATTCGTTCGGAGTTCTTCCTAAGTTGATTCAAGAAACAACTGTTCAGATGCTAAAAAGTAGGCATGCTTGTACAAACCACATATAAGAAAATGAAGAACGGAGGTACCGATGAATAGACATACAGAACAAAACCAATTACAGAGAACAATGAAAAGCAGACATTTATTTATGATTGCGTTAGGAGGCGTGATTGGAACAGGCCTATTTTTAGGTTCGGGTTTTACTATTAGCCAGGCAGGGCCGGGAGGAGCCATTCTTGCATATATAATAGGCGGCTTCCTCATGTACTTAGTTATGCTTTGTTTAGGAGAGCTAGCGGTAGCAATGCCGGTTTCAGGTTCCTTTCAAGAATACGCTACAAGGTTTTTAGGGCCTTCTACAGGCTTTATGATTGGATGGCTGTACTGGTTCAGCTGGGCAAATACGACGGGGCTTGAATTTACGTCAGCAGGAATTTTAATGCAGAGGTGGTTTCCTGATGTACCTATATGGTCATGGTGCTTGATCTTTGGCGTCATTACATTTTTAATTAACGCTCTTTCTGCTCGAAGTTATGCTGAAACTGAGTTTTGGTTTTCGAGTATTAAAGTTACGGCTATTATTCTATTTATTTTAATTGGAGGAGCTGCTGTTTTTGGTTTTATCGATTTCAAGGGAGGAGAACCCGCACCGTTTCTTTCACATTTCACCCAAGGCGCAGGTCTTTTTCCAAATGGAATACTGGCAGTTTTATTGACTTTAGTAACGGTTAACTTTTCGTTTCAAGGAACGGAGCTTGTCGGCATTGCAGCAGGAGAAAGTGAAAGTCCTGAGAAAACGTTGCCGAGATCTATTCGAAACGTCATTTGGAGAACGCTGTTTTTCTTTGTGTTAGCTATGTTTGTTTTAGTCTCTATTCTGCCATACAAAACAGCAGGTGTCATTGAAAGTCCGTTTGTTGCCGTATTAGATCAAATTGGCATTCCATACGCA
Organism: Priestia sp. YIM B13486; assembly: GCF_042787865.1. Lineage (NCBI taxonomy): Bacteria > Bacillati > Bacillota > Bacilli > Caryophanales > Bacillaceae > Priestia > Priestia sp. YIM B13486. Next base: position 507,554 of record NZ_JBHZOZ010000004.1, on the reverse strand, counting down.
GCGGATATCATGAACTTCGTCATTTTAACAGCTGTTCTATCAGTGGCGAACTCCGGCGTTTATGCTGCTTCTCGTATGCTTTGGTCACTGTCAAACAGCAATATGGGGCCAAAACCTTTGAAGAAATTATCTTCAAAAGGTGTTCCAATTAACGCATTAATTGTGACAATGATTATTTCAGGGTGCTCGTTGATTACAAGCGTCGTGGCTGCTGAAACCGTATATCTTTGGTTTATTTCGATTTCAGGAATGGTGACCATTATTGTTTGGATGTCCATTTGTGCCTCTCAATTTATGTTCCGCCGTCGTTTTTTAGCGGAAGGAGGAGACATAAAGGAATTGAAATTTAAAACGCCGCTTTATCCGTTCGTTCCTATTCTAGGTTTTTGTTTGTATGGACTTGTATTAATCAGCTTAATTTTTATTCCGGATCAACGAATTGGTCTTTACTGTGGTGTCCCTTTAATCATTGTACTCTACGTGTATTATCACGTAGGAATCAAGAAAAATATTGATCAAAAACAATCGGATTCACCGGTTTATAAAGCAAAATAAAAAAGAAGTGCACTGTGCACTTCTTTTTTATTTAGAGCGGATGTTTAATCGTTTCATACGATACTGCAAGCTTTGTCTAGTCAGCCCTAGTATCTTAGCACTTTTTGAGATGTTGTGGCTGTGTTGTTCAAGCGTTTGTTTAATACATTCTGCTTCGAACGCTAACAGCTGTTCCTTTAAAGGAAGAGAAGGGTGAAAAGCGCTTGGATAAGAAGGTGCCTCACTGCTTGCTTTATTTTCAAAATGTTCATGCTGCTTTAGCTGGAACTTCGTTCTGTATTGGAAAGGAAGGTGAGAATAGTGAATAACATCTTCGTCCATTACTAAGTTCATTGCACCTTCAATAATGTGTTCTAATTCCCGTACGTTCCCTGGCCAGTCATAAGAGAGAAAAGAAGACATAACTTGGTGATCTACGGTTTTTACATTCATCTGAAATAAATCATTGTATTTTTTGATGAAAAACTTTGTTAATTCAATAATATCTTCTTTTCGTTCACGAAGAGGAGGAATAAAAAGCGTCACGACGCCAAGTCGATAATATAAGTCTTTGCGTAATCGGTTTTCTGCAATTGCATCGATTGGATCTTCATTCATGTTCGCGATCACTCGAACGTTAACCGGTTTGTCCACTGTATCCCCAATTCTTCGTACGGTTTTTTCCTGCAGCACTCGAAGAAGCTTAGCCTGAAGATTTGGGTTTAACGAGTTGATTTCATCTAGCAGTAATGTGCCTCCTTGCGCTTGTTCGAAAAGGCCAGGATTATCCATTGCACCTGTAAAAGCTCCGCGCTTCGTACCGAACAAAAGGCTTTCAATTAAATTATCCGGTAGCGCAGCACAGTTTTGTGAAATAAAAGGAGCAGAAGAGCGGCTGCTGCCATTATGTATGCTTTGAGCAAACAGTTCTTTTCCCGTGCCTGTTTCTCCAATGATTAAGACATAAGAAGGAGTTCTAGTAGCGCGCTTGGCGTCTTCAATCACATCATGAACAGCTTGACTGTTTCCAATGATGCTATCAAACGTAAAGCGTGTGTTTCCTTTTTGCCTAATGTTTTGCCGGATTAGACGCTCTAGTTTCGTCACGTCCTGAGCAATTTCAACCGCTCCTTGAATGACCCCGTCTTTTAAAATAGGGAAGGTATTATTAATCGTCGTAATTTCTTGTCCTTGATTGTTGAAATACGTTTGCTTGACGTTAACCGTTTCTTTTCCTTTTTGCAGCGCCTGTACAAGCGTGCTTTGCTGATTTTCTTTGAACATAAACACATCTAACAAGTTTTTATGTAAAACGTCTTGTTCATCCATCAGCTCCATCTTTGTCATCTTTTCATTATAAATAATAGTTTTTCCTGTTTCATCGACCGCATGGATACCGGCATCGACTTTATTTAAAATGGTTTCGTATATATGTTTAAGAGTGCTTAATGTATCGGTCATTCAAATACTCTCCTTTAGCGGTGTTCATATCTCTATTTAAACAAAAATAGCTGAATTCTGATAGTGTTTCCACATAAAAATAAATGAATGACCGAAGAGAAATGTTATCCGTTTACAATAGATCCCCCATTAATGTGCAGAACTTGCCCGGACATATAAGAAGAATCAGAGCTTGCCAAGTATACATAGGCCGGTCCGAGCTCAGAAGGCTGTCCTGCCCGTTTCATAGGTGTATTAGACCCAAATGTCGCAACTTGCTGTTCGTCGAACGTAGACGGAATAAGAGGTGTCCAAATGGGTCCCGGAGCTACGCCGTTTACGCGAATGCCTTTTGTTGCGAGCGAAGCTGATAAAGAACGTGTAAAAGCAACGATAGCACCTTTGGTTGAAGAGTAATCAATCAGCTGATCATGCCCATGGTAAGCTGTCACAGACGTTGTATTAATGATAGCGCTTCCTTGTTTTAAATGAGGCAATGCAGCTTTGGTCAGATGAAAAATTGAAAAAATATTCGTTTGAAACGTACGAGTAAGCTGTTCAGTCGTAATATCCGTAATACTTTTTTGAGGATGCTGTTCAGCTGCATTATTGACTAAGATGTCTATTTTTCCGAAAGTCTGAATCGCCTTTGAGACGACTTCTTGACAAAAATGCTCATCTCCTATATCGCCAGCAAGCAATAAACAAGAAGCTTCCATTCGTTCAACTTGTTTTTTGGTTTCATTTGCATCATCGTGTTCATTAAGGTAGGTTATGACAACATTTGCGCCTTCTTTAGCGTAATGATAAGCGACAGAACGTCCGATACCGCTGTCTCCTCCGGTGATAACAGCTACTTTGTTCTGTAATTTTCCGCTTGCCTTATAGTCTGGAGCGATAGAGGTAGGGATTGGATGCATATCTTTCTCAATACCTGGCTGAGTTTGCTGATGCTGAGGAGGGAAGTTTTGTTTTTGATTTTGATTCATTGGTATACACTCCTTAATTAATATGAGTATGTAAGCGTATACTAGTATTTGTTAAGAAAGTGTATCTATGCATAGGAATAAGCCTGAACGAATAAAAAAAGGCTTTAAAAGAAAAAATGAATGCCGGAGCATCCATTTTTTTAGCGGTAATTAATAAATTGTACGTCAATAGGTAAATCAGCGCTGCGAATAGCTGAAATAATTTGCTGCAGGTCATCACGATTTTTACCGCTTACGCGAAGCTGATCATCTTGAATCTGGCTTTTTACTTTTAAACCGGTATTTTTAATAATTGTATTTAGCTTTTTAGCGTTGTCTTTGTCGATACCTTGAATTAGCTTGGCGCGTTGTCTAACCGTTCCTCCAGAGGCGTTCTCAATTTTTCCATATGAGATATTGCGTGTAGGTACGCCGCGTTTAATAAGCTTGGAGATCAGTACGTCTTTTAACTGTTCAAGCTTAAATTCATCATCAGAAATAAGAACAAGCTCTTCGTTTTCAAGCGAGATTTCGCTTTTACTGCCTTTAAAATCGTAGCGGGTTTTAATTTCTTTTGTTGCCATGGTAATGCCGTTTGTTACTTCTGATAAATCGACTTGTGACACAATGTCAAATGAACTATCTTTAGCCATAATAACCTCCATATGTAAAGAGTTTGTTCTTTTATTATAAATAAAACACAAACTGTATACAACTGATATTGAATAGAGAGCCGGTAATTGATACAATACAAGTTATGCTTTTTGTTGTAAGCTATAGAAGCAGCTTTTTTAAACAATGCATGCATTTAAGTTGATTTGAAAGTTAAAATGCTGTTCGATGCAAAGTGAGAAGGTATGTGGTGACGGAATAATCACTACTAATTTATATAAAGGATGGATAGAACGATGAATGTAGAAGCTGGGATGAAAGCGTATTTAACAGTAAACCGGGAAACGCCGATTGGTTATATGTTAGCAGAAGGTGAAGAAGAAATTTTGCTACATAAAAATGAAACAACAAGAGAACTTGCTGAAGGAGAAGAAGTAGAAGTTTTTCTATATCTTGATCAGCATGACCGTTTAACGGCAACGATGCACTTACCTCTTGTTGAAGAAGGTGTTTATGAGTGGGTCGAGGTCGTAGATGTTAATCCAGGTTTGGGCGTGTTTGTAAATATCGGCATGAACAAAGATATGTTAATTGGTTCAACAGACTTACCTGCCCTAGAAGATCTGTGGCCAGAAGTCGGAAACAAGGTTTACTGTACAATGAAGATTTCAAAGCGCGGTAAGATGTACGGAAAAATTGCTACAGACGATGTGATGAAAGCAATGGCATTAGATGCTCCGCCCGAACTTTTTAATCGTGAAGTGAGCGGATACATCTATCGCGTACTGCGTGTAGGTTCATTTATTATGACAGATGAAGGATATGTTGGATTTATTCATGAAAGCGAGAGACGCAAAGAACCAAAGCTTGGTACGTATGTAACAGGCCGCGTAATTAATGTAAAAGAAGACGGAACGCTAAACGTATCGCTTCTTCCGCGCAAGCAAGAAAGCATGGATGAAGATGCACAAGTACTATACGATTACATGGAAAGCCGCGGTGGCGTTATGCCATTTTGGGATAAAAGCTATCCGGAAGATATTCGCGAGCGCTTTAATATGAGTAAAGCTGCGTTCAAACGTGCGCTTGGTAAACTGATGAAAGAAGGAAAAGTTTATCAAGAAGAAGGATGGACATATTTTAAAAAAGAAGAAAACTAAAAGGAGAAGCCGCTGAAAATTCAGCGGCTTCTTTTTATAAGTGATCAGTTTTTTTAGAAAATGAATGTTTTCCAAGCTCACGGTTATGCTTAGCTTGCAGATTCTTTTCGTGAAGCTTTGCGTTATTATCTTTTGCTTTTTTATCGTTATCGCTCGTTTTTGGCATTGTGATACACCCCTTTTTGGTCGTATCTTTAGAATGCCCTGACCTCTTTAAATTATTCGATGGTTTCATTCAAAAAGAAGACTGCAATCGTCCCTGGGCCAGAGTGAGAACCTATGGCTGCACCAATAATATTAATAATAAAATGTTTGGTTCCAAAACGTTCTTGAATCATCTCTTTCAGCTGAAGAGCTGTTTCTAAATCATCTCCATGGCTAATTCCAATGGTTTGAGAAGAGAGGTTTTTTCCTCGCTCTTCCATTACATCAAGCATGCGCTTAAATACTTTTTTACGGCCGCGGATTTTTTCGATTGGAATCAATTTTCCATCTTCCACATGAAGCAGCGGCTTAATATTAAGCAGACCTCCTACAAAAGCAGAAGCTTTGCTCACGCGTCCTCCTTGAGCAAGAAAATCTAAGTCATTGACCGTAAAAATATGTTCCATATGCAGCGCGTATTGCTTTATTTTTTCTGTCATCTCTACTAGTGAGAGGTTTTGTTGTAGTAATTGTGCTGCATAATAAGTAACTACTCCCTGGCCAAGAGATGCACATTTCGTATCGATTATCTCTAATTGAAAATCGGGATACTTTTCTAGGAGTTCTTCTCGAATCATCATTGCTGTTTGATATGTACCGGATAATTCTGAAGAAAAAGCTAAATAAACGCACGAATCACCTGATTTAGCTATGTCTTCAAAGACTTCATACATAGTAGTTGGAGCCGCTTGAGATGTTTTTGGCATCTTGCCTTTACGGATGGCTTCGTAGACAGAAGCTGGCTCAATCGTTTGTAGATCTAAAAATTCTTGATTATCCAGGCTTACGCGAAGTGGTAAAAAGCCAACGTTATTTTCTTGAAAAAAGGATAAAGGCAAATCGCTTGCACTATCGGTTAAAAGTTTAATTGACATAAATGTCACCTTCCTAATTGCATTTATAAAATATTAAATGAATTTGATGTATAAACATTGAGAAGCGTTATATACGACATAGTATTAGTGTATAAGCACTTTGAGGAAAATACAATTTTTGAATAAGTTTTTTTAATTCTGCCAAATCGTACATACTATATGTACTAACTATTTTAAAGATGCTGACTTTATTCATTTTATAAATGGGTATAGGTTATAAATGGGTATAGGAGAGTAAGAAGTTTTAAAAAAGCGGAGGTCGGTCATTTGAATATGTGGCTTGAAACAAAAAAAGCGATAGTCGTCTTGGTAGGAGCATTATTGAATGCGCTTGCGCTCAACTTGTTTTTGATACCTGCTAATGTATATTCGAGCGGCTTTACAGGAGTAGCGCAGCTTGTTTCGAGTATCGTGACAGATTACACCCCTTTTACTATTTCCACTGGAGTGCTGCTGTTGTTGTTAAATATTCCTGTAACTATTTTAGGGTGGAAAAAAGTTGGGAAGTCATTTACTGTTTACAGCTTTATCAGCGTTGCTGCAACAACTTTGTTTCTTGGAATTATTCCTATTCAAGCACTTTCTAAAGACATCATCCTTAACGCAGTTTTTGGAGGCGTTATTTTAGCGGTAGGGGTAGGAATTACGTTGAAATTTGGAGCTTCAACTGGTGGGCTCGATATTATTGCCCTGATTTTATCTCGAGTAAAGGACCGACCAATTGGCACTTATATGTTCATATTAAACGCAATTATTATCGTGCTAGCAGGTCTTTTATATGGTGCTGAGAAGTCACTCTATACGCTTGTGACGCTTTATACAACTACTCGCGTCATTGATGTTATTCATACGCGTCATGTCAAACTCACAGCAATGATCGTAACGAAAAAAGGAGTGGAGCTAAGAAAGGCGATTCACGCCAAACTTGTGCGAGGGATTACGGCGGTACCGGCTAAAGGCGGCTTTACAAACGAAGATAAAGAAATGCTGATGATTGTTTTGACTAGATACGAATTATTTGACTTGGAGCGAGTGATTAAAGAGGTAGATCCTAAAGCATTTACCAATATCGTTCAGACAACGGGAATCTTTGGTTTGTTTCGCAAGGATTAAAAAAGGTCCAGGTATTCATTACCTGGACTCTTTGTATTAATGTGTGCCTTTTAAGTCATTAGAAAGCTCTTGAAGCTGAGCTTGTTCTTCAGGAGAAGCATTTTGCTGCGCATGAGACAGCATATCAGCTGCAATGTTTTCATCAGAAGCTGCAGACGTATGAGCCTGAGACGTTTGATGATTTTGACCAGCAGCTCCCAATGTATTCTGAAGCTGCTGAAGCTGAGCTTGTTCTTCAGGAGAAGCGCTTTGCTGTGCATGAGACAGCATATCAGCTGCTACGTTTTCACTAGACGTGTGAGCTTCACCATGAGCGTGAGACTGCCCGCCCTCTAAAGTGCTTTGAAGCTGTTCAAGCTGGCTCTTTTCTTCAGGAGAAGCATTTTGCTGTGCATGAGATAATATATCAGCTGCCACACTTTCACTGGACGTGTGAGCTTTACCGTGAGCGTGAGACTGCCCGCCTTCTAAAGTGTTTTGAAGCTGTTCAAGCTGTGCCTTCTCTTCGGAAGAAGCATTCTGAACGATATGAGACAGCGTATCAGACGTAATGTCTGCGCTTTTCTCTTGTGAATGTGATTCTCCATCTGTATCATACGCTTGATGCAATGAGTTTTGGAATTGCTTCAGCTGCTCTTGCTCCTCAGGAGAAGCGTTAGAAGCAATACTATTTAATACGCCTTCTGAAATATCAAGCTCACCATTGCTGTGCTTTTGACGGTGAAGCTGATCTTCTGAATGGCCGGATACTGCATTTCGAATCGCATCTTTTACTTGACCAAAAAGTGAATTTTTCATAAGTTACTGTCCTCCATGAGGAGTTTGGCGCTGCTGAGCTTGAAATGCTTCTGCCTCTGCCATAGTCATATGATAAGGAATTCGTTCATCATGTTTTTGAACTGCGTCTGCACCTTGTTTCACAAAACGTTTTGATCGATTGCCTCTGCCCATCATAAATTCCTCCTCGTAATATAAATAAAACCGACACCTTAAGAAGTGTCGGTTATAGTGTGTGCTAAATAAAAAAAATGATAGCGATAAAAATTTACCTTGCTTTTCAAAAAAAGCTAAGTTATAAATTTAACGTTTTTTCCAAATAATAAGCAATACCATCATTTTCATTCGATTTTGTTACTTCACGCGCTAGCTGTTTTAATTCGTTAATGCCATTTTCCATAGCGATACCGTGTCCTGCAAATTTAATCATTTCAAAATCATTGTCTTCATCTCCAAACGCAATAATTCGTTCGCGTGGAATTTGATAATGATTAGCTACGCGCTCAAGACCTACAGCTTTATTAAGTCCTTTTTTTACAATTTCAACGACATGCCAAGGTGCTCCCCAGCGTCTATGTTCTAGTACTTCTGCATGAACATCTGAAAGGTGAGAGCGTATATCTTGTACATGTTCTTCATCTGCGTGAATTAAAATAGACGTTGGATCGTGCTGCAGCGTATGACGCAAATCACCCGTTTGTAATTTAGGATCCCCTAGGCTAAGTACATCCATTAATTTTCGATCTTCAAAATGAAGATACACATCATCTTGTACTTCTGCCATGATATTGTTGATGCGATAGTCTTGCATAGCTGTCACAATGTCATGGACAGTGCGGCGGTTTAAAGGTTCGTGATGCGTGCCGAAATCAGGCTGAAGGGGGTGATGGACAAGCGCTCCGTTAAAGTTTACGATAGGCGTGGATAAATCTAATTCGCTGTAATACATAGCACTGGAACGATAAGGTCTACCAGTTGCAATCATTACAATATGTCCTTCTTGTTTTGCTTTTTCTAATACCCGTTTCGTTGTAGGTGAAATGGTTTTTTCATTCGTTAACAATGTTCCATCCAGATCTAAGGCGATTAAGTGTTGATCGTTTCTCATATAGGGCTCCTTTTAAATTGAAGTAGTTATACGATTATATTGAATTCTACTAATACTCATGCTTGTATTCCCATATTTTACACAACTTTTCCTTAGGAGCAAAGCAGAACGATTGACATGCAAAAGCTGTCTTGTTACGGTGTAAGACATAGTTATTGATTGCTTACGATAAATTGTTTAAGGGTATATTTAATACGTGAAGATAATTACGGAAGTAAAAGAAAGGAGAATGAATATGGATAAACAGTTAGAAGATAAAATCATGGAATCACTAGAGGAAGTAATTGATCCAGAGCTTGGCGTTGATATCGTAAATTTAGGCTTAGTGTACGGTGTAGAAATGGAAGAAAACAACACTGTTATCGTGACGATGACGTTAACTTCTATCGGCTGCCCGCTGGCTGGTGTGATTGGCGAACAAGTGAAAAAACAATTAATTTCGCTTGAAGAAGTAGAAAATGTAGAAGTGAATATCACATTTAATCCGCCATGGGATAAAGATCGCATGACGCGCTACGCTAAAATTGCATTAGGTGTTCAATAAGAAAAAAGCCATCAACGATGGCTTTTTTTCTTATTCAATTCTGCACAATTCCACAGGGCAGTCCTCACAGTCTATTTCTTTCTTTAAAAAAGAAAGCTTATGAATGATGATTTTTCCATCTGCCATTGAAATCACTTCGTTTTTTCGCAACTCAGCGAGCATGCGATTGACTACTTCTCGAGATGTCCCGCATAGATTGGCGATTTCTTGATTGGTTAACGTTACGTTTAATAAAATACCATTTGGCTTCATTACTCCAAAGCTATTAGACATGCGTATCAGAGTAGAATAAAGAGCACCTTTTTTTCCATTTAGAATTAAGTCTCTAAATTTTGTCTGCATTCGCTTAATTTGTAGTCCCATCCACTTCATGTACTCCATAGAAAGAGCAGGGTATTGTGCTAGTTCGTTTTCTAACACCCGTTTTTGAATACTGATTGCCGTACAAGGTTCAATAGCTTTTGCTTGAAGCATATGGGGAGTAGATCCGCAAAACAGCATGACTTCCCCGATTAAGTCTCCGGAACTCGCCAGCTGAAGCGTCAGCTCGCGTCCTTCCGGCGTCACTTTACCTACTTGCACGGCCCCTGACGTAATAAAAAATAAATGAGTTGAAGGTGAACCTTCTTGAAAGAGAAAGTCACCTTTTTTAAACGAAAGTTTATGATCAAAGTTCATAAAAAATTGCTGCAGCTCATTTGAAAAAGAATCCGTTGTGATGTTCATCATGTTATCACCTTTTAATTAAAATTTTTGCGACTGCTACTTATTAATCTATTAAGTTAGAACAGTCTGTATATGCTGTACGTCCACTGGCCGTATAAAAAATATCATACGGATGATTTTTATCGATATTCTTATTATACACAAAAACAACCAGTGTTTTCCAAAAACATCTGTGAACAATTTCTAAACAAAAATAGAAAGTTAGTTATAAAAATAAAAACTTATGAATAAATAAAAATGTTTAAAAATATAGAATAAAGTATTGGATTTTTTAAATATTCATTTGATTTTATTTTTATACGGTATTATAATGATAAATAATTCAAATAGATACGTGGAAAAAGGAGTTTTAAAATGAAAGAATACAAGGTAGGAATTGTTGGAGCAACAGGGTATGGAGGAGTAGAACTGATTCGTTTGTTAGCGAATCACCCACATTTTCATGTTTATGCAGTTTATTCATCCTCTCAGGATGGGATGGAACTAGCAGAAGTTTATCCTCACCTTTCTAATACTGTATATACGCTGCAAGATATAAACCCTAAGAAGATGGCTGAAGAATTAGATTTAGTGTTTACAGCAACTCCGTCCGGTGTTTCTAGCAAACTTGTACCTCAATTAATAGAAGAAGGAATAAAAGTGGTAGATCTATCTGGAGATTTTAGATTAAAAACAGAAGCGCTTTATGAAAAATGGTACAAAAAGCCTGCTGCAGCTGAAGCATTTTTACAGCAGTCTGTGTATGGATTATCAGAATGGTTTGCAAACGAAGTCGAACGCAGTACGTTCGTTGCGAACCCGGGTTGTTATCCAACAGCTACACTGCTTGGGCTAGCTCCCCTCGTTAGTAAACAAATGGTAAAATCAAACTCTATTATCATTGATGCAAAGTCCGGGATCTCAGGAGCAGGACGCGGTCTTTCGCAAATGGCTCATTATGCTGAAATCAATGAAAATATGAAAATATACAAAGTTAATCAACATCAGCATATCCCAGAAATCGAATCTATTTTAGAAAAGTGGGATGAAGAAATTGGCCACGTTACGTTCAATACGCACTTAGTTCCAATGACGCGAGGGATTATGAGTACAATATACGCTGAACTTTCTAAAGAAAGCTCAGTACAAGAGCTTCATCAGCTATATGTAGATACATATCAAAACTCCCCGTTCGTTCGCGTTCGAAAAGCTGGTGAATTTCCGTCTACTAAAGAAGTAAGTGCATCAAATTATTGCGATATCGGTGTTACATTTGACGAACGAACAAAGCGTGTCACGATTGTTTCTGTCATTGATAACTTAGTTAAAGGGGCAGCCGGTCAGGCCATTCAAAATGCCAATATCATGATGGGGTTTGAACAGCAAGCGGGTATCGGGCTACTGCCTGTCTTCCCATAAAGACACAGCATCACTAATCACGATAAAAGCAGGAGGGAACGTATAGTGATTACGGTTAAACAAACGAAAGAAAAGATAAAGAAAATAGAGAACGGTACAATTGTAACGCCGCTAGGGTTTTCAGCAGATGGCGTTCACGCTGGTTTACGTTATGCTAAAAAAGATTTAGGAGTTATTGTAAGCGACGTGCCAGCTAATTGCGCAGCTGTTTACACGCTTAATGCCTTTCAAGCAGCGCCTTTAGCTGTTACAAAAGAAAGTGTAGCGGTGGATCAGAAGCTGCAAGCGATCGTTGTGAACAGCGCATGTGCAAATGCATGTACTGGAGAACAAGGATTAAAAGATGCATACCAAATGCGAAATACATGTGCAGAAAAGCTTAATATCCTACCTCATCATGTAGCGGTAGCTTCTACAGGCGTAATTGGAGAGCTTCTAGATATGAAAAAAATTGTTAAAGGTATTGGGTTATTAAGTCCTTCATCGAACAAAGAAAAAGCAGAAGAATTTCAAACGGCTATTTTAACAACAGATACAGTGATGAAGTCAGCTTGCTATGAAACAAAAATTGACGGCAAAGTAGTTACCATTGGAGGCACAGCGAAAGGATCAGGCATGATTCACCCAAATATGGCTACGATGCTTAGCTTTATCACAACAGATGCTAAGGTTGAAGCTTCAGTGCTACAAGATGCGCTAAGTTCTATTACAAATAAAAGCTTTAATCAAATTACAGTGGATGGTGATACGTCCACCAACGATATGGTTGTTGTTTTAGCAAATGGAAAAGCTGATCATCAGTCGCTTACACCAGATCATCCTGAATGGAATTCGTTTTATGAAGCACTGCGCTTGACGTGTGAAGATTTAGCCAAACAAATTGCACGCGACGGTGAAGGAGCAACAAAACTAATTGAAGTAAACGTATCTGGTGCTCATACAAACGAAGAAGCAAATGTGATTGCTAAACAAATTGTGGGCTCGAACCTAGTGAAAACGGCCATGTATGGAGCCGATGCTAATTGGGGACGAATTATTTGTTCAGTTGGATACAGCGGAGTAGCGCTTAATCCAGAAACAGTGAATGTTTCGTTAGGCAATATCCAGATGTTAGAAAACAGTCAGCCTGTTTCATTTAGTGAAGAAGAAGCAAAGGCTTATTTAGAAAATGATACGGTCGAAGTCTATGTGGACTTACAGCAGGGAAGTGGGATCGGCAAAGCGTGGGGCTGCGATTTGACTTACGATTATGTCAAAATCAATGCCAGTTATCGAACGTAAGGAGAGAGTGAAATGAGCAATGAAAAAATCGTCGTTGTAAAATGCGGAGGCAGCATTGTCAACCAGTTAACAAGCGCTTTTTTTGAAAGCATTCAGCAGCTAAAAGCAAATGGATATCAGATCATTGTTGTGCACGGAGGCGGACCTGATATTCAAGATACGCTTACCAAACTTCACATTGAAACGGAATTTGTAGATGGGCTTCGAAAAACGTCCAAAGAAGCATTAGAAGTTGTGACGATGGTATTAGCAGGCAAGGTTAATAAGCAGCTTGTAAAAGATCTACAAAAAGCGAACTTAAAAGCGGTAGGACTATCAGGAATTGATGGATTATTGCTTAAAGCAGAGGCAATTGATGTGGAACGTCTAGGTTACGTTGGAGAAGTAAAAGGCGTAAACGATACATTATTAAAACAACTAACTGACAGTCAGTATATTCCAGTTGTTTCTTCCATTGGAGCAGATGAAGAAGGTAATAGCTATAATATTAATGCTGACGTGGCAGCCGGAGCCGTTGCACAAGCAGTAAATGCTGAAAAGCTGATGTTTGTAACGGATGTAAAAGGTGTGTTAAAGGATGGAGCATTGCTTCCTGAGCTTACAAAGTCAGAGATTGATGCACTTATTGAAGAAAAAGTAATTTACGGCGGAATGATTCCGAAAGTAACATCAGCGGTAAATGCGTTATCTCCTTTGCTTGAAGAAGTTCATATTATTAGCGGAACTGATGGATTTTTAGATAAGGAAGGGAAGCTGATTGGTACAGCAATTAAATATAGTGGAAAAGGTGGGGAAGATAGCGATGAGTTCATTGTTTCCAACATATCAACGGTTTGATATCCATGTGGAAGAGGCGCAAGGAACAAAATTAATAGATAACATAGGAAATGAGTATTTAGATTTTATTTCAGGTATCGCTGTTTGTAACGTAGGTCATCGTCATCCTGATGTTCAAAAAGCGGTCGAAGAGCAGTTAAATAAAGTGTGGCACGTGTCAAATTTATTTCATCAATCGATTCAAGAAGACGTAGCAGGTAAGCTTGTGGAACACTCAAACGGTGATGCAGTATTTTTCTGTAACAGCGGTGCAGAAGCCAACGAAGCGGCGATTAAATTAGCGCGTAAGTATACACAAAAACACAAAATTATTACGTTTACAAAATCATTTCATGGACGTACATTTGCTACAATGACAGCTACAGGGCAGGCAAAAATTCATGATGGCTTCGGTCCTCTTGTTAATGAGTTTGTTTACGTGCCATACAATGATGAAGAAGCATTAAAACAAGAAATGGACGACAGCGTAGCAGCCATTATGGTTGAAGTCATTCAAGGAGAAGGCGGAGTGGTTCCAGGAACCGAAGCATTTTTATTAACCATTCAAGAGCTGTGTAAAAAGCACGAAGCACTGTTTATAGTCGATGAAGTGCAAACTGGAATCGGCAGAACAGGAAAACCATTTGCTTATCAGCATTTTAACGTTTCACCAGATATTATTACAGCAGCTAAAGGATTAGGAAGCGGAATGCCAGTTGGTGCGATGATTGGAAAAGAATATCTCAAAGAAGCATTTGGACCTGGTACTCACGGAACAACCTTTGGAGGAAACCCAATTGCACTAGCTTCAGCCAAAGCAACCTTAAACATTATTTTTAATGAAGCATTTTTGGCAGAGGTTACAGAAAAAAGCCTTTATTTTACCAATGCTTTGAAAAATAGCTTAGCAGCTTATTCATTTGTAACCGATGTTCGCGGAAAAGGTTTTATGATTGGAATTGAATGCGGGGAACATCAGTCAGCATTGCTTGCAGCTATGCGTGAAAAAGGATTGCTAGCACTGGGAGCAGGACCGCATGTAGTACGATTGCTGCCGCCTTTAACTGTAACAAAAAAAGAGTTGGACCAAGCTATTCATATCATTGAAGAAGCGTTTAGCCAAACAAAAATTACTTCATAATACAAATTTTTTTGAATATGTTTGTATAAAAATTCTGTTTTATAAATAATTATTCGAAGAGGGATGCACAATGAACGGATATTTACACTTAGCAAACGGCGATTCGTTCGCCGGACACATTGAACATACAGCAACGCACCAGGCAGAAGGAGAAATTGTTTTCTTTACTGGAATGACTGGTTATCAAGAAGTTGTGACTGATCCATCTTACAAAGATCAAATTATCGTCTTTACGTACCCTTTGATTGGGAACTATGGTATCAATGAAAAAGATTATGAAAGCAAAAAGCCTCACGTAGCAGGCGTTGTCGTATACGAATGTTCAGATGAAGGGTTCCATTACGAAGCGATGTACAGCTTTAAACAATATTTAAAGAAATGGAACATTCCGCTTATTACACATGTGGATACGAGAGCGGTCGTAAAACGAATTCGAAAAGAAGGTACGATGCAATCTGCCTTTTCGACATCTGCTGAATCGCCAGCATTTACTGCTGAATGCGATGGATATGTAGTAAAAGAAGTATCAACAAAAGAGCCTGTTACTTACGGAAACGGTGAAAAACACGTTGTATTAATGGACTTTGGGTATAAAAAATCAATTTTACAAGAGCTGTTAAATCGAGAGTGCAAAGTAACAGTTGTTCCTTATTCTACAAGCTCTTCAAAAGTAAAAGAGCTGCAGCCGGATGGCATTGTCTTATCAAACGGACCTGGAGATCCAACTCAAGTGAGCAGTCAGCTGGATGAATTAAAAGAAATTATTTCATCGTATCCAACTTTGGGAATTTGCTTTGGACATCAGTTAATTGGGCTCGCTTTTGGGGCGCAAACCAAAAAGCTGACGTTCGGTCACCGAGGAGCTAATCAGCCTGTAATTGATTTAACGACTAACAAAGTGTGTATGACTTCTCAAAATCACAGCTATGTCGTAGACGAACAGACGATTACGTCTACGCCATTAAACGTTCGATTTAAAAATGTGAATGACGGATCGGTTGAAGGTTTAATGCATAAAGACCTTCCTGTTATGTCGGTTCAATATCATCCAGAAGCACACCCTGGACCAAGTGACAGCACGTATATCTTTGATGAATTTATGACGAAAGTACAGCAAGTAGGGAGCGGAAAAGTATATGCCTAAAGACCAAACGTTAAAAAAGATTTTAGTAATCGGATCAGGACCAATCGTAATCGGGCAAGCAGCAGAATTTGATTATTCAGGAACTCAGGCATGCTTGTCATTAAAAGAAGAAGGTTATGAAGTTATCTTAATCAATAATAATCCAGCTACAATTATGACGGACACTCACGTAGCAGATCGAATCTACTTTGAACCATTAACAGTAGACTGCGTAGAGAAAATTATTGCAAAAGAAAAGCCCGATGGTTTGTTAGCCACATTAGGCGGACAGACGGGTTTAAACTTAGCCCTTGAGCTTCATGAACAAAACATTTTGCCAAAATATGATGTGAAACTTTTAGGAACGCCGATTGAATCAATTAAAAAAGGTGAAAGCCGTGAAGAGTTCCGCGCATTGATGAATGAACTGAATGAACCGGTGCCGGAAAGTGAAGTTGTTACAAAAGTAGAAGAAGCGTTAGCTTTTGCCAAGAAAATTGGTTTTCCTGTTATTGTACGTCCTGCTTATACGTTAGGCGGAACGGGCGGAGGAATTGCTCATTCTATGGAAGAGCTTGAAAAGCTTTCAGCGTCAGGTTTACGTGAAAGTGCTATTACTCAATGCTTAATTGAAAAAAGCATCGCTGGATTTAAAGAGGTTGAGTACGAGGTTATGCGCGACGTAAACAATACGTGCATCACCATTTGTAATATGGAAAACATTGATCCCGTAGGCGTTCATACTGGAGATTCGGTAGTCGTTGCTCCTTCTCAAACGTTAACAGACGTGGAATATCAAATGCTTCGCTCTGCTTCAGTTAAAATTATTTCATCGCTTGGCATTATTGGAGGTTGCAACATCCAGTTTGCGCTTGATCCAAAAAGCAAGCAGTATTATCTAATTGAAGTAAATCCGCGTGTGAGCCGTTCGTCTGCTCTTGCATCAAAAGCAACTGGCTATCCGATTGCCAAAATTGCTGCAAAGCTATCGGTAGGCTACACGCTTCATGAGTTATTAAATCCTGTGACGGGAGACACGTATGCAAGCTTTGAACCTGCTCTTGACTATGTAGTAGTAAAATTTCCAAGATGGCCGTTTGACAAGTTTTTCTACGCTGAAAGAACGCTTGGCACCCAAATGAAAGCAACTGGAGAAGTAATGGCTATTGACCGTAACTTTACACGTAGCTTCCAAAAGGCATTATCTTCTTTAGAAATTGACTTACAAGGATTAGAAGTAGAAGAACTGCAAGAACTTTCAACAGATGAATTAAAAAGCAAGCTGGGCGAACAAAGCGATGAGCGTATTTTTGTTATCCTTGAGCTTTTACGCCGAGGCACAACGCCTGAGTATATCCATGAAGTAACACAAATTGATTATTTCTATTTAACACACTTTGCACAGCTGATTAAAATGGAAGCCTCTTTAAAAGAAGTGCGTTTTGATTCGATTACAGCTGAACACTTTAAACAAGTAAAGGAGCATGGTTTTACAGATGCGTATCTAGCAAACGTATGGAATGTGCCGGAGCTTGACGTAAGAGCGAAACGTAAAGCACTACATATTACGCCAAGCTATAAAATGGTGGATACATGTGCAGCGGAATTTGAATCTTCAACGGCTTATTTCTACTCTAGTTACTACGGGGAAAGTGAGATTGAACCATCAACGAATAAAAAAGTTGCGATTATCGGTTCTGGACCAATTCGTATCGGGCAAGGAGTAGAGTTCGACTACAGCTCTGTACACGGTGTGCTAGCTCTTGAAAAAGAAGGATACGAAACGATTTTAATTAACAATAATCCAGAAACGGTAAGTACGGATTTTGAAGTAGCAGATCGCTTATATTTCGAACCTGTAACAGTAGAAGACGTATTAAATGTTCTTGATGCTGAAAATGTGACGGATGTAATTGTTCAATACGGAGGTCAAACGGCTATTTCGCTTGTTAAAGGTCTAGAAGAAGCTGGCGTTAATTTATTAGGTATTACAAATGATGTCATTGATGCACTTGAAGATCGTGACCTGTTTTATAAGCTCTTAGACGACTGCGATATTCCTCATATTCCAGGTGAAATGGCGAAAGACGCGAAAGAACTTGTACAAAAAGCAAAAGATACGGGATTCCCATTACTCATTCGTCCTTCTTACGTGATTGGCGGAAAAGGAATGCTGACAATTCAAAACGAAACGGAGCTTCAGTCTTGTTTACCGGCTATTAAAGCGTCTCATTTCCCAATGCTTATTGATGCTTACTTCCCTGGAAAAGAAGCAGAAGTTGATGTGGTAGCAGACGGAAAAGATGTGTTGATTCCGACAATCGTTGAACATATTGAAAAAGCCGGCGTTCATTCAGGAGACAGCTATGCGCTTTTACCAGCAAAAACAGTAGAAGCAGCACATAAAGAAAAAATGGTGAGCTACGCTCAAAAAATTGTAAACAAACTTCAATATAAAGGGATTATGAATATCCAATATGTTATTTACAACGATGAAGTCTACATGCTGGAAGTTAATCCGCGTGCCAGCCGTACAGTCCCTGTAGTAAGCAAAGTGTGCAACACGCCGCTTGTTTCGCTATCAACTCAAATATTGCTTGGGAAATCATTGTCGGAAATTAGTGAAAAGCTAGGTTTATTGCCGGATCCAGCTTACACAACTATCAAGTTTCCAGTGTTTTCGACAAGTAAATTATCAGGAGTTGATCCACTTGTTGGACCGGAAATGAAGTCAACTGGTGAAGGAATTGCGATTTCTTCAACGATTGAAGAAGCAGCAAAAAAAGTATTCCATCAGTATGTGTTAAGTAAAAAAGGTGCTGCAGAAGTGTATATCAACGGAGAAGCGCAGGGCCTTGAAGAACTTGTGCAAAGCGCGGGCTTAACTCTTGTTAAAGATAAAGAAGTTAGTGAATGGGTGAAAACGAAAGAAGCTTTATTATATGTAAGTTTACAGCCTGAAGATAAAGAAAGCCGTATGTCAGCATTAAAACACGGTTTAATGGTTATGACGGAGGCAGAAACGGCTTCGCTATTTTTCCAATCGTTCCAAGTCGATGAATATCACGTTTCATCACTGCAAGAATGGTTTCAAAAAACTAAAAAGGAAGTGACAGTATCATGAGTACAGTATCGGTAAATACGAATTTAAAAGGAAAAGATTTGCTTACACTTAAAGATTTATCATCAGACGATATTATGTCACTTTTGGAAAGCGCCATTGAGCTGAAAGAAAAGCATAAAAATGGTGAAATCGTAACATCGTTAAAAGGAAAAACGCTGGGGCTCATTTTTGAAAAATCTTCAACAAGAACAAGAGTCTCATTTGAAGCGGGAATGATGCAGCTTGGAGGAAACGCCCTCTTTTTAAGCAGCCAGGATTTACAGATTGGGCGCGGAGAAACGATTGCTGATACAGCACGCGTACTATCTGAATTCATCGATGCTATAATGATTCGTACGTTTGAACACAGCAAGATCGAAGAGCTTGCAGATTACGCATCCATTCCCGTTATTAATGGTTTGACAGATGATTATCATCCTTGTCAGGCTCTAGCTGATTTATTAACGATTTACGAGCACAAGAAATCATTTGAAGGGCTAAAAGTAGCTTATGTTGGAGACGGAAATAATGTAGCGCATTCGTTAATGATTGCCTGTGCAAAAATGGGAATAGATATTTCAATTGGATGCCCTGATGGATATGAGCCAAAAGACTTTGTCACAGCTTATGTTCATGAAATAGCTGCTACAACAGGTGCGAAGGTTACGATTACAAAAGATCCTGTAGAAGCTGTGAAAAATGCCGATGCTATTTATGCAGACGTATGGACAAGTATGGGACAGGAAGAAGAAGCACAGCAGCGTTTGAAAATATTTGCTCCTTATCAAGTAAATGAAGAACTAGCTGCCTATGCTAAGTCAGACTATTTATTTCTGCACTGTTTGCCTGCGCATCGTGAAGAAGAAGTAACAGCAAGCATTATTGACGGACCAAATTCTGTTGTTTTTCAGCAGGCTGGAAATCGTATGCATGTACAAAAAGCTTTGCTGCAAGCCATTTTAGCTTAAGAGAAAAACCCTTTCTGAGAATATCAGAAGGGGTTTTTTGTTTAAAGGGAATTAATTGTGGGAACACCAACTGTATACTAAACAGAACGAAAGGTGATTTATGATGAAAGTATTAGTTGTTGGAGCAAACGGAACAACGGGAAAACAAGTGGTAGAAAAAGTTGCAAACAGCAAGCAGCACGAAGCTTATGCGATGATTCGCGACGAAAAGCAAGCAGACGCGTTAAAGAAGCTGGGTGCCAACGTTGTGCTTGGTGACTTGGAGCAAGATGTTTCAGATGCTTTAAGAGGTATGGACGCTGTCATATTTGCAGCAGGGTCTGGAGGACATACGGGAGACGAAAAAACAATCGCTGTGGATCAAAACGGCGCTAAAAATATCATTGATGAAGCAAAAAATCAAGGTGTAAAGCGCTTTGTTATGTTAAGTTCAATGGGAACAGACGCACCTGAACAAGGACCAGAAGGCTTACAGCTTTACCTGCGTGCAAAAGCGATAGCGGATGAATACTTAAAACAGTCTAATCTACAGTATACAATTGTACGACCAGGAACTTTATCGAATGATCAAGCTACTGGGAAAATTGATATCAATAATGATATTGAAGATAAATCTCAGACGATTCCCCGAGCAGATGTAGCAGCCGTACTTGTAGAATGTCTAAACGAAGAAGCTACGATAGGAAAAACGTTTGAAATGCTAGCTGGAGAAACTGAAATCGAACAAGCTATCAAATTTACTCATTAATATAAAAGGGCGGATCTAAAGGTCTGCTCTTTTTCTCTGCCTAATATGAAAACATCTCCATTATGAAACAGAAATCTTAAGGGAATAGTATAGGAGAACATTTCATTTCAGGAATGAGGAGGCAGGACAATGGGACAAAATCGTCATTTCACACCGGGTCAAAAAGCTCCTAATAACGGAGTGTATATTGAAATTGGTGAAACAGGAAGTAACGTAAATAATCCTCAAAAGGTTAAATTAAAAGCAGGAGAGCGTTTTCCAGAGACGGCCAACGATGATCGCCACTGGACGTACATGCGTAAGTCTTAAATAGTAAAAAATAAAGAAGCCATTCTAAATTGAATGGCTTTACTTGTTTTCCTATTGCTGGGTATAATGAAATAAAGGTCAATAAAGGTCAAATGTATCGAAGGAGGATGTTCAATGGATATAAATAAAATGACCCAAAAATTGCAAGAAGGCGTGATGGAAGCGCAGTCCGAAGCTATTAAACGAAATCAGCAGGAAGTAGATATTGTTCATTTGCTTTATACGCTTATTCATCAGCAAGATGGTATTGCTCCTCGCATATTAGATCATTTACATATCGATCATCAATCTTTTCAGCAGCAGGTAAATCAATTGCTTGCGAAAAAACCAGCCGTTACAGGAAGTGGTGCTGAAGCAGGGAAGGTTTATATTACGAATAAACTTCAGCAGCTGTTTGTTAAAGCTCAAGAAGAAGCATCTCGTTTGCAAGATGATTACGTTTCAGTTGAGCACATCTTTTTAGCATTAGCACAGGAACCGTCTTCTAGTGAATATGGCAAGTTATTTTCAAGTCACGGTATAACAAAAAAAGCTCTGCAAGATGTGCTTACCAGCCTTCGAGGAAATCAGCGAATTACAAGTCAAAATCCCGAAGTCACATATGAAGCGTTAGCTAAATATGGAAGAGACTTAGTAGCAGAAGTACGAGCAGGCAACATTGATCCAGTCATTGGACGAGACGGAGAAATTCGCCGCGTTATCCGCATTTTATCACGAAAAACAAAAAACAATCCAGTTTTGATCGGAGAACCTGGCGTTGGTAAAACAGCGATTGTTGAAGGTCTAGCACAGCGTATTGTTCGCCGAGATGTGCCTGAAGGATTAAAAGATAAAACCATCTTTTCATTAGATATGGGAGCTTTAGTAGCAGGAGCGAAATTCAGGGGAGAATTTGAAGAGCGTTTAAAAGCTGTTCTTCAAGAAGTTAAGAAAAGCAACGGTCAAATTCTTTTATTCATTGACGAGCTTCATACAATCGTTGGAGCAGGCCGTACGGATGGAGCGATGGATGCAGGGAATATTTTAAAACCAATGCTTGCTAGAGGAGAACTTCACTGTATAGGAGCTACAACTCTTGATGAGTATCGTCAGTATATTGAAAAAGATCCAGCGCTTGAAAGACGCTTTCAACAGGTGCTGGTTGAAGAACCTTCAGTAGAAGATACAATCTCTATTTTACGTGGTTTAAAAGAACGATTTGAAATTCATCACGGGGTGAATATTCACGACCGAGCGATTGTTTCAGCAGCGGTTATGTCTGATCGGTATATCTCAGACCGCTTTTTACCTGATAAAGCAATTGATTTAATTGATGAAGCATGCGCAACTATTCGAACAGAAATTGATTCGATGCCATCAGAATTAGATGAAGTTACACGACGTGTCATGCAGCTTGAAATTGAAGAAGCGGCATTAAGTAAAGAAACAGATCAAGCAAGCATCACAAGGTTAGAGGCAATTCGAAAAGAAGTCTCTGATTTAAGAGAGCGTGCAGATACAATGAAGCTGCAGTGGGAAAAAGAAAAGCAGTCGATTCAAACGGTGCAAGATGTCCGGGAGCAGCTTGAAAAAGCGAAGCGAGACCTAGAAGAAGCTGAAGGGAAATATGATTTAAATAAAGCAGCTGAACTTCGCCACGGACGCATTCCAGCTCTTGAAAAAGAACTAAAACAGCTGGAAGAAACAGCTGCTGAAAAAGCACAAGAAAACCGTTTGTTAAGAGAAGAAGTAACAGAAGAAGAAATTGCTGAAATTGTAGGAAGATGGACGGGAATTCCGGTATCAAAACTAGTTGAAGGGGAAAGAGAAAAGCTGTTGAAGCTTGAGTCAATTTTACAGCAGCGTGTGATTGGGCAAGATGAAGCTGTATCCTTAGTGACGGATGCTGTGATTCGCGCACGGGCAGGCATTAAAGATCCGAACCGTCCGATTGGGTCATTTATTTTCCTAGGACCTACCGGAGTAGGAAAAACGGAGCTAGCCAAAACGCTGGCACATTCTTTATTTGACAGTGAAGAACAAATGGTTCGTATTGATATGTCTGAGTACATGGAAAAGCATGCGGTCTCTAGGCTTATAGGAGCGCCTCCTGGCTATGTAGGATACGAAGAAGGCGGTCAGCTAACGGAAGCGGTGAGACGCAAGCCTTATTCAGTCGTTTTGTTAGATGAAATTGAAAAAGCCCATCCCGAAGTATTTAATGTTCTCCTTCAAATACTAGATGATGGAAGAGCAACAGATTCAAAAGGAAAAGTCATTGATTTTAAAAATACAGTTATTATTATGACGTCGAATATCGGTTCTCAATTTTTATTAGACGGTTTAACAAGTGAAGGCGAGATTACTGAAAAAGCCAGAGAGCAAGTGATGGCTCAATTAAGACAGCATTTTCGTCCAGAATTCTTAAATCGAGTAGACGACACGATTTTATTCAAACCGCTAACTGTTCATGAAGTAAAAGGGATTATTGATAAGCTATTGGTTCAGCTTGAAAAGCGTTTATCCGATCGTCATATTTCGTTAACGTTAACAGAAGAAGCAAAAAATTATATTGCAGCCTCCGGATTTGATCCGGTATACGGAGCTCGCCCTTTAAAAAGGTTTATTCAAAAATATATTGAAACAAAAATTGCCAGAGAATTAATTGCAGGGCAAATTGAAGATTATAGTCAAGTGACAGTTGATGTAAAAGATGATGAGTTTGTTGTCAGCGTATAATTTTCCTAAAAAGACCATTCATGATAAATTGAATGGTCTTTTTTTGCTATTAAAAGCAGCTCTTCTTTTAAAATAAATAAAAAGAAATGAAAGAAAATACGTGAGAGCTAAGCGTAAAAACTTATTCAGTTTTAGGTTGTAGAATATATCTAATTCATTTATGATAATACAAAATGGGCAAAGGAGCATGAATGAGCACATGAAGGACCGTATAGAGCTTATATATGACGAAGCATACGATTTTATAGATCAGGCATTAACTAAAATAAGAGCGCTGGATAAAAATAATCTTCAAGCTGAAAATGAAGAAGTGCAGGAAAAGGCAGAACGGACAGAGTTTGCACTTCAAGCTGCACGAGATATTTTAGAAAATATGATTATCCCGGGTAAAAAATTGACTTTTATTTACGAAAAAGGTTCTGTGGTAGTAGAAATTCCCGATAAAAAATAAAAACGACTTCCTTTTATGGAAGTCGTTTTTATTTTGGCAATGCAAAGTGCTCATCAATGGATGCATCACTTTTTCGATACTGCCCGGGTGTCATATTGGTTGTTTTGCGAAATACTTTTGTTAAATAATTGGCATTTGCATAACCGACGTTTTCAGCAATTTCTTCGATTGAGTACTTGGTTTGATGCAATAGCTCGGCCGCTTTTTGAATGCGAAGCTTCGTTAAATATTGAATCGGCGTAATCCCAGTTGTTTGTTTGAATAACCGGCTAAAATGATAGCGAGATAAATGAGCTGCATCTGCCATTTCATCCGGACCGATTTCTTCATGATAATGATTACGGGCAAATAAAATAGAGCTAATGATACTTTCAGGCCAATCTTCTGTAAAACTGTCCATGCTTTTAATATATTGGTACAGCTCCATTACAAAGCGGTAAGATAAGCTTGAAGCATGAAATGGATCTGCTATATGTTTTTCACTTGCCCGCTTATATATTTGAGCAAGCAGCTGAACAGGTGCTGATTCAGGATGAAACCGTATTACAGGGGAGTGGGTTGACTGAATATAATCCCAGCATTTTTGTACTTCATCTCCGTATAATGTAAGAAAAATAAACTCCCAGTTTTCACTTTCCTTTGGTAAGTAATAACGATAATTTCCAGGTATATTGACGATGAATGCTTTCCCAGCATCCACTTTATATTCTTGTCCATCTATTTCAATCATTCCGTACCCAGAAACCGTGTATTGAAAAATATATTTCCCGACGTCTTTTCGCTGATTTCCGCTCCAGTTATAAAGGGGGGAGAAAACTTCATCCCACCCAACAGACCATAGCTGCGCAACTTCATTTGTGCGGGATTCTAAAAACCTGTATGCGTACGTTGAATATTCTTGAGCTTGGAAATGTGAGAGCAAATTTTCACCTTCTTTTTGAAATAAAGTAGTACTTAATTCTTACTTTAACGTAATCGCTTTCATTTTTCTATAATTTTTTGAAAATATCGTGATTATTTTTAGGGAATGTCTCTAAATCTATTATTTTCTTATCATTTGCAAGTCAAGGCTCATATAAAGATAACACCTTTTTGGCGCAAGAGTAGTTCATTGTCAATTCAAAAGAATCATTTTTAAAGGGATAAGCAAAAAAGTACCGATTATCGATAGTAATTTTACCATTGAGGCAAGGAAAATTGGACTTTACAATGTACATATGAATCCGTTTCCAAAAAACTACTTAAAATAGGTGATAATAAATGCTGGGAAAATTAATCGAAGAGTTCAAACAAATATTTCATTCGTCAAAAGCTATTCGCTGCTTTTTTGCGCCAGGGCGTGTCAATTTAATTGGAGAACATACTGATTATAATGGAGGGCATGTTTTTCCTTGTTCATTGAGTATAGGAACGTATGCGGTAGTACAAAAACGTCATGATCAAAAAATACGTATGTACTCAAAAAACTTCTCCGAAGCAGGCGTTATTGAATCCTCTTTAGAGCAATTAACGTACAAAACCGAAGATGATTGGGCTAATTATCCAAAAGGAGTAATGGATACCTTTAAAAAGCACGGATATGACCTTCCTTTTGGATTTGATATCTTGTTTTTCGGCAACATTCCTAACGGAGCAGGACTTTCATCGTCGGCATCAATTGAGTTAGTCACATGCGTACTTTTAAATAAAATTCTTGAATTGAATATTGATATGATGGACCTTGTAAAAATGGCGCAGCAAGCTGAGAATGAATTTATCGGCGTAAGCTGCGGGATTATGGATCAATTTGCAATTGGAATGGGAAAAGAAAATCAAGCCGTATTGTTAAACTGTCAAACTCTTGAATACCAGTATAGCCCGCTGCAGTTAACAGATGCTGTGCTCGTTATTTCTAACACAAATAAGCGAAGAGGGCTGGCAGATTCAAAATATAATGAGCGCCGCATGGAGTGTGAAAGAGCGCTGGCAGATTTACAAACGTCACTTTCCATTAATTCGCTTGGTGATTTAACCAAAGAACAATTTGAAAAGCATAAATTTTTGATACAAAACGAAGTAGATTGTAAGCGCGCTAAACATGCGGTATATGAAAATGAACGCACAAAAGAAGCGGTTGCTAAATTGCAAAACGGTGATTTAGAAGGGTTTGGTCAATTGATGAATGAATCGCACTGCTCACTGCGAGATGACTATGAAGTAAGCGGGAAAGAACTAGATGCTCTTGTAGAAGCAGCTTGGTTGCAAGAAGGTGTGATTGGATCACGCATGACAGGTGCAGGCTTTGGGGGCTGTACAATCAGTATCGTACAAAAAGCACAGGTTGATAGGTTTATTGAGGAAGTAAAAGACGCCTACTATAAGAAAACAAGTTTAGAAGCTGAATTTTATGTGGTTACGGTTGGAGAAGGAGCGCGTGAACTCACATTAGAAGCAGTATAAGAGAAAACAGATAGAGAAAGGAACGAGTGTATGTCAGTCAACATTCATGAAGAAATCACCCGACTTATTCAATATGGTTTACAAAAGAATCTATTAACAAAATGGGATATAGATGTGGTGAGAAATAAACTGCTGGAAGTGTTAAAGCTCGACGAATGTATTATAGTAGAAGTCGAAGAAGAATGTCTGGAACATCCAGCTGCTATTTTAGACAACATGCTTGATTGGGCTGCAGAAAACAATCGAATCGCTGAGAATTCTATCACGTATAGAGATTTATTCGATACCAAAATAATGGGATGCTTTGCAAGCATGCCTTCAGAGGTTAATCGGACATTTTATGATCACTATCAGCAAAGCCCCCAAAAAGCCACAAGCTATTATTATAAGCTGTCAAAAGACATTCACTATATTCGCAGAGATCGAATTGCTAAAAACGAAAGATGGGTAACAAAAACTGACTTTGGAGAACTTGAAATTACTATCAACTTATCCAAGCCGGAAAAAGATCCAAAAGCAATTGCAGCAAGCAAATCATTGAAGGAAAGCAACTATCCGCTGTGTCTTCTATGTAAAGAAAATGCTGGTTATGCAGGTCGTATTAACCACCCAGCTCGTCAAAATCACCGGATTATTCCTGTGGAATTGCAGGAAGAGCTGTGGTACATGCAGTTTTCACCTTATGTTTATTATAATGAACATGCCATTGTTTTTGCGAGTGAACATACACCCATGCATATTTCAAAGCAAACGTTTAAGCGGCTGCTTGCCTTCGTTGAACAATTTCCACATTATTTTCTAGGATCAAATGCAGATTTACCCATCGTAGGAGGATCTATTTTAACTCATGACCACTTTCAAGGCGGCTATCATGATTTTCCTATGGCTAAAGCAAAAATAAATAAATTGTTCTCTCTTAAAGCATATCCAAACGTGAAAGCTGGAATTGTTCATTGGCCGATGTCGGTCGTTCGTCTTCAAAGTTCGCACCTTGCACCATTAGTAGAAGCAGCGGATTTCATTTTGAAGAAATGGAAATCATATAGTGATCAAAGTGCTGATATTTTAGCTTTTACAGATCAAACTCCTCACAACACGGTCACGCCTATTGCTAGGAAAAGAGGGGATTTGTACGAATTAGATTTAGTACTGCGAAACAATCGAACAAACGGCAAACATCCAGATGGCATTTATCATCCGCATGCAGAAGTTCATCATATTAAAAAAGAGAACATAGGTTTAATCGAAGTAATGGGGCTTGCGGTTTTACCCGGTCGTTTGAAAGACGAAATGAGTCTAGTGGCCGAAGGGTTAGTTCAGAATAACCTGAGCGAGTTAGCCAGCAGACATGATCAAGTGCAAAAACACGTAAAGTGGGCGGAACAAATCAAGAAAAAATATCCACATATTGAAGAGCAAAATGTCCAAAGTATTCTCCAACAAGAGCTCGGTTTGGTCTTTGCAACTATTTTAGAACATGCAGGTGTGTTTAAACAAAACACTGAAGGGCAGCTCGCATTCAGTCGTTTTATGAATTCGTTAAATGAAGCGTAAATCATTAATAAAAACAGGCAGCTCGTAATGAGCTGCCTGTTTTTATACAGTTAGGGCATGCTGTTTTAAAAGGGTGTACAGAGCCTGTGTTCCTTTACTATCATCGCCTTGTTTTTCGAGCTGTTCATAAAGCGATTTTGCTAACTTTAGCCCTGGTGTATACAGCTCCATTTCTTCAGCTGACTCAATGGCAATTTTCATATCTTTAATAAAGTGTTTAATATAAAAACCTGGTTCGAAGTCTCCTTTAATCATGCGAGGAGCTAAATTGCTTAACGACCAGCTTCCAGCTGCTCCTGTTTCAATACTTTTTAAAACGGTGTTTGGATCTAACCCAGCTCTTTCAGCATAGAGTATCGCTTCACACACACCCATCATATTAGAGGCAATAGCAATTTGATTGCACATTTTTGTATGTTGACCAGCACCAGCACTTCCTTGAAGAACGATATTTGTTCCCATTTTTTCAAGAATAGGCGTAACGGCAGAGAATGCTTCAGAATCGCCTCCTACCATAATCGCTAACGTTGCTTTCTGAGCCCCAATGTCCCCTCCTGAAACAGGAGCGTCAAGCGCATGAATGTGCTTCTCTTTTGCTGCTTGATAAATCTCACGAGCAAGTATAGGGCTTGATGTCGTCATATCAATTGTATAGCAGCCTTTCTTTGCATTATGTATAATGCCTTCTTTACCTAAATAAATCTCTTTTACATCGTGAGGATAGCCTACCATGGTGATAATAACATCAGATTGTTCGGCCACTTCTTGAACGGTTTCTTTCCAGTTGGCCCCTTTTTCAAGTAGTGCTTGAGCACGAGTTTTTGTTCGCGTATAAACAAGGACTTCATATCCTGCGTCAATTAAATGCCCAGCCATGCTTTGACCCATAACGCCTGTTCCGATAAAACCAATTTTTTCTTTAGTCACAGCAGTATTCACTCCTAAAATTAATAGTTTGATTATTCTAAAATTATATAGTTAAAGGTTGGGATAATCAATGATTATGAATGTATATAAATGTAAAAAACAGCTTCAGTCATTTGTTTTGAATACGAGTTAACGAAAGAAATTGCTGAGAAGAGCTTATGCCAAAAGATAAAAAAAGCGCTGGCTTTACAGCCAACACTTTTTAGTGATGATTATTTGCTGGTTTATTCGGTACACCCAGTTCTCCAATCAAAATTACAACTAGCGTGAAAACTACTCCAAGGATGGAAGCGGTTGCGAAACTGTAAGTACCGCCCGTCATTGCAGAGATTACGTACACTGCCATATTCATTAGTAAAAAGCCCCAAACAAAAGCCATTACGACACGCATTCTATTCACCTCGTTTACAGTACAGTTTGATTTCATTTTAGCATATAGCAGTCAAATAAGAAATTGAATTTTTTATGAATAAATAAGGGGCGTGTTCCCATGCAGAAACAAAAGAGCAATAAGTCAGAAATAGGCATTATTCTAGTGCGCTTTTTGATGGTTCTATCATACACTGTATGGAACAACTAGTAAGTTACGGAGGAAGAGCTATGATACATCGACGCTTTTTTAGCTTAGATACGCAATGGAATGTCGTACATGTCCCTGAACGACCGAATGGTTTCGGTGTGTTAGTATTGGGTGATAAAGATCATTTTGTTGAAAGTTCAACTAGCTTATGGATTCAGCACGGCGGAAGGTCACAGCTGTTGCAATGTTTACAAGATGAAGGATACACAGTATTTTATTCCAATTTATATGGCCGGCATTGGGGGTCTCCTGAAGCATATCACCTTGCAAAACAACTTTATCATTTAGTAATGAAACAAGAAATTTTAAATAAACGAATTCATATTTTAGCTGAAGGAATGGGGGCTCTGTTAGCGCTGCAGCTAATGGAAAATGACGGGAATACGTTCGTTCGATCAGCTGGTTTACTAAATCCATGTATTGATCTTCATACGCATGCAGAACATGAAAAAAACAATAAATTCTTTTATAAACAATTTACGAAGGACTTGACTCAAGCTTATAAAGTGGAGCGGAAGCAAGTATCAAAGTTAATTAAGGAGTACCCTTCTGTTACAGAATTAAAATCAACGCTGCCCGTGAAGATATGGACGGCGCCTAATGCCTCTACTCATTATCCAATTGCACACAGTAAAAAATATGAACTACATCGTGAAGAACTTCACTCTCCGATTATGCTTTCACTTTATTTACCGGAAAAAAACTATTTGTTTGAACGGTCCCTTCTCCAATTTTATAAACAGCATGAAAAAGTGTTATAAGCAAAGCTTCTATGATTATACATATCATAGGGGCTTTTTGTATAAGAGATAAAATGAAAAAAGAGTTCATGATGCTTTTACAGATGAACCTCTTTGAAATAAGGAATGAGTGCCCTCTATAACTATAGGGATTTAAGCTTTTTGTTGAATAAATGATGAATGAAGAATTGGAGGAAGCGATATGGGAAATGTAGTAGTAATAGGGGCAAACCGCTTTATTGGTTTTCATTTATGTATGGCTTTTTTAGACGAAGGTACAGAAGTAAAAGGGTATACACATTCTGCTCATAAAGAAGAAGATGATTTGCAGGAAGAGATGAAATTTTTCTTAGGGCGAAACGCTAATTATGCATCGACTGAAGTTGGAGAGTCATTAGATATGATTACCTCAGAAACGGATGTTGTCTACTTTACGTATTTCGATGGAGGAGATTTTTATCATCCTGATTTTTTAAGACAAGAAATGCAAAAAGCACAGCAAGTGCTCATTCAAGCGCTTAACAAATGCCGTCAATTCAACATTCGATTTGTGTTTGTTTCTACCATGCGCGTATTTGGAGACCAGCAGCGAAAAATTGAAGAAACAACGATTCCAGAACCGGACAGTAGTGAAGGAAGGCTATACGTTCATTTTGAGCGAATGATAGAGAAATATAAAGATGATGGATGGCCCATTATAATTGTCAGAACGCCGACTCTTTACGGACCTTGGCAGCCTTTGTCAATGTGCTATTCCAAAAATATTGCCGGGTACGAAGAGGCTTTTGACATTATGGAAGGCACGGATTTTATTATTTATATTGAAGATGCCGTCAGTGCACTTAGACGCTGTAAAACTGCTGCATATTCATATGAAGTCGTTCATTTAGTTGAAGAAAAGTTACAGCCTTGGAGCGCAGGAGCAAACATTACTCATATGGAGGTGAAGGAAGAAGCGGCTCAAGAAAAATATGAAATCAGCAGGAAAGCGAAAGAACTGCTGCATTTTTCTTCAAAAGTAACGGCTAAAGAAGGCATTTATCTGCAAAAAAAACATATGAGAACATTCTTTTTACCTCTTCATTAAAAGGAGAAAGTTGTACTTATAGAATAGATTCGCTAATATAAGGAGGAATAAATGTTTTTAATAAAGGAGATTTCACTATGGAAGAGCAAAATATGCAATTCATGCAAATTGCAATGAAGTACTTGCCAGAAGCAAAACAGATCTTAGATGAAACAGGCGTTGAGTTATCAATGGAACACGTACAGCCGGTATTGACATTACTAACAAAAGTAATGAACGATGCCTATAAGCTTGGCAAGCAAGATGCATTAGCTGAAAATGAAAACAACTAAAGAAAACAGCTCGGTAGAATCCGAGCTGTTATTTTTGTTTGGAAAATAAATCGACTAAAGGGGCAAACTGTTTAAGAAGAGGAGCTAGTTCTTCGACGGCGAGTACAATTTCATCGATTTGTTTAAATAATCGTTCCCACTCCTCTCGCTCTCTTTCTTCTTTTGATTTTCTGCGCCCAGCTCCAAACATAAAATCAGAAAAACCTTCATTTCTTTGTCTTCTTGCCATGATACTCATTCCTTTCACTATTTTAATGGTGGGTAAGTTCTTACCTAATGTCCCATACTAGAGTAAGAGGGTCCCGTATCATTACTATATGTAGCATGATAGATACCTGAGTAGGACGAACACCTATATAGACAAAAAATAAAAAATGAAGTAAAATTAGTACCAACTCATAATAATTGATTATATAATCGATAAATGAAATGACGGATATAGGTTTTATAGGAATATAAGCCTTTTATTTAAAGGAGAGGTTGATATGAACGCTGGTGTTCTAGGAATTGGACGTTATGTACCAGAGAAAGTTGTAACAAATTTAGATCTTGAAAAAGTAATGGATACATCAGATGAGTGGATTCGTACGCGCACAGGTATTCAAGAGCGCCGAATTGCAGCCGATAACGAGGACACATCTGATTTAGCTTATAAAGCAGCAGTTGAAGCTTTACATAAAGCTAACGTCGAGGCAGAAGATATTGACATGATCATTGTTGCTACGGTAACGCCAGATCAACCGTTTCCTACAGTATCATGTATGCTACAAGAAAAATTGGGAGCAAAAAAAGCAGCTTCTTACGATGTGAGTGCCGCATGTGCAGGGTTTATGTACGGCATGATTACAGCTAAGCAATTTATTGAAACCAATGCTTACAAGCATATATTAGTGGTCGGTGTAGAAAAGCTTTCTAAGATTACAGATTGGGACGACCGTAACACGGCTGTTTTATTCGGAGACGGAGCAGGTGCAGTTGTAATGGGACCTGTATCAGAAGGACGAGGTATTTTATCCTTTGAACTAGGGTCCGACGGTACGGGAGGCAAGCACTTGTATCAAAACGAGCTTGATCATATTGTCATGAACGGACGTGAAGTATTTAAGTTTGCTGTTCGACAAATGGGGGAATCTGCTGTTAATGTAATTGAAAAAGCAGGTTTAACAAAAGAGGATGTTGATTTTCTCGTACCTCATCAAGCGAATATTCGTATTATGGAAGCTGCAAGACAGCGATTAGACTTGCCTGAAGAAAAAATGTCTAAAACAATCCAGTACTACGGCAATACATCAGCAGCATCGATTCCAATTTCAATTGTTCATGAGCTTGAAGCAGGGAAAATTCAAGATGATGATTTAATTGTAATGGTTGGCTTCGGAGGCGGCTTAACATGGGGAGCTATTGCTATTAGATGGGGAAAATAACACTACATTTTTAAAGCAACTGAAGGAGATGAATGTACGATGAATAAAAAACGTGTAGTTGTAACAGGACTTGGTGGGCTTACACCAATTGGAAATGACGTAGAAACAGCTTGGAAAAACGCAGTAGCAGGCGTGTCTGGCGTTGGTCCTTTAACAAGACTAGATGCAGATGAATTCCCGGCTAAAGTAGCGGCTGAAGTAAAAGATTTTAACGTGGAAGATTTTATTGACCGCAAAGAGGCTCGTAAGATGGATCGCTTTACTCAATATGCAATGGTAGCTGCATTGGCGGCTGTTAAAGATGCGGATTTGACTATTACAGAAGAAATTGCTCCAAACGTCGGCGTTTGGATTGGTTCTGGAATTGGCGGTATGGAAACGTTTGAAAACCAATATTCAACGTTATTAGAAAAAGGTGCCCGCCGCGTAAGTCCATTCTTCATTCCGATGATGATTCCTGATATGGCAACAGGACAAGTTTCTATTGCTTTGGGGGCCAAAGGCGTGAACTCTTGTACGGTAACGGCATGTGCAACAGGTACAAACTCTATTGGTGATGCGTTTAAAGTCATTCAACGCGGAGATGCAGACGTGATGGTGACGGGCGGTACGGAAGCGCCAATCACGCGTTTATCTATTGCTGGTTTCTGTGCGAATAAAGCACTTTCTACAAATCCAGATCCTGCAACAGCATCTCGTCCGTTTGATAAAGACCGCGACGGCTTCGTTATGGGAGAAGGTGCGGGTGTTATTGTGCTTGAAGAGCTTGAACATGCACTAGCGCGCGGCGCACGTATTTATGCTGAAATTGTGGGCTATGGTTCAACAGGAGATGCTCACCATATCACAGCGCCAGCTCCAGGAGGAGAAGGCGGCGTTCGTGCAATGCGTCATGCCATTGAAGATGCAGGCCTACAGCCAAGTGATATTGATTACATCAATGCTCACGGTACAAGTACAGGATACAATGATAAATTTGAAACAATGGCTATTAAAGAAGTATTTGGCGACCACGCTCAAAAAGTAGCAATTAGTTCAACAAAGTCAATGACTGGACACTTGTTAGGAGCTGCTGGCGGAGTAGAAGCTATTTTTAGTGTGAAGGCAATTCAAGACGGTATTCTTCCTCCAACAATTAACTATCAAACACCTGATGAAGAGTGTGATTTAGACTACATTCCAAACAAAGCGCGTAAGCAAGAAGTAAAAGCGGTGCTAAGCAACTCACTTGGATTTGGCGGTCACAATGCAACAATCATCTTTAAAAAATACGAAGTATAATGAAAAATTCTAGGCTGATGCCTAGAATTTTTTTTATTTTTAATAACCAAAAGAGTAGCTGTGAACATATCATGAAACAAAAGGAAGAAGAAAGTGAGGGGAAAACATGCCGATTGTTTCAACTTCTACTTGGACGGAGCCGAAAGAAATAAGCCGTTATCTTGCGCGCTATTTTAAGAAATTAAAAGAAAAAGAATATATGGAATTACTTTTTAACTATGGAATGTGTCCGCCTTCTTTAATGTTTATAAAAGAATTAGAAGAAATGAAGAAAAGACAGGTTTGGAAGAAAGTTAAAGCACATTATGAGAAGCTTAAAAAAGCATGGAATGGGCCCGATGTAGCGGTGCTAGTGCTTCCAAGCAATCCTAGAAATCGAAAAATGCAGCGTGAATTTAATGGAAGAGCAGGTGTCGCTTTTACTGATAAATTATTTGTGTTTATGACAAGTCATACATCCGATGAAGAAATGTTAGCGGTGCTTACCCATGAATACCATCACGTTTGCAGGCTAAAAGCCATTAATAAATCTGATGAAACGATTACTTTGTTAGACGCTATGATGATGGAAGGGTTAGCTGAAAGAGCTGTAGAGGAGTATTGTGGTAAAAAATATTTAGCTCCGTGGACAAATTATTATAACATTGAAGAAGCTAAAAAAATGTGGGAAAAGCATGTTAAACCTTATTACAATCTCCGCGCCGACGAAAAGAAATATGATCAACTGTTATTCGGCCAAAATTGGTATCCAGAAATGATGGGCTACAATATTGGTTATCACCTTGTTACTTCATGTATGAAGCCTCACACTTTAACTACTACCGAGCTGCTTCCTCTTAGCACCAATACTATCTTAAAAAAATCTGCGTTCCAACTGTAAAAAAACAAGTTCTATATACCTAAAATTAAAAATAGTAAATTTTATCCTATTTCCAACAAAAAATTAGGAGGTTTATGCGTTAAAGTGCCGAAGAGATATTCAGAAATCATTATTTTAAAAATAAAAAATATAATTAATTTTCAAAATATATTGATTTTGTAATGAAATTGTAATAATATCTTATTCAAATATAACAATTTTTAGAAAAATGAGGTGTGCACTATAAATGGATAAAAAGCCCGTCGAATCAACACCTTTACTAGAAGTTAAAAATTTACAAGCTGCTTTTTCCATTAATGATTCCTGGCATAATGCTGTGGACGACGTGTCGTTTCAAGTCGGACGAAAGCGAATTATAGGGGTTGTAGGAGAATCTGGCTGTGGAAAAAGCGTATTGTCTTTATCCGTCATTGGGCTATTACCTAAAGTAAATAGTCAAATTAGAAGCGGAAGCGTTTTATTTAACGGAAAGAATCTTACGCACTTATCAGAAGATGAGATGAATGATGTTCGGGGGAAAGACATCTCCATGATTTTCCAAGAACCTATGACATCCCTTAATCCTGTGTTAACCATTGGGTATCAGCTGCAGGAAGTATTGTTTAACCATATGAATATATCGAAAGCGGAAGCGCGTGAAAAAAGCATTGCGCTTTTAAAAAGCGTTGGTATTTCGAGATCCGAAAAGCTCATCGATGAATATCCGCATCAGCTGTCAGGAGGAATGAGGCAGCGTGTCATGATTGCCATGGCGGTAGCTTGTCAGCCTAAACTTTTAATTGCTGATGAGCCGACAACGGCCCTAGATGTTACGGTTCAAGCTCAAATTTTAGAATTGCTAAAAGAAATTCAAGAAAGCAATGATATGTCTATTATTATGATTACACATGATTTAGGAGTAGTTGCTGAGATGTGTGATGAAGTGATTGTCATGTATGGCGGAAAAATTGTGGAGCATACAGATGTTGATACGTTATTTTATGAACCAAAACATCCGTACACGAAAGCGCTTCTTCACTCAATTCCACGCATGGAAGATGATGTAGAAGTATTAAATACGATCAAAGGAATTGTGCCTTCTCTTGTAAACATGCCGCGGACAGGCTGTCGTTTCGTTAACCGATGTCCTCATGCAATGGAAGACTGCAGTTCCGTTACGCCTGTTCTTCGCCAGGATTCACAGGGGCATGATGTCGCATGTCTGCTGTATAAAAATAGCTATCCGTCAAAAGGAGTGAAGACAAGCTAATGACTAAAGCAGTGAAAGATGTATTGCTAGAAGTTCAGCATTTAAAAACCTACTATCCTATTCACGGCGGATTTTTCCGAAAGAAAATTGGTGATGTAAAAGCAGTTGACGGTATTTCTTTTGCTATTCGAAAAGGAGAAACGCTCGGTCTAGTAGGAGAATCTGGCTGTGGAAAATCCACGGCAGGAAGAACAATTCTAAGACTGTTGGAACCAACTAGCGGAAAAATTATTTTCGATGGTAAAGATATCACAGAAGCAAAAGGAACTTCTCTCCGTAAAATTAGACAAGATTTTCAAATGGTTTTTCAAGATCCCTATGCTTCCCTCAATCCAATGCAAATGGTTGGAGATGTTATTTCTGAACCAATTCGGAATTTTACAGGAAAATCAACCAATCAATTAAAATCAGAAGTTATGAATCTACTTACAAAAGTAGGGTTACCGGAAGATGCATACTATAAATATCCTCACGAATTTTCCGGTGGACAGCGTCAGCGGATTGGAATTGCACGTGCACTTGCACTTCGTCCAAAACTTATTATTGCTGATGAACCGGTATCGGCACTCGACGTTTCTGTCCAATCACAAGTTTTAAACCTTCTAAAAGAACTTCAACAAGAATTCGACCTAACCTTTTTATTTATTGCCCATGATTTGAGTGTTGTTAAACATATGAGTGACCGTATCGGTGTTATGTACCTAGGCGGTTTAGTGGAAATTGCTGATAAGAAAAGTCTGTACGCAGAGCCATTGCACCCTTATACGCAAGCGCTTGTATCGGCTATACCTGAACCAGATCCGCGAAAGAAAAAACAGCGTATTATTTTACAGGGAGATGTGCCAAGTCCAATTGATCCGCCAAAAGGCTGTGCGTTTCATCCTCGCTGTATACATGCAATGGCGGAGTGCAGCCAAACGAAACCTGCCTTAAAGGAGGTGAGACCTGGCCATCAAGTAGCTTGCCATTTATATAACTCGTAAAAGCTACATACGAACAGATTATTAGTTAAATAGGGGGAACGTCATGATGAAAAAGAAATCGTTTTTATCACTTGTTTCCATTTTGCTTGTGCTATCGCTTTTTCTAGCGGCATGCAGCGGTGGAAGCAGCTCTTCATCTTCTAGTAATAAAGAAGGCGGAGAAACAAAAACTGAAGGTGCAAAAACAGACAAGCCAAAAGATGGCGGAACGATTACGTATGGGATTGACGGAGCGCCGGAAGGGCTTTTTGAGTACGCATTGTATGGTAGTGCATATGATAGCCAAATATTGGAATTTATCAATGAAGGTCTCTTTACTTATGATAAGAAATTAAAAATTAAATCTGACTTAGCTACTTGGGACGTGAGTGGTGATAAACTAACTTACACGTTTAAATTAAAAAAGGGGATTAAGTGGCATAACGGAGATCCATTAACTGCAGATGATTTTAAATATACGTATGAAACGATTGCCGATAAAGACTATACAGGTCCACGCTATGTAAACGTTGAGCACATTAAAGGCGCTCAAGAATATCACGACGGCAAAGCGGATTCTATTTCCGGAGTTGAAGTAGTAGATCCACAAACATTTAAAGTAACGTTTAAAGAAGTTCGTGTAAATAACTTAGACAATCTATGGCCGTATCCAATGCCGAAAAAGTATTACGAAGGAATTGCTGTAAAAGATCTTGCAGAGTCCAAACAAGTTCGTAAAGAGCCTATTGGTGTTGGACCGTTTAAAGTGAAAAAAGTAGTAGCAAGTGAATATGTCCAAATGGAACGTAATGATGATTATTGGAAAGGTAAACCTCACCTTGATGGTGTTGTTGTAAAAGTACTGGATCCATCTGTTTCCGCCGGAGCATTAAAAAAAGGCGATGTCGACATTATGGATGTTCGCCCAGCTGATCTAGGGCAAGTTGAAAAAGCAGAAAACTTAGACTTTTTAGAAGGGAAATCAACTAGTTATTCGTATATTGGTCTACGATTTGGACATCGTGATCAAAAAGCTGGTAAAAACGTAGATGATTACGAAAAGTTCAAAGATCTAAAACTTCGTCAAGCATTGCTTTATGCAATAGATAGAAAAGCAATGGTAAAAGCATTTATGAACGACAAAGCGGTTGTTTCTAACACAGTTATTCCGTCTGTATTCTGGATTGCTGCTGACCAAAAAGATTTAACAAAGTACAAGTATAGTCCTGAAAAAGCTAAAAAATTATTAGCTGAAGCTGGTTATAAAGACAAGAATAATGACGGTTTTGTAGAAGATCCAAACGGAAAACCATTTACGATTTCATTCGGTCACTATGCTGGTCCAGCCAACTTCGAGGGTCGTGCGAAGGCTATTATGCAAGCATGGAATGATATTGGTATTAAAACAAAATTAGCAACGGGTTCACTTGTTGAATTTAACTTGTACAATGAAATGAAAGATAACGACGATAAGGCGTTAGAAGCATTCTTTGGTTCTTGGGACACTGGTTCCGATCCAGATCCTACAGGATTATGGAGCTCTGATGCTGAATGGAACTATGGCCGTTGGGTAAATAAGGAATCTGATGAAATGCTTAAAGACGGTTTGAGTGAAAAATCATTTGATGATAAATACCGTAAAGATGTATATGTAAAATGGCAAAAATTCTTTAATGAGCAGCTGCCAGCACTTCCTTTATGGGAAAATATCAATATTTATGCTGTGAATAAGCGTGTGAAAAACGTAACTCTAGATCCATCAACGGTAGTTGTAGATCCGGAGAAATGGTCTGTAACGGAATAAGTATTTTACATGTAAAGGAGAGTCAACGATGCTGCAATACTCACTAAGACGTATTTTAGGGATGATTCCAATGCTGATTCTGATCTCCTTTGTTGTGTTTTCCCTGGCAAAAATGATGCCAGGGGACCCTTTTGGGGGAGAAATCAACCCTAGTAATACAGATCCAAAATACATTGAGGAAATGCGTGATAAGCTAGGATATAACGATCCTATCTACGTTCAATATTGGAACTGGGTAAAGGGAGTGGCACAAGGAGATTTAGGAAAGTCAACAACTCATAAGTTACCGACATTAGATATTATTTTAGAGCGTATGCCTAATACTATCTTTTTAGCTTTGACTTCGCTTTTGATTACGTATGTGTTTGCATTTATTTTAGGTATGTATGCAGGAAGAAAACCGTATACCTTAGCAGATAACTTTATTGCAGGATATAATTACTTTGCATTAGCGGTTCCATCGTTTATCGCAGGGATCGTAGGCATTTATTTATTTTCCTTTCAGTTAGGTTGGTTTCCGTTTAGCGGTTCTGTTGAAGTAGGATTGAAAGAGGGATCATGGGAATTTATTCAAAGTAGAATTCATCACGTTATATTACCCGCGCTGATTCTTGGCTTGATGTCAACCGCGCAGTATACCCAGTTTTTGCGCAATGATATTATTGAAAACAGTCGCAAAGATTTTGTGCGCACTGCTAGAGCAAAAGGGACAAAAGAATCTAAAATTTATAATGTTCATATCTTACGCAACTCAATGATTCCGCTTATTACGTTTTTAGGATTTGATCTTGTAACAATCATTAGCGGTTCTATCATTACAGAGACGATCTTTACGTATCCAGGAATTGGAAAATTGTTTGTTGACTCTGTAGCAACTCGTGACTACTCAGTTATGATGTCGCTTACAATGTTGTTTTCAATATTAACACTGGTTGGGAATCTGGTTGCTGATTTGTTATACGGCGTAGCAGATCCGCGTATTCGTTTGGATTAGGAGGAGAAAGTATGGAAATTGTAACGAAAAAAGATGTACAGCCAGAAGTGAATATGAAAGCTCCTAAAAACCTTTCTCCATGGGCGATTGCGCGAAAGAAGTTTGTTAAAAATAAACTAGCCATGATAAGTTTAGCTTTCATGATTGTGATTACGCTTCTTGCCATTTTTGCACCGCTGCTTACAAAAGCAGATATTACACGTATCGACTATATGGCGATGAATGCAGCGCCTTCTAGTGAGCATTGGTTTGGAACGGATACAAATGGACGAGACGTATTTGCACGTACATTGTATGGAGGAAGAACTTCGTTACTGATTGGAGTTGCTTGTACAACACTCGTTATTTTAATCGGAACTCTTATTGGTTCGATTGCGGGTTATTACGGAGGCAAAGTGGATCAATTCTTAATGCGTTTTACAGACTTTGTATTAAACTTTCCGCTAATTGTTTTCGTTGTAGTGTTAAATACAATCCTAATTGGAAAGATCTCAGGCGTTTGGACGCTCATCCTAGTTGTTAGTTTCTTAAGCTGGGGAAGTACGGCCCGGCTGGTTCGAAGCAAAATCTTGGCTGAAAAAGAAAATGAATATGTGCTTTCAGCCGTTTCGATTGGGTGCAGCCCGTTTAAAATCATCTTTAAACATTTGCTGCCAAATGTGTTTTCAACAATTGTGGTTCAAGCCAGTTTGCAGATGGCGATCCTTATTGTGTTTGAGTCAGCGATTAGCTTTATCGGTTTTGGCGTGCCGGCTGATACGCCAAGCTGGGGGAATATGCTGACAGAAGCAAGGGAATCAGATGTGCTGCAGAATAAGCCTTGGATGTGGGTTCCGCCAGGTTTAGCTATTACCTTTACAATCCTAGCTATCAACTTCATTGGTGAAGGATTAAAAGATGCTTTGAATCCCAAATCTCTTCGTTAAAAATCTATCACAAAAGTGTGATAGATTTTTTTAGGTTTGTCAGACCTCCTGACAAACCTATTACTATAGAAGAAACTCGGATTTTTTTCTGCTTATAGGGGTGGATATAGCTCATGAAGCCTTTAGCAATCATTAGCACTGGCGTTATATCTGAGCTTCGAAACAAGTGCATTTGAATAATAGCCAAAAACGAAGGCATTTTACAATTAATTTTTAGAAAAATAACATCATTTGGAATAAAAATTCCTTTCTCTGCCTATACTGATGGATAACAAACAGATAGTAAGTGAGGGGTAAATTATGCTATATCTTCATGATGTATGGGTTAATTGGTTTGAAGGCGAAGAAAACGGTTATAATGTGTGTCATTTCCATGAGTGGAGAAAAGACGATTGTGTAGAACTGCTCGATCAAGCACCGTTATTAAAAGTAAATCCGCTTTTATTTCATTACATTGAAAATGATCTTTCCGAGCTACCTCAACAACTACTACAAGATGTCTATCAGAAAGCATACATTCGGAAAAATCATGAACGCACGCAGGTTGAATATTGTTTTATTGTTACAGATGGAACGAATATTTTAGCAATTGATACGATGGGATATCATATTCCGATTCGAAAAAGCCGCTTAATTCCAAGACAGGAACAGTTAGTCTATGAGATGATTGCGGATCAAGAAGAGCTAGAATA
The DNA here is from genome assembly GCF_042787865.1 of Priestia sp. YIM B13486. Taxonomy (NCBI): domain Bacteria; kingdom Bacillati; phylum Bacillota; class Bacilli; order Caryophanales; family Bacillaceae; genus Priestia; species Priestia sp. YIM B13486. The sequence goes on along the minus strand of NZ_JBHZOZ010000004.1, from coordinate 465,626 downwards.
TAAGTTCAGTGAAGACGAGCTGAATAAAAAAGAGCATCATATTCTTTCGCCGTCTCCTGAAACGATGAGAGGACTAACACGTAAAGAACGTCAGCTAAAACAGCTGTTATTTATGGCACTTGATCAGCTACATACAACAAAAAATACTGCTCAAATCCGCTACTGGTACACAGAGTGGAATCCAACGAAGTACGAAGACATTCAAGAGATGCCGTTTCAAGACGTATGGAATCAGCTATACGATGAAACGAAGTCAGGGTGGTCACCGAAGCATAAATTATTATGCGAGCGCTTAGTAAAAGGACAACCTTTCTTTGAAAAACTTTGGGAAATTGAACAAGAGCCAAAAGTTAATTAAAAAAAACGACTGCATAGCAGTCGTTTTTTTTAACGTTTACGGCCAATTCCCATTGCGTTTCGCATTTTGCGAAGCATTTTATTAGCCGTTGCATTTGCTTTATCGGCACCTTGATCTAAAATATCATCTAGCTCGCTAGAATCAACTAATTCATAATATCTTTCTTGAATTGGAGCGAGTGCTTCAGCTACCACTTTGGCTGTGTCAGCTTTAAAGTCACCATAACCTTTGCCTTCGTACATCGCTTCAATGTCTTCGATCGATTTATTGGCTAGGATTGAATAAATACTTAATAAGTTTGAAATACCTGGCTTATTTTCTTTATCGTAGCGAACAATACCTTCTGAATCCGTTACGGCACTTTTGATTTTCTTTTCAATTGTTTTAGCGTCATCTAAAAGCGTAATGAAAGCTTTTTGGTTTGGATCGGACTTGCTCATTTTTTTCGTAGGATCTTGAAGAGACATGACGCGTGCGCCCACTTTTGGAATACGTACTTCAGGGATAGTGAAGATATCATTGTATTTTTTGTTAAAGCGCTCAGCTAAGTCACGCGTTAATTCTAAATGCTGCTTTTGATCTTCACCAACTGGAACCAAATCGGTGTTGTATAAAAGAATATCCGCTGCCATTAATGGAGGATAAGTTAGTAATCCTGCTGATACTGCTTCTTTTCCAGCGGACTTATCTTTAAACTGAGTCATACGTTCAAGTTCACCGATATACGCTACGCACTGTAACATCCATCCTGCTTCTGTGTGGGCAGGCACTTCCGATTGAATAAATAAAGTCGATTTTGCTGGATCAATTCCTACCGCTACATACAGAGCAGCAAGGCCTCGAATGTTTTTACGAAGTGCTAAACGATCTTGAGGCGTTGTAATTGCATGCTGATCTACAATACAAAAATGACAGTTATAGTCATGTTGAAGTTCAACAAATTGCTTCATCGCTCCAATGTAGTTACCTAAAGTGATTGTACCGCTTGGTTGAATACCTGAAAAAATTGTTTTCATCAAATCTTCCTTTCATCTGCACATATATGATGCTAATTTACGGATACAACATAAAAAGGCCCATCCGCTCCTAGCATAAGCTAGGGGCGAATGGACCGCGTTGCCACCCTAATTAGCACACATAATTGTGAACTATCTTTATTCATGTAACGTTGAGGTCAACGTTCAAGCTTTGCACTTGAAAGCTCCAAAGTCCATTCTGCAGGTTTCAATGTTTGTTCTCACCAGCCACAAACTCTCTAAAAATGAAAATTCTGCATACTACTCTTTTTCACAGCTTTAATTATATAGTTATTCGTTATTATAACGCGAAAAAGCAGGAATTTAAACATCTTATCGCTAAAAAGTTTTATAAGACAATTTACTGGAATTTTTCAGCGGCAAAAAAAGACAAGAACCTTTTAATTAAAGCATTTCTTAATGAAAATTTGGTGGAGGATTTGGTAAAAATCTTTTATTTAATATTTCTAATGGCTTTGTAATACTATCGTAATACCTATACTACAAAAAAGATTTTAGAAGTCTGACAAGTAGGCACAATCCTTATAAGATAAGGTTTTTTCCCTCATGACAAAAAAATACCATTAAATAATAGTATTGCAATAAATTTTTAAAATATTTATAATAGGCGTAACAAACATATTTTTTACAAAGGTATTACAATTTCTTAATTTTTCAGAAAACACAAAATAGACAATGTTTTGTTTCAATTAGCGAATTTTGTAATGAATGAGTCTTCTACATATTAAGCGCATACATTGGATTTACAGCATGTAAACAATTGATGACAGTTTCATAGAGTAGAAGAATAATTTTGCAGTGAGGTCTTTAATGCTCTACTACGTGAAAAAATAACTGATTATTTTGTATTGAAAGAGGATTAAGAAATTAGTGCATATCAAAAAAATATGGTTGCCACACAAACAAAATTTAATAGGGGGTAACACGCAATGAAGAAAAGGTTGTCGATTCTTTTCAGTTTGCTGCTTGTAATGAGCTTGTTTTTAGCTGCATGTGGATTTAACAAAGAATCTGGTGGCAGTGAAAATGCTAGCAGTGATGGCGGCGAAAAGAAAAAAGAGCAAGAGCTTCGCGTAAACATTAAAACTGAGCCTTTTTCATTAAACCCAGGCTTAGCTAATGATTCAACGTCATCAAACGTATTATTACAAACATTTGAGGGTTTAACTCGTATCGGTAAAGATGGAAAACCTGAAAATGCAATGGCGAAAGATGTGAAGGTCAGCGATGATCAAACTAAATATACGTTTACAATTCGCGACGATGCAAAATGGTCAAATGGTGACCCTGTAACAGCAAAAGATTTCGAATATGCATGGAAATGGGCGTTAGATCCTAAAAACGAATCTCAATATGCATATCAATTATACTATGTTAAAAATGCACAAGCTGCTAATGAAGGAAAAGGTTCATTAGATGATGTTGCGGTTAAAGCAACAGATGATAAAACGCTTGAAGTAACATTAGAAAACCCAACGCCATATTTCTTAGAATTAACAGCTTTCTATACGTACTTCCCAGTGAATACGAAAATTGCTGAATCAAATGAAAAATGGTACACAAATGCAGGCGAAAACTATACGTCAAACGGTCCTTTCAAGCTTAAAGCTTGGAAACATAATGACAAAATCGAGTTAGTTCCTAATGAAAACTATTGGGATAAAGATGCTGTAAAACTTAAAAAAGTTGAAATGTACATGATCAATGATAACAACACTGAACTTTCAATGTTCAAAAACGGTGAATTAGACTGGGCGGGTATGCCTACTGGTCAATTACCAGCTGATGCACTTCCTGAATTAAAGAAAGACGGTTCATTAAACATTCAAGAGATTGCAGGTACTTACTGGTACAAGTTTAATACAGAACAAAAACCTTTAGACAACGTGAACATTCGTAAAGCATTAGCTTATGCAATTGATCGTAAAGGTATTACAGAACAAATTACAAAAGACGGTTCAGTTCCAGCGATGGCGGCTGTACCACCAACAATGTTTGAAGATAACAAAAAAGGTTACTTCAAAGACAATGATGTGAAAAAAGCAAAAGAATATTTAGAAAAAGGCTTGAAAGAAATGGGCCTTAAAGATGCTTCAGAACTACCAGCAATTAAGGTTTCATACAACACGGATGAAAAACATGCAAAAATTGCACAAGCTGTTCAAGATATGTGGAAGAAAAACCTTGGTATTAAAGTACAGTTAGACAACTCTGAATGGGCTGTTTACATTGAAAAGTTACACCAAGGAGATTATCAAGTTGGACGTATGGGCTGGTTAGGAGATTTTAACGATCCAATCAACTTCTTAGAATTGTTCCGTGATAAAAAAGGCGGAAATAATGATACAAACTGGGAAAACCCAGAATATAAAAAGTTATTAATTGACTCTCAAAAAGAAACAGATCCTAAAAAACGTCTGGAAATGTTGAAAAAAGCAGAAGGTATCTTTATGGATGAAATGCCAGTGGCACCAATCTACTTCTACACAAACGCTTGGGTACAAGACAAGCAGCTGAAAGATGTTGTGATGTCTGGACTTGGAGACATTCAGATTAAGTGGGCTCATTTTGAGTAAGTAACATCAATTGTGACAAAGGGTATATGGGGCCTGGTGCTCCATATACTTTTCTTTCTTGTGCGCGAATTTTGTAAAAATATGGAGGTGTGTCAGGGTGTTCAAATATATAGGAAAACGACTTATTTATATGTTTCTATCATTATGGCTGATCGTAACAGCGACCTTTTTCTTAATGCGTGCTGTTCCAGGAGGTCCATTCACATCAGAAAAGCAGCTTCCCCCTGAAATTCAAAAAAATCTAAATCAGTATTACGGTTTAGACCAGCCTTGGTACCATCAGTACTTTGATTATTTAACATCAATTTTAAAGTGGGATTTTGGTCCATCTTTCAAATATAAAGGCCAAACGGTAAATGATTTGATTAACGGCGGATTCCCTGTTTCATTCATGCTAGGGATGGAAGCTATTTTAATAGCAATTGCTATTGGTGTAGTACTTGGTGTTATTGCTGCTTTAAAACATAATAAGTGGCAAGATTACACGGCGATGGTTATTGCAGTTCTAGGAATCTCAGTTCCGAGTTTTATCATGGCAGCGGTATTACAATACGTTCTGGCTATGAAACTACAAATTTTTCCGGTTGCACGCTGGGAATCTTGGGCACACACGGTGTTACCAGCTCTCGCGCTTGCTTCAACCCCTATGGCGTTTATCGCACGATTAACTCGTTCGAGTATGCTTGAAGTATTAAGCAATGATTATATTCGTACAGCGAAAGCAAAAGGTTTAAGCAGAGGCGTGATTACAGTTAAGCACGCCATGCGAAATGCGATGCTTCCAGTCGTATCCTATATGGGACCTTTAGTAGCAGGGATTTTAACAGGTAGCTTTGTTATTGAAAAAATATTTGGTATCCCGGGATTAGGTTCACACTTTGTACTCAGTATCTCAAACCGAGATTATACAACGATTATGGGCGTAACGGTGTTCTACAGTATTTTACTACTTTTTTGTATCTTGCTTGTAGATATTGCATACGGATTCATTGACCCTCGAATTAAACTTACAGGTGCTAAGAAAGGAGAGTAACTATGCAGCAACTTCCGAAAATTCCTAAAAAAATGTTTGAAACAGCAGGGATTGACCGCGCTCAGGCAGAAAAGATTGAAAAACCGAGTCTTTCATTCTGGCAAGATGTTTTTATTCGTTTTCGCAAAAACAAGCTTGCTATGTTTGGGGTAGTACTAATGGTTCTCCTTGTTTTTATGGCTATATTTGGTCCATTGATGGTGAAATATGATTATGCAACCAATGATTTATTGAATGCTAATCAGGCTCCATCTTCTGAGCACTGGTTCGGTACAGATGAATTAGGGCGTGATGTTTTTGCTCGTACGTGGGAAGGCGCTCGTATTTCATTATTTATCGGGTTAGCAGCAGCTTTAATTGATTTATTCATCGGCGTAGTTTGGGGAAGCATCTCTGGATACCGCGGTGGCCGTACGGATGAAACAATGATGCGTGTTGCGGATATCTTATATGGTGTTCCTTACCTTTTACTCGTTATTATTTTAATGGTTATGCTTGGCCAAGGGTTAGGCACGATGATTTTGGCGATGACTATTACCGGCTGGATTAACATGGCCCGTATTGTACGTGGACAAGTATTGCAGTTAAAAAACCAAGAGTACGTAATGGCTTCACAAACATTAGGAGCAACAACAAAACGTATTTTATTTAAACATCTTATTCCTAATGCAACAGGTCCAATTTTAGTAACAATGACACTAACGATTCCTTCAGCAATCTTTACAGAAGCATTTTTAAGCTACTTGGGACTAGGCGTTCCGGCACCGCTTGCAAGTTGGGGAACAATGGCTTCAGAAGGCTTACCTGCTTTGGAATACTATCCTTGGCGCTTATTTTTCCCAGGTTTGTTTATCTGTTTAACAATCTTAGCGTTCAACGTAATTGGTGATGGATTACGAGATGCGTTAGATCCAAAACTACGTAAGTAAGGAAGTGGACTCATATGTCACGTTTATTAGAAGTAAAAAATTTAGCTGTATCATTTAAAACATATGGCGGAGAAGTTCAAGCTGTTCGCGGCGTTAACTTCCACTTAAATAAAGGTGAAACTTTAGCAATTGTTGGTGAGTCAGGATCTGGTAAAAGTGTAACTTCACAAACGATCATGCGCCTTATTCCGATGCCTCCTGGCCGAATCAAAAGCGGTGAAATGCTGTTTGACGGCATTGATTTAGCTAAGAAAACGGATAAAGAAATGGAAGCTATTCGCGGTAAAGATATCGGTATGATCTTCCAAGATCCGATGACTTCCTTGAATCCAACGATGAAAGTTGGGGCTCAGATTGGCGAAGTCGTAATTAAGCATTCCAAAGTGTCTAAAGCAGAAGCGAAAAAACGGGCAGTCGAGTTATTAACGCTTGTAGGAATTCCTTTTCCAGAACAGCGTGTGAATCAATATCCGCATGAATTCAGCGGCGGGATGAGACAGCGTGTTGTCATTGCGATGGCTCTTGCTTCTAATCCGAAGCTATTGATCGCTGATGAACCAACAACGGCGCTTGATGTAACAATTCAAGCCCAAATTTTAGAGCTGATGAAAGACATTCAGAAAAAAACGGATACCTCTATTATCTTTATTACCCATGATCTTGGTGTAGTAGCAAATGTAGCAGATCGAGTAGCCGTTATGTACGCTGGTCAAATTGTTGAAATGGGCACAGTGGATGAAGTGTTTTACGATCCAAAACATCCGTATACGTGGGGACTGCTAGCTTCTATGCCAAGCTTAGATAACGAGGCAGAAGAAGAGCTGGCTGCTATTCCTGGAACGCCGCCAGATTTAACGAATCCTCCAAAAGGAGATGCATTTGCAGCGCGAAATCCATACGCAATGAAAATTGATTTTGAGCAAGAACCTCCAATGTTCAAAATATCTGATACGCACTATGCGAAAACATGGCTGTTACATCCCGATGCACCAAAAGTAGAGCCGCCTGCTTCAGTTCAGCGCCGCATGCGTAAAGTTGACAATGTATACAGTACACCTGTACTCGTAGCGAAGGATGGTGAATAACATGACAGATAAATTATTAGAGATTAAAGACTTAAAACAACATTTTTTCACAAGTAAAGGAACAATTAAAGCAGTTGATGGTCTGACGTTTGACATCTTCCGCGGAGAAACATTAGGGCTTGTAGGTGAATCCGGTTGCGGAAAGTCAACGACAGGGAGAACGATTATTCGTTTATATGACGCTACTAGCGGTGAGGTACTATTTAATGGCGAAAATGTACATGGTCGCAAATCTCGCTCAGAGCTTAAAAAATTTAATCGTAAAATGCAAATGATTTTCCAAGATCCATATGCGTCGCTTAACCCTCGTATGACCGTAGCAGATATCATAGCAGAAGGCATTGATATTCACGGTTTAGCTAAGGCGAGAAAGGAGCGTATGGCAAAAGTTCACGAGCTTCTTGAAACAGTGGGGCTTAACAAAGAACATGCAAATCGCTATCCACATGAGTTTAGTGGCGGCCAGCGTCAGCGTATCGGTATCGCAAGAGCACTGGCAGTAGAACCTGATTTTATCATCGCAGATGAACCAATCTCAGCGTTGGACGTGTCTATACAAGCTCAAGTTGTTAACTTAATGAAGAAGTTACAGCGTGAACGTGGACTCACATATTTATTTATCGCCCATGATTTGTCAATGGTAAAATACATCAGTGACCGTATCGGCGTTATGTACAGGGGTAAGATTGTAGAGCTTGCACCAAGTGATGAACTTTATCGAAACCCTGTGCATCCATATACAAAAGCGTTACTTTCAGCTATTCCGCTTCCCGATCCTGACAGTGAAAAAACGCGTCAGCGCAAAATTTATGATCCAAGTATCCATGACTATAACGGTGAAGAACCGGAGCTTAGAGAAGTATCTCCCGGTCACTACGTGTCTTGTTCTCAAGCAGAATTTGCCACATATACAACATAACAAAAACGATCTCACAACGAGGTCGTTTTTTATTTAGTTATCAAAGAACACTAAGCTTCAAGTTGCAAAAAACATGTAAGAACAAGTAACATTAGCGCTTTACAGGTATTATACAGTAAAGGATTGAAAAATACTATTGAAAATTTTCAGAATTTTATATTTAAGACAAAATATCTATGTGTAAACCTTATAACTAAAGGAATATAAGTGATTAATAATGTTTTTTATTGAATAATAATTCAAGATTTATAAAAAGAAGGTAGACATGCGTCTACCTTCTTTTTATAAATCTGCTAAGATATCGCCGTCTTTACGATTTTTGTCAATTTTTAATACTTGATCTGCCGGCTGATAAGACGCACCATATATTTCTTTGTCTTTGTACGTATGAATTAACTCGTACGTTTTTTTCATTTTATTTAAAATGCTTTCCTCTGTTTCAGAAGTAGGAGACCAATATAGAATTTCCATCTGGTTAATTTCATTTGTGGCTAATGACCGGCGGTTATAGCCAATTGTTTGAGCATGCTTAAAGTCTGCACGTTTATAAAAATGCAGTCGTTTTGCCGAGTCTGAATCTTTATAGTCTACAGGCTCTACTTCTAAGATAATTGGTTTGTTATGCTGTTTTAACTCATCAATTAATTTACCGCCAAGCCCTTGACCTCGAGCGTCTTTTGAAACAAAGAGGTAATCAATAAAGATAAATTGGTCTGTTTCCACGTACATTAATACGTGATGAGGTCCTTCGTTTTTATGATAAATATCGCTGCGTTCTTGTAAAAGCGTTTCGATATGCTTCTTTGATTTCATTTCTTCAATGGGAAAATATTGACTTAGTTTTTCATACCAATTCATAGCACCCTCCTACTGATCTTTTCATGATGATGTTCATAATAGTGTTTAAACAGTTATCTTATCTTTACCCTTTTTAGGGAAAAGTAAGCATCTATAATTGAAAATATAGAAGAATAATCGATTGATTATTCTTAATAGTTAGATAACTATAGTGAAATAAGAACATATAATGTAAAAAATGGTTTTTATTATATGTCGATCGTAAGTTTATTTGTGAAAATCACAAAAAACTATCGCATTTTTTGTGATTTTTGATAAAATGAACAAAGTGAAGTTTTTTTAATATTGTATTTTATAGATGTGAGAACGGTAAAAGTGTAGGTGTGAAACTTGCAATATCAGATTTTTAGTACATACACTGTTTAGAATTATTTGGCTAAAAAATAAGTTAATACTATACACGTAGCCGCTATCGCTATTAAATGAAATGGATATGTTAGGAGAGAGAATTATGCAAGGGAACACGCAAGAAAAAGAATTAAGCCGTGGACTTGAGGAAAGACATATTAGCTTAATGTCTTTAGGTGCAGCTATCGGAGTTGGACTGTTTTTAGGTTCTGCATCCGCTATTCGGTTAGCGGGTCCTGGTATTCTTATCATGTATGGAATCAGTGGTCTTATTATGTTTTTTATTATGAGAGCGCTAGGTGAAATGGCAGTACAAAATCCAGTAGCCGGTTCTTTTAGTAAGTATGCTAACGATTATTTAGGACCACTTGCTGGTTATTTAACAGGCTGGAACTACTGGTTTATGTGGATTATTACATGTATGGCTGAAATTACAGCTGTTGGAGTATATATGGAGTTTTGGTTCCCAGGTGTACCTCAGTGGATATGGGCACTTGCAGCACTCGTTATCATGACAGGGGTTAACTTTTTAGCTGTAAAAGCATATGGCGAACTAGAGTTTTGGTTTTCTCTTATTAAAGTAGTAACGATTATCCTTATGATTGTGCTGGGCCTAGGCATGATTATCTTTGGAATTGGAAATGGCGGTATTGCAACAGGAATCAGTAATTTATGGAGTCACGGGGGCTTTTTCCCGAATGGCATGAAAGGTGTTCTTTTATCACTTCAAATGGTTATGTTTGCTTACCTTGGTATTGAAATGATTGGGGTAACAGCAGGAGAGGTGAAAAATCCGGAAAAAACACTAACAAAAGCAATTGATAATGTACTGTGGAGAATTTTGATTTTTTACATCGGAGCTTTGTTTGTTATTATGTCTATTTATCCTTGGCCAGAGATTGGAACACAAGGAAGTCCATTTGTTTTAACATTTGATAAAGCTGGAATTCCCGCTGCAGCAGGGATTATAAACTTTGTAGTGTTAACAGCGGCTTTATCTTCTTGTAACAGTGGAATTTTTAGTACAGGCCGTATGTTATTTAATTTAGCTCAGCACGGGGAAGCTCCAAAACGCTATGCTAACTTAACAAAAGGCGGCGTGCCTGGTGCAGCAGTTATTGCTTCAGCTGTTGTACTGCTAATCGGAGTTGGCTTAAACTATGTTGTTCCTGATAAGGTGTTCACATGGGTGACGAGTATTGCCACTATTGGAGCAATTTGGACATGGGGAATTATTTTACTTTCTCAAATTCGCTTCCGCAAGGGATTAAACGATCAGCAAGTAAGTGATTTAAAATATAAGCTTCCGTTTTTCCCGTATACGTCATATCTCTCTCTTGCTTTCTTAGCGGGAGTAGTAGTGGTGATGGGTTTTTCCTCTGATACAAGAATAGCCCTTATTGTAGGTCCAGTATGGTTTGTTTTATTGGTTGTTGTCTACTATTCAAAAGGTTTTCATAAAAGATAAAAAATAAGGCTCGGACAAAAGTAGTTTCGTTGAAGGAAGATCCGAACGAGTTAAATTCTTGATTAAGAATTCAACTCGTTCGGATTTTTTTATGGTGAACATAGGTTTACTGTATGTAGGGCTTCTAGCTATTGAATTGGAGGGCAAGGGGAAGACTCTCAACAGCGATGTAACAAGCGGGATCCATACGAACTCCTATATCCCATTTGTTCATCTTTAGATTGATGTAGTTGTGTCCCACCCGCATTTTTTTCCAAAAGAAAATGAAGGATTTATTATTTCACTTTTTGCTTTAGTGTGCTAATATATTATATTGTTAAACAAATGAAGAGATGAATGAAGAAACAAATAATTTTTACGTGTTAATAGATTAGCATCGAGCTTTCTATCTCAAAAGTTTAAGCTTTTAGAAAGCAAAAGGAGACACAGCAAATGAAAGATAAAAAATGGGGACTTTGGTTTTTAACAGCCTTTGTAGTTGGTAATATGGTAGGCGGAGGAGTATTTATGCTTCCTTCTAATTTAGCAAACGTATCAAGTCCAGTCGGTTCAACACTTGCTTGGATTGCAACAGGTCTGGGCGTGTTCATGATTGCTCTTGTATTTGGAAACTTAGTCATGCGAAAGCCCGAATTAAAAGGAGGGCCTCAAAGTTATGCGGCGAATCTTTTTTCATCGCCTAAAGCAGGTAAAGTAGCAGGGTATAGCATGGCTTGGGGCTATTGGGCAGCTAACTGGGCTGCAACAGCATCTGTCATCATATCGTTTGCTGGATATTTAACAACGTTCTTTCCAGTAATGGAGAGCAAGGATATTTTATTTTCAGTCGGAGATTTTCAATTAGAAGCTGGAAAATTTATTACGTTTTTAGTATGTTCTATTGTACTTTGGGGAATTCAAGCTATTTTACAGCGAGATATTAACAGCGCCGGTAATATTAACTTCATCACAACAGCAGCTAAAATTATTGGATTCGGTTTATTTATTGTTGTGGCGCTGTCGCTATTTAGCGCATCCAACCTCGTTAGTACAGAATTTGTTAATTCAAAGGGTATAAATGTAGGATTGGGAAGTCAGGTCAATGGGGCAGCTATTGCTACACTGTGGGCGTTTATCGGAATTGAATCGGCTGTACTGTTATCTAACCGTGCAAAATCACAAAAAGTAGTGAAGAAAGCAACGCTGCTTGGATTATTGATCTCAATGGTTATCTATGTGGGGATTACGCTTCTAGCTATGGGGATTCTTTCAACAGCTCAGCTTCAGCAGTCTCAAAAACCTTTGGTAGATACGTTAGAAATGGTGATTGGACATAAAGGTGCTTACGTAATGGCCATTTTAGCACTTATTTCTTTATTAGGCTCTACTGTTGGATGGATTGTTGTTAGTGCAGAAGTTCCTTATCAAGCAGCGAAATCAGGGTTGTTTCCACAGTGGTTTGCTAAAACAAATCAGAACAATAGTCCAGCCCGCTCACTAACATTAACAAATGGCTTAACACAGTTGTTTTTGTTTGCGACTATTTCAGGTACAGTTTCGCAAGCCTATAATTTCGCTATTGTTGTAGCTACTCTCGCTTATTTAGTTCCTTATTTCGTGACGACAGTTTATCAATTAAAGCTTATTGTGACGGGTGAGACGTACGACACGATTAAAGGATCGCGAGTAAAAGACGGAATCATTGCCTCGTTAGCACTTATTTATTCACTTTGGGTGATTAAGACAGGGACAGCTGATTTAAAAACATTTTTCTTAGGTATTGGCTTATTTGTAATCGGGCTGTTACTGTATCCTATCTTAATGAGACGAGGAAAAAGTACATCAGCTATTAAATAAAAGGTTATTTCAAAAGCTTTGCAGAATGTCAGTTCTTCTGCAAGGCTTTTTTAGTGACTGAAAAATTTGAGGAATTTGTAAAAGAAAAAAATAATAAAAAAAATGAAACTAATCTACAGGTTTATTCGTAATAGTAGTGTGGTAAATAAATAATGAAGAAAATCGGCAATGAAAATAATGACAGTGAAGGAACGAACTAATGTACTAGTTCACTTCAAAAAGTATATCATTCCGATGAAGTTTATAGTATAATGCAAATAGATATTATTTTTTAAAAGTAATTATAAAGTAGTATCGATTTTCATTATCAGTCATTAAATATTTACACTCGTTGAAGTTTGTATAAAACAACATGATTTACAGTTCATGTTTTAAATGTTATGACCGATTATGATAGAAGGAGTGAAGGAGTAAATGGTTACATTATATACATCACCAAGTTGTACATCTTGTCGTAAAGCGAAAGCTTGGTTAGAGGAAAATGATATTGGATATACAGAGCGTAATATCTTTTCAGAGCCGTTATCAATCGACGAGATTAAAGAAATTTTACGTATGACAGAAGATGGAACAGATGAAATCATTTCAACACGTTCGAAAACTTTCCAAAAACTAGACGTTCAGGTAGACGCTATGCCTCTGCAAGATTTGTATGAATTAATTCAGCAAAATCCTGGCTTATTGCGCCGTCCGATTATCATTGATGAAAAACGTCTACAAGTTGGTTACAATGAAGACGAGATCCGTCGTTTCTTACCACGTAAAGTGCGTACTTTCCAACTTCGCGAAGCTCAAAGACTTGTGAATGGTTAATTTTTATATTTGTCTGTTTAAGATTTAAATAAGAAACCAACCAAGTAACGTTTGCTTGAAGTTGGTATATAAAAAATAAGCAGCAGGGAGCCAAATGGCCTCTGCTGCTTATTTTTTGTCGAAATAGCAGGGAAAATGAAGTATATATGTAATTAGTAAAGAAAGAGAGTATTTAAACATATAAAAGTGGTGGTGAACGGATTGGAGCTTTTACAGCTAAAATATTTCCAAGTAGTTGCTAGACTAGAACATATAAGTAAAGCGGCTGAAGAGCTATACGTATCTCAGCCTGCGCTCAGCAAAACGATTTCACAGTTAGAAAAAGAGCTAGGCATTCGTTTGTTTGATCGAAACGGTAAATACATTAAATTAAATCGATATGGCAAAGCATTCTGTGCCAAAGTAGAACTTGCTTTAAAAACATTGGAAAGCGCAAAGCACGAGCTAAAGGATATGTCGAACGATCCATGTGAAGAAATTCGCCTTGTTGTATTAGCTAGTTCACATTTGCTTCCAGAGCTATTAAGCAGGTTTCGTGAACAATATCCTCAGGTGCGTTTTCGACTGATGCAGCATTTGACTAATAGCAATTCACAGCCTGATTTCGATTTATGCATTTCAGCTTTTCCATTAACAACCCGTCAGATCGAACATACTCCTTTGCTTCGTGAATCGATTTTGCTTGCAGTGCCTCTTGATCATCCTTTAGCCAAGCAATCACGTGTAAAGTTAAATGAACTTAAAAATGAGAAATTCATTGTGCTGAAGAAAGGGAAAGAGCTAAGGAAAATAACGGATGTAATTTGTAAGGAACAGAATTTTGTACCTCAAATTACGTTTGAAAGCGATGATCCAGCAACAGTAAGAGGTTTGATTAGAGCGAAGCAAGGAATAGGTTTTATTCCTGAAGTAACTTGGGGAGGTTCTACAGGAAAAGATGTAAAACTGCTGAAAATTGAAGAGGAAACATTTGAACGTACTATCTTTTTAGCTTGGAACAATGGAGGCTATGTGACGGATTTACAACAAATCTTCAGGCAGTTTGTGATTGATTATTTTAAACATTTACGCTCCGGTATGCCTCATGAATACGTATAAGAATCATGACTAAATGTCATGATTTTTATTTCTTTTTCGAATAAATCTAAAGTGAACAGTAGAGAAAAACTGTATTATGTCACTTTTGATATAAGTATATAACTAAAAATGCATAGGTTATTCAACTTTTTTCCTTTACACTATTTTTAAACCATAAAGTAAACGCTTTCAAAAATAGGTTGGGGAGGAAGTAATATGATAATCTTCGGTGTAGCGCTGCTATCTATTTGCATGTTGATAGGGGTAATTGTAGGGGACGCATTAGGAGGGCTGATGGGAGTAGAAGCCAACGTTGGAGGAGTAGGGGTATCCATGCTTCTTCTTGTACTAGCGGTGGATTATTTAAAGAAGAAAAATAAGCTCCAAGTAAAATCCGAAGAAGGCATTGCTTTTTGGGGAGGTATTTATATTCCTATCGTGGTAGCAATGTCTGCACAGCAAAATGTTGTAGCTGCTCTTGATGGAGGAGGCATGGCGCTTCTTGCAGGGGTGGTAGTAGTCGTAGTAGGCTTTTTATCCATACCATTTATCAGCAGAATAGGAGAGAAAGCGAAGGTGAAAGAACAAGAAATAGAGCTTTCTATTTTACCTAAGGAGCAGATCAAATGATGAATATGATCAAAGAAGGATTAGAAAATAACGGGCTGATTACGGCATTTGCTATTATTGGGATTGTCATGTATATTGCTTATTTTTTATCAGATAAATTAACAAAAGGAAGAGTTCACGGATCTGCTATTGCTATTATGTTTGGGTTAATTCTTGCTTATATCGGTGGAGTGAACACAGGAGGAGAGAAAGGAATTTCTGATATACAGTTATTTTCAGGAATTGGTTTAATGGGCGGAGGGATGCTGCGAGATTTTGCCATTATTGCTACTGCGTTCGGCGCCAATTTTAGTGAAGTGAAAAAAACGGGAATCAGCGGAATTACGGCCTTGTTTTTTGGGGTTTTCTATTCTTTTGTAATAGGTGTAATTATTGCTCTTTGTTTTGGATATAGAGATCCCGTTGCTTTGACCACAATCGGAGGAGGAGCCGTAACCTATATTGTGGGGCCGGTCTCTGGAACTGCGATTGGAGCCTCTTCTGATATTATCGCGTTAAGTATAGCTGTAGGATTAATTAAATCCATTTCAGTTATGATTTTGACACCGATATTTGCTAAGAAAATCAAATTAAACAACCCTCGTACAGCAATGATCTATGGAGGAGTTATGGGGACGACGAGCGGTGTAGCAGCTGGTTTAGCCGCGACAGATGTAAAACTTGTACCTTACGGAGCCATGACAGCTACATTTTATACAGGTCTTGGTTGCTTACTCGTACCATCTATTCTTTTTTTACTCACAGAGATTATTTTTTAAGTGTACAAAGTGTTTTATGAATAAAAGACTGCTGTGCTCATTAAACTAAAGAAAAGGCCATACTAAATAAAAATGTTTAGTATGGCCTTTTCTTTATCATTTAGTTGAACGAAAGCTATTAACAACCATGCCGCTTATCAGCACAACAGCAATTGTTATAAACGGAATAAATGTTCCTAGAGATGTATGGGCTGCAAAGAATGAATGTAAGTTCTTTTCATGTCCAATCATATTTCCAGCAGTATAAGCTAAAATAGCTGCTCCCCCATAAACGAGCAGGGGAAATCGTTCCATCAAATATAAAATAAGCTTGCTTCCCCAAACAATAATGGGGACGGATACGAGTAATCCGGTAACGACCAAGATAATATTTCCATGAGCTGCGCCTGCTACAGCTATTACATTATCTAGTCCCATTACAATATCAGCAAATACGATCGTTCTTACAGCGGCGCCTAATGTCACGCCTGCACGGATTGAAGATGCATCATCACCTTCTGATACAAGAAGCTTAAAGGCAATGATCACTAATAAAAAACCGCCGATGAGCTGCAAGTAAGGAATAGTTAGTAAATAAACAGCTAAAATAGTAAGTACAATCCGAACGATCACAGCTAAGCCAGTCCCTAAAAAAATAGCTTTATTTCGCTGATATTCAGGTAAGTTGCGGCTTGCTAAGGCAATAACAATAGCGTTGTCTCCACCTAATACAATATCGATACCGATAATAAGAAGAATGGAGGTTATTAATTCTAAATCCAATAGTCTTCCCTCCCAATATGTAAGGATAAGTAGCTCATATTGCTTTATCTGTGTTCATTTTTAACAAAAAGCGTTCATAGGGTAAAGAGATTATGTATATAACAAAGTAAGGTGTAAGGTGGCTATGAGTTGTCAGAGTATTTTTTATTTCCTTTCTTTCGCATTTTGTCATAAAATAGATATACAAGGTTCACTCAAATAGTGTATGCTTGTATATCCCAAGTTAGAATGCTTTACAAAGTGAGAAAGTACATGTAATATTGCTTTAACACGGGGGTAAAATAGTCCCTTCATCGTTTAGGGGTAATGTTCGAAATGGCCGGATTACCTTCACTGATTTTTCCGAAGGGAGAGATGATAATGGAAATCGAACGCATTAATGAAAACACAGTAAAATTCTTTGTCACTTACGTAGATATTGAAGAACGTGGATTTGATCGCAATGAAATTTGGTTTAGCCGAGAGCGCAGTGAAGAGCTATTCTGGGAGATGATGGACGAAATTCATCAAGAGGAAGAGTTTGTAGCAGAAGGTCCTCTTTGGATTCAAGTACATGCGCTTGAGAAGGGGCTAGAGGTTATTGTAACAAGAGCACAAGTTTCAAAAGACGGTCAAAAGTTCGAAGTACCTGTTGGTGAAAATGATAAAATCGATATCCCTGTAGATGGAAAAATTGAAGCGTTGCTTGATCATCAAGCGAATCAAAATAAAAAAGCTGATTTTGAAGAAGAAATTATAGAAGACGAAGGGCTACAGTTCGTCGCACGCTTTCAAGACTTAGAACATTTAATTTCCTTAAGTCACCATTTAGAGTTAGATGATATCATCAACAGCATGTACGTGTTTGAAGGAAAATATTATTTATACGTTGAGTTTACAGATGATGAAGACTTTGTAGCTGAAATTGATAACATTTTAAGTATCATTTTAGAATATGCAAATGAATCAAATGTAACAGTTCATCGTTTAATGGAATATGGAAAAGAATTAATCAGTGAAAATGCACTTGAACAAGTAAAGCAGTATTTTCCTTTACGATAATAGCAGCCGATTTCATGTATATGAAATCGGTCTTTGTTTTGCCCTCTTTTTTGGAAATGCCCTCCGCTCATATCGAACAATTTAGGTGGAAAAAGCAGGCGGCTGGTTCCTACACGGGAAAGTGTAGTGTTAAAATAACAAGTTTGAGGATAATAACGGTATAGAGACCTGTTATTAATGATGAAAGATTGGTTTTAGGATAGGTGAAAACAAGTTGAAAAATAGATTACAGCTTTTAATTTTTGTTATTGGTATTATTGCTTTGCTTTATTTTACAAAAGGGTATTGGGACGGTAAATTTATTGGCGTGCTAAGTATCTTAATTACGATTAGTGTTGTTTTCATCGGTCTTGTTATTTCATTAGAAAACCGTCATCCAACTCAAACGCTAACGTGGCTCGTAGTATTAGGCGGTTTCCCGGTAATAGGATTCTTTTTTTATTTGTTATTTGGACGCAATACGCGAAAACGGCGTTTATTTGCTAAAAAAGCAAAGCTGGATGAACAGGTGCTTTTAAAGATGGAAAGAGATTCCGGTATATTAGAAAATCACTTTGAACAGTTGGGCACCAGTAGAAAGCAAATGCTGAAGCTAGCCGTCAGGCTTGGCAAGAGTCCAATTTCTTTTTCATCAGATACGCGCGCATTGACGAATGGAAAAGAGACGTTTCACGAAATTATGGAATCATTAAAGCATGCAAGGCATCATATCCACTTAGAGTATTACATCGTACGACATGATCACTTAGGAGAACAAATTAAAGATATTTTAATTCAGAAGGTACAAGAAGGAGTTTATGTACGTTTCTTGTACGATGCCGTGGGCAGTTTTCAGCTTTCACCGCATTATATTCACGAGTTAAGAAACGCGGGCGTAGAAATGATTCCATTCTTGCCGGTCAGACTGCCATTTCTCAATAATAAAATCAATTTCCGTAATCATCGTAAAATTGTAGTCATTGATGGAACAATTGGATTTGTAGGAGGTTTGAACATTGGTGATGAATATCTCGGGAAAAGTCGGCATTTTGGCTTTTGGAGAGATACCCATTTGATGGTGAAGGGTGAGGCAGTTCGTTCATTGCAGCTTATTTTTTTGCAGGATTGGTATTATATGACGGGTCAGACGATGCTTACTCAAACGTATCTATCACCGGATTTAATTGACATTGATATGGAAAAGTGCGGCGGTGTTCAAATGATTGCCGGCGGACCAGACCGTGAGTGGGAAATTATCAAACACTTATTTTTTTCGATGATTACGTCTGCGAAAGAGTCCATTTGGATTGCTTCTCCCTACTTCATACCTGATGAAGATATTTTTACTTCCCTCAAAGTAGCTGCTCTAAGCGGTATAGATGTAAGGCTTCTTGTACCTCAGAAGCCCGATAAAAAAATTGTTTTTCATGCATCACGCTCTTATTTTCCGGAGCTGCTAGAAGCAGGTGTGAAAATTTACGAGTATAAAAAAGGATTTATGCACAGCAAGATTGTGATTGTTGATAGAGAAATTGCCTCTATTGGAACAGCTAACATGGATATGAGAAGCTTTCATTTGAATTTTGAAGTAAATGCTTTTTTATATCGCACAGCTAGTACTCAAAAGCTCGTATATGAATATATGCAAGATTTAGAAGAAACGAGTGAGCTTCACTTTAAAGACTTTGAAAAGCGGCCATTTATACAGCGGCTATTTGAGTCAACAGCTCGTTTGCTTTCACCGCTATTATAATCGCTGTAAACCACATTGCGTACGGTGCAATGTGGTTTTTTTCTGAAAGAAAAGGGTTTAGTAGAAAGGTGTCGAATACAAGAATATAGCTCGCTATTATAGGAAGGAGAAATGTACGATTGTTAGTTGCCCAAACAGAAGAAGGCCTCATTTCACTAGCTCAGCGCTTTTCGCTTGAACAGCTTAAGCTGTGGAAAAAAGAAAAGCAGTTCTACTGTCCCTCTTGTCAATCCCCTGTACAGTTAAAGGTAGGTACAAAAAAAATCCCTCATTTTGCGCACCTGAAAAAAACGTGCGTCGCTCAGCATGAAGGTGAAACAGATTATCATCTCGACGGAAAACGAAAGCTGTTTCACTGGTTTAGTTCTCATCTTGAAGTCGAGTTAGAAAGTTATCTTCCTGACATTATGCAGCGTCCAGATCTTCTTGTAGATACGCCCTCGCAAAAATATGCAATCGAATTTCAATGTGCTTCCTTATCTTCCTCAGCGCTAACCAAACGTTCTATTCATTATGAGAAAGGAAATTATATGCCCCTTTGGATTATGGGGGCAAAAAGAATGAAGCGCTTATCCACTTATATGTATCAACTTTCTTTTCAAGAATGGCAGTTTCTTACTCTTTCCGATTATACGCCCACACTTCTTTATTTTTCACCTTCTACTAATCAACTGTTGAAACTTGAACATCTTATTCCTTTTTCATCTCAGATTTGTTATGCACAGCTTGTCGTGCTCTCTCCTCACGAGCATACCTTTCATGATCTTTTTTCTACACATACACAACCTCAATTTTTCTCTTCGTGGATAAAGAAAAAGAAGGCATGGAGAACGCATTATATCCTTTATCCTAATCAGAAGCTTCAGCCTTTTTTACACGCTCTTTATGAAAAAAATATTCCTCCCTCCCATATTCCAGCAGAAGCAGGCATGCCGCTGCCTTCTTTATACATGGTTGAAACGTCTGCTACTGTATGGCAAACGTGGCTGCTTCTCGATTTAATGCAGCACAAGCAAGTAGGGGATTTAGTTACAGAAAAAGAGTTAGGCCGGCTATGGCTCAACAGAATTCATAAGAGGCATATTGTATTTCGGTCTTTGCCAATGGCCCCTGTTGCTGTGGAACAGCCCCTGTTTGAGTATATAGAGGTATTATGCCGGCTAGGGATGCTAACGTATATTACTTCTGGGTTATACAAAATCAGAAGGCCCTACACGATTCCAAAGCAAACATCTGATGCTTTTTTAGAAGATGGACAAATGATGAAAAGGTGGTTAAATCAAGCAAAAGAAGTGACATAATCACTGAAAATCAGTACGCTTAAGAAAGAATCCTTTTTTCAAAAGCGTACTGACTTTTGATTAATTCTTTTAAAACAACATACAATAACGAAAGAAATAAAAAGGATTCGCCTTAGAAAAAGCGAACAGTTATAGACAGGTAGAAAAAGATGGAGGGATGACCATGAGTGAACAATCAAAAGTAAAAAAGTTACCAAGTAGAAGCGAGATAAAAGTAGAAGATACGTGGAAACTAGAGGATATTTTTGCTTCAGATGACGCATGGGAAAAAGAATTTGAAGAAGTAAAAGCTCTTATTCCCCAAATGGAAAAATTCAAAGGGAAACTTGGAGAGTCCGCTCAAACTTTATACGACGCTCTTCAAGAGCAAGACGAGCTCACAATGCGCGTTAGTAAACTTTATACATATGCTCATATGCGCTACGATCAAGATACCACTAACTCTTTTTATCAAGGGTTAAATGATCGTATCAAAACACTTTATACCCAAATTGCAAGTGCACTATCGTATGTAACACCAGAAATTTTGTCTATTGAAGAATCAAAAATTAAACAATACATGGCGGAACATAAAGAGCTAAAGTTATATGCTCATGCATTAGATGAAATTACTCGCGAGCGTCCGCACATTTTATCAGAAAGCGAAGAAGCGCTTCTTGCTCAGGCTTCTGAAGTGCTAGGATCTTCAAGCAACACGTTTGGAATGCTAAACAACGCAGATTTAGAGTTCCCTTCCATTAAAGATGAAAATGGAGAAGAAGTAGAAATTACGCACGGGCGCTATATTCGTTTCCTAGAAAGCAGCGATCGACGCGTACGAGAAGAAGCGTTTAAAGCGGTGTACGAAACGTACGGTAAATTTAAAAATACGTTTGCAAGTACGTTAAGCGGCACGGTGAAGAAAGATAATTTTAGTGCCCGCGTTCGTCACTATAATTCAGCTCGTCACTCAGCTCTTAGCACAAATAACATTCCAGAAGAAGTATACGATAACTTAGTTAAAACAGTGAACGATAATTTGCATTTATTGCATCGATATATTGATTTACGTAAGAAAGTATTGGGAATTGAAGAGCTTCATATGTATGATCTCTATACGCCTTTAGTAAAAGACGTAAAAATGGAAGTAACCTATGAAGAAGCAAAAGATTATATTTTAAAAGGCCTGAAACCACTAGGTGAAGACTACCTTAACGTGTTAAAAGAAGGGTTTGAAAACCGTTGGGTAGACGTTCATGAGAACAAAGGCAAGCGAAGCGGTGCTTATTCTTCAGGAACGTATGGCACCAATCCTTATATCTTAATGAACTGGCAAGATAATGTAAATAACTTGTTTACACTAGCCCATGAATTTGGCCATTCTGTACACAGTTATTACACAAGAAAAACGCAGCCATATCCTTACGGAGATTATTCAATCTTTGTGGCAGAAGTAGCTTCAACGTGTAATGAAGCGCTTCTAAACGATTATTTACTAAAAACGATTGATGATGAAAAGCAGCGCTTGTACTTGCTTAACCATTATCTAGAAGGATTCCGAGGTACGGTATTCCGTCAAACGATGTTTGCTGAATTTGAGCACGATGTGCACGTGCGTGCTCAAAACGGAGAGCCGCTTACACCTGAATTATTAACAAAATTATATTATGACTTAAATAAAAAGTATTTTGGAGACAACTTAGTGATTGACGAAGAGATTGGATTAGAATGGGCTCGTATTCCGCATTTCTACTACAATTACTACGTTTATCAATATGCTACAGGGTTCAGTGCAGCAGCGGCATTAAGCAAGCAAATCCTTGAAGAAGGAGATACAGCTGTTGAGCGCTATGTAGGTTTCTTAAAGTCAGGAAGCTCTGATTATCCAATTGAAGTGTTGAAAAAAGCAGGAGTAGATATGACAACGTCTCAGCCTATTGAAGAAGCGCTAGCTGTATTTGAAGAGAAATTAACGGAAATGGAACGTTTATTAAATCAATAAAATTAAAATGAAGCAGGAGCTGTATCCTGCTTCATTTTTTAAATCCTCGAAATTTGTTGTGATTGTTAAGCAATGTAAAAATAATAAGGATAGCTAAAAATAAGAGAGGGCCTGCGATAATGAGAGGGACAAGCTGCATAAGAGATAAAATATAGAATAAAAAAGAAACCAAAAGAATAACAACCCCTAGAGTAATTCCAGCAATTTTCATAGTTAACACCTCTATTAAAAGCATAATTGGTTGTACTATATGAGTGAATCTGGCTGTTTATGAAGTTTTTTTATAAAAAAGTGAATAAAATTGAAAAAAGGGGTTGCCAAAAGTCGACATAATTTGCTATAGTATTAATCGTGAAGTTTATCACAAAACAAACATATACCCCTTTGTTTGACCGTGAAAAATTTCTCCCATCCCCTTGTTGTCTTAAGACAAACGAAAAGACTTGGCGAAAGCCAAGTCTTTTTTGTTTAGTTGATGCTTAGGACAAGCATCAACATTTAATGATTAAAAGCTCTTTTCAGTACTTCTCCAAAAGGTGCCGTATTTGACAGGAACTCTCTCAACCACTTGCTGAAGCTGAAGTTTTTTCAATTCCTTTTCAGCCTCTTCTAATGATAAACCATACACAACTGCAACTTCTTTTGAAGCAACAAATTGAAAATAGCTTAAAAATGAACGAAGAGGCGGAAGACAAGCTGGATCTGGGTCAATTTCTAACATCTCTTTAATGATGTGTACATATGTTTCATACGAATAGTATCCTGATATCTTAATGCCTTCTTCTTCAACTTTTTCGTTGAAGAACACAAGAGTTGGAATCTCATCGACATCCATTTCCGACGTGATTTTTAAATCACATTGAAAGGCCTTCGCAGCGTAATCTGAATGCAAATCTTTTACAAATTCATCAACATCTAGCCCCACATGTTTTGCACATTGTATTAAGACAGATTCTTCTGTAACATTTTGTTTTTCTAAAAATACTACTTCTTGAAGTCTTCTCAAAAAGCGAATGCCCTGTTTCTTTCCTTGCAGACCGGCCGCTTTAATCGCAATTGATGCAGCGTAAGGAGTATCGATTGGGTTTTCAAGCCACAGATTGCCGTCACATGACATACCTGATCGGCTTCCAGTTTTCTCCCACGATTTTGCAATATGTTCAAATTTCTGCTGTGCTCCAATATTTAATTGCTGTAAGTTTCCGCCAAGCACATGCTTGAGGGATAACAGCTGACCATATTCTATTTGTAACTTCTTTAGAATAGGCTCGAGTGCCCAGCATTCCGGGCAAAGAGGGTCAACAAATACATAGATTTCAAGCGGTTTTTTATTTGAACCTTGACAAAGCTGATGCAAGGATGGGTATTGGCTATTTAGATTACTCAATGTGAAAATCCTTTCTCATCTGTCTGTTCCGGTGAATTAATCATGTGTTGGGCAGTTAAAATAAGACGATGATAAAGTTCATCTCTCTCAGGGCCTTCTAAATTAATTTCGTCCATTGCTTCATGCATACACGTCAGCCAGGCTTTGGCTCTTGACGGTGTAATTTCAAAAGGAAGATGCCTAGCTCTCAGCATAGGGTGACCATGCTCTTCAGTGTATAACGAAGGCCCTCCTAAATATTGTGTCAGAAATTGCTTTTGCTTTCGTGCTGTTTCTGTTAAATCATCAGGAAAAATTGGCGCGAGCTCAGGATGTTTTCCAACGCGTGTATAAAAAGCATCAACAAGTTTTGAAATCGTATGTTCACCGCCTAATAATTCGTAAGGGGAGTGGATTTTTTCTCTCATGTTGATAACTCCTTTGTTATAAGAAATATACGTCTTAACTCTTTGGTGTTTTTTACTTTCCTTAATTTTAGCAGTGTCATTTCGTTAACTCAAACTATCCGCTTACTTCTTCTACTGGAAAAGAGATAAAGTGGAATTTTACATAAGAAAAGTCTATGATGCTGTCGCGAATCACTAATTATGAGAAACAAAGGAATACTTTCACAAACGTTTCCTTCTATTTATATAGTGTAACCTCGACAAACTACAGCCATTCTATGTTCGAGTGGTGAATGATTTGGCTCATTTACACAAGATAAGAAGACATAATTTTATTTACATATTTTTGCGTTTCTTGAAAAGGGGGGACTCCGCCGTATTTATCAACATTACCTGGTCCAGCATTATAGGCCGCCAATGCTAATTTCACGTTTCCGTTGTATTTATCTAACATTTGTCGAAGATATTTGGCTCCTCCAAATACATTTTGCTTGGAGTCGTACGGATCTTCTAGACCAAGAGCTTTAGCGGTTGCTGGCATTAGCTGCATAAGCCCAGCCGCTCCTACAGAACTTTTGGCAGATGGATTAAAGTTTGATTCTTGTTTAATAACAGAACGAATAAGTTTAGGATCCAGCTGGTAGCGTGCAGCTGCTTCTGTAATTATCGTTTGTACATCCTGAGAACTGGCCTTTGCCGTTTCATTTTTTTGTGCAGGTAAGGCAAAATTTGAAGCCGCTGCCTTACCTGAGGAAGAAACAGATGGCTCGGACTGCATTTGAACCGCCGTAGATGGAAACATCTGCGCTGCCTTCAAGTAAAGATTGGTACTCATTTGAGGCTCTTGATTGACGTAGTCTTGAAAAAGCTGAGCAAATACAGAGAGTAAAGTTGTACCAAGCATCACGTTAGCTGTTGGCATCTGGTTGTTAACTGAAAATGGCTGAGTTCCAGGAAATTGAACGGAAGACATGTAATTGTTAATATTCATGCTCATAAATTTATTCTCCATCCATTAACGTATACTTTCGCTTGTAAAACCGTCGGATTTTGTTTTCCGTTGGTTTCTTTTTAATATCAAGCTCCGTAAGCAATTGCTCAAAATATTTTGCTCCTTCATTGGCATCGGTTACTTCGTATTCAAGTTCATAATCTTCAGCACCTAGATAAAAGCTATGATCGAGTACAAGTAACCCGTTTTTATATGGAATTTCTGCTCGACTTGTACACAAAGTGCCAAAATAAGTTAGCGCATGGCTATCGACTTGTAAATCAGTAATAAGCTGTTGAATTGTTGACGGAATCTTGGCGCTGCCATCTCGCAATTCTTTAGCTTGTTCATTTGTTAATGCTTCATGTGTTTCTAAAAGACCCTCTTGGTGAGGCTGTTTGAGCGTGAGAACGGACTTATCTTTTTTGCTTCGAATTCGCAGGGCAGCCCCGCAGTCTTTTAATGAGAAAGCAGGTGTATCAAAATAGTGGTTTTCTTGAGAGACAAACTGATCTTCAGTTAGTTGAAAGTGTGAGCGGAGACGATCAAACTCTTCTTTCGTTACTATATTTTTAAATTCAATTTCAATTTCTTGTTTCAATGAAATCATCCTTTTAATTTAGGTCTTTTGGTAAGGCACTTTCCATCTTAATTTATCACACTTTTTGAGACAGTCAAACTACATTTCCTAACAGGAATATCCATATGGGCAACTTGGAAAATGAAGAAATACGGATTGTTTAGGTTTTACCTTTATTAAACGTTCCTGGAATGTGTTAAAATAGTAACGAATTGTATAGTTGGAAGGAGTTTATTTATGCACAATCGAATTGACATCACTACCTGTGTGATGAAATCAAATGAATTACATTTAAAAGCAGACCCTATTGAGACGGAAATTGAACAATTGGAAGATACAAAACAAATGCTTGTTGACTCAGATAACATGTCATTTGTATATGTTGTAGATATTAATGATCAATTTATGTATGTTGGCCTTAGTGATAATATTTGGGCAAATT
The DNA here is from genome assembly GCF_042787865.1 of Priestia sp. YIM B13486. NCBI lineage: Bacteria > Bacillati > Bacillota > Bacilli > Caryophanales > Bacillaceae > Priestia > Priestia sp. YIM B13486. The sequence goes on along the minus strand of NZ_JBHZOZ010000004.1, from coordinate 439,298 downwards.
TAAAGCACGTCTTACATAAAGATATGAAAGTATTTTTAGAAATTAATAAGAAAGTAATTGAGCTATCAGCCGTTAAAGAAGAGCTATCTTATCTCATCAGTAACATCGAAGGAAATGTGAATTATGGAGACGAGATGGTAGCAAGGGTAGAGGAAGTTTTTTTAGATAAAGAAAATAAGTAATAGAGAGAAAAAAGGGGGGTGTTATTAATGATCAGGCATTGGGATTTATTTTTAGCACCGTATAAACAAGCCGTTGAAGAACTTAAGGTGAAATTAAAAGGAATTCGTTCACAATATGATATGAAATCTACGCATTCACCTATTGAATTCGTTACGGGACGAGTGAAGCCTATCGCCAGTATTTTGGATAAAGCGACTCGAAAAGGAATTTCTCTCGATCGCTTAGAGGAAGAGATGCAGGACATTGCGGGACTCCGTATGATGTGTCAATTTACGGACGATATTAAAGCGGTCGTAGAGCTCCTTCGTCAGCGAACAGACTTTGAATTGATTGAAGAAAGAGATTATATTCTTCATAAAAAAGAAAGCGGCTATCGTTCATATCATGTGGTCGTATGTTATCCTGTTCAAACAATTAAAGGTGAAAAGAAAATTTTAGTGGAAATTCAAATTCGTACACTGGCTATGAATTTTTGGGCTACAATTGAGCATTCTTTAAATTATAAGTACAGCGGGAAATTTCCTGAGAATATCAAAAAGCGACTTCAGCGTGCTTCTGAAGCAGCTACTCAGCTCGATGAAGAAATGTCTCAAATACGAGGTGAGATTCAAGAAGCTCAGGCTATTTTCTCACGAAAAAAAGAATCGGCGGAAGAATCTTAGGTATGACTCAGCAACAGCTTTGTACATTGGATGGATAGGGGGAGAGAATTAGGTGGAGAAAATAAAATTTGCTATTACATCAAAAGGCAACCAAATATCAAATACGCTTATGCAAAAAATGAAAACGTATTTATTAGATTTTCATTTAGAATATGATGAAAACCAGCCTGATATTGTAGTGTCAGTAGGAGGGGATGGAACGCTTCTCTACGCGTTTCACCGTTATCGAAACCGACTTGACAAGACGGCTTTTATTGGGGTTCATACCGGCCATTTAGGCTTTTACGCAGATTGGACACCTGATGAGATTGAGAAGCTGGTGATTGCTATTGCAAAGACACCCTATCAGACTGTAGAGTATCCACTGCTCGAAGTGATTATTCGCTACACCAACGGTGGACGCGAAGCTCGATACTTAGCTCTGAATGAATGTACGGTAAAAAGTGTAGAAGGTTCTTTAGTAATGGACGTGGAAATTAAAGGGCAGCGATTTGAGACCTTCCGAGGAGACGGCCTTTGCGTATCCACTCCCTCGGGAAGTACAGCTTACAACAAATCCCTTGGAGGCGCGATTTTACATCCTTCGCTTCAAGCTATTCAAATTGCTGAAATGGCTTCTATTAACAATCGAGTGTTCCGTACGATAGGTTCTCCATTGGTTCTTCCTGGACATCATACAGCGCTGTTAAAGCCTGTCAACGACGCAGACTTTCAAATTACCATTGATCATTTAACTCTTTTACATAAAGATGTAAAGTCGATTCAATTTCGGGTAGCAAGCGAAAAAATTCGATTTGCTCGCTTTCGTGCGTTTCCTTTCTGGCAGCGTGTCAGAGACTCTTTTGTATGTGATGATTAAAGGCAGGGAAGAGAATGAAACAAGTTTTTACGTTGAGTTGGACCGTAGATCATTCTTTCGAGGGTGTAGCGGTTCGTGAATTTTTAAAAGAACATGATATTTCCAAAGCTTCTCTGACGGACATTAAGTTCAGAGGAGGAGCAATTGAAGTAAATGGAGAGCATGCAACGGTTCGATATATTCTGCAAAAAGGTGACGAAATTAAGGTGGCGTTTCCACCAGAAAAAGCAAGTGAAAGTCTTCTTCCTAAAGCTATACCTTTGGATATTGTATACGAAGATGAGTATATATTAGTGTTGAATAAGCAGCCAAACATGCCAAGTATACCTTCTCGAGAACATCTAACGTGGTCACTAAGTAATGCTGTGCTTTATTATTATGAGAAAAATAACATTAACTCGACTGTTCATCTTGTAAATAGGTTGGACCGAGACACATCTGGGCTGCTTATTGTCGCTAAGCATAGGCACGTTCATTACTTATTCTCTAAAGCACAAAAAGAACATGAAATTAAACGCGTGTACCGAGCTTTTGTTCATGGGAAGCTTGTTGGCAAAGAAACGATAGAGGCACCGATTGGCCGAAAAGAGTCAAGTATCATCGAACGGGAAGTAAGAGAAGATGGGCAGTTTGCTATTACACACTATACGGCGCTTCGTCAGTATTCTTCTTTTACAGAAGTTGCTCTTTCGCTTGAGACGGGGAGAACTCACCAAATTCGTGTTCATATGGCTTATAAAGGATATCCACTGCTTGGAGATACCTTATATGGAGGAACGAATCATCTTATTTCTCGTCAAGCTCTTCACAGCTATGAACTCACTTTTTTTCATCCTTTTTTACAAAAAATTTTGTCTTTTACAGCACCTTTGCCGCCAGATATGCAGAAACTTCAAATCGTAAAAGAAAGTCGCTTTTTTTAATGAAAAGCGACTTTCTTTTTACACGAAGTGATTAAATTTTTCCTCTACGTAAGGCATAGATGAAGGCACCGATATAATATTCCTTTCAGGATACTGAAACGCCGTTAAAGCCCCTCCAAAAACTGCGCCTGTATCAATATTAATGGTATTGTGAATTTTTCTGGCTTTTACTACGGGTGTATGCCCATAAACGATAAACGGTTTTCCGTTATAATGTTTGGCCCAATCCCGTCGGACAGGCATGCCGTTTAGATGTTTTTCACCCGTAATGTCTCCGTATAGCACAAAGGTTTTTACTTTTTTATCCGTTCTGCCGATGTATTCAGCTTTAAGACCGGCGTGAGCAATAATTAATTGGTTTTGATCAAGCTGCACATATAGAGGTGATTGTTCATAAAGCTCAATGAACTTTTTTTTAATGAATTTCTGTTCTCTTGAAGGTAAAGCTTCGTACTCGGCAACGGTCGTTTCTAATCCATGAGTAATTTGCACTTTGTTACCGCAAAAGAAGCGATATAGCTTATTGCAGTGATTGCCTGGACAGTAGTAAGCTTGCTGATGCTTTATTACAAGTGACCATACGAGCTCAATCACTTTTAGTGAATGAGGTCCTCGGTCTGTTAAATCACCTACAAATCCAAGGCGCCGTCCGTCAGAGTGGACAGGAATCCCGTCTTGCCATTCATACCCAAGTTTTTCTGTTAACGCTTTTAATTCATCATAGCACCCATGGATATCGCCTATTATATCTACTTTCATCTTTTATCCACATCCTTAAAAGGTTTTTCCTTTGACGATATAAAATTACCCTTATATGGAGCAAACTATGTGTAGAACTTATATATTATTGGGAAAAGAGTAAAGAGCTATGAGTTGAAAAAAAACAAAATTCATCATAAAGTTAAATGAGTTTTGTGCGACAGGGAGGTTGAAGACATGACAGATTCAATTGAAAAAGAAGAAAAGGCATGGTTCGCCGAACATTTATTATCACTTTTAGAAAAAAATGAAATCGATGCATTTCGTGAAGAATTTTTACATATGCATACGTATGACCAAGCTCAATTTTTTGAAGAATTAGATGAGCCTTCTAGATTTGCGTTGTACGAGATGTTATCTCCGGAAGAAATGGCGGATATCTTTGAAAATGTAGAGATACGAGAAGAAGATTATCAAGAAATTCTCTCAGAGATGCATCCCAATTTTGCAGCAGACATGCTGTCGGAAATGTCGGCGGATGATGCCGTTGACGTATTAAATGAATTGGATAAAGAACAAGTGGCGAGCTATTTAACGATTATGGATGAAGAAGCAGCCGATGAAATTAAAGAGCTGCTTCATTACGAGGAATATACCGCTGGAAGTATTATGACGACTGAGTTTGTGGCCATTCGTGAAAATCAAACTGTACATTCAGCCATGCACATTCTACGCAGGGAAGCTCCAGAAGCGGAAACAATTTATTATGTATTTGTTATTGATGAACAAAAGCATCTAGCAGGTGTTATTTCTCTTCGTGATTTAATTATAGCAGATGAAGATACGATGATAAGCGAAGTTATGAATGAACGAGTCGTATCCGTATCAGTAGCAGAAGACCAAGAAGAAGTTGCGCGTATTATGCGCGATTACAACTTTCTTGCGCTTCCAGTTGTTGATTTTCAGCAGCATCTTCTCGGAATCATTACGGTTGATGATGTGATGGATGTTCTTGATGAAGAGGCATCGGATGACTATTCTAAATTAGCCGGTATTAGTGATGTAGATGATACGATTGACCACAATCCTTTAGTAGCGGCCAAAAAGAGGCTGCCTTGGCTTATCATTTTGCTGTTTTTAGGAATGATGACAGCGAGTTTAATTGGACGTTTTGAAGATACTTTGAATCAAGTAGCTATTTTAGCTGTATTTATACCTTTGATCGGCGGTATGGCTGGTAATACAGGAACACAGGCGCTAGCCGTTGCGGTTCGCGGACTAGCGACGGGAGAAATCGAAGAAGAAAGCAAATTTAAGCTGTTAATCCGAGAAGCAGCTACCGGAATGATTACGGGCGCATCATGCGGACTTTTAGTTGTATTAATTGTTTATATTTGGCAAGGAGATCTTATTTTAGGAGCTTTGGTAGGCGTGTCTGTATTTTCAACATTGATTGTGGCTACACTTGCAGGAGCGTTTATCCCGCTTCTCATGCACAGGTTCAAAATTGACCCTGCAGTCGCATCAGGACCATTTATTACAACGATCAATGATCTTATCAGTATTTTAATTTACTTCGGTCTAGCGACAACATTTATGAGTTATTTAAAATAATGAAGGGACGTTAGAATTCGGCATGAGTAATCATGTCGGATTTTCATTATCAGTTCATATAGTTGACAGAGAACCTTCAAGCTTTTATGATTAACCTTTAATTTTGAATACTAACGTCTTCGTTTTATAAATAGCGAAGGTAAAAGGAGGGGAATCTAATGGAACAGCACGCGTCCTTTACATCACTTGTTATCGTCATTAGTTTGGCCTTTTTAACGCCTATACTGTTACATCGGTTTAAACTCAACATTATACCTGTAGTCGTAGCTGAAATTATTATGGGATTAATTATAGGGAAAAGTGGTTTTGACCTTGTGGAGCAGGATATGTGGCTTGAAACACTTTCCACTCTAGGCTTTATCTTTTTGATGTTTTTAAGTGGTTTAGAAATTGATTTTTCTGCTTTTGCTGGAGGAAATTCAAAAGACAAAAAGGCATCAGGAGCGAAGGTGCCAAATGCTTTTTCCATTTCTATACTAGTGTTTGCAGCTATCTTTGCAGTTTCACTATTTTTGTCCTATGTTTTTGTATGGACAGGTTTTATTGATAATGCCTTTTTGATGACGCTTATTATTTCTACCATTTCATTAGGAGTAGTAGTGCCGACATTAAAAGATGCACAGATTATGAAAAAGCCGATTGGACAAACCATTTTATTGATTGCGGTTATTGCGGACTTAGTCACGATGATTTTACTAGCCGTATTTGCTTCCGTCTATGATAAATCAGGAGATAGCAATACATGGTTGATTTTAATTTTATTTGGAGTAGGAGTGATTTTATACTTCATAGGGAAGCAGTTTAAAAACCGATCGTTTCTTGAAACAATGTCTAAAGGTACAATTCAAATCGACACGCGCGCCGTATTTGCACTCATTATCATTCTGGTGGGCCTTTCGGAGTCAATTGGTGTTGAAAACATTTTAGGCGCGTTTTTAGCGGGATCACTCGTTTCTCTTCTAGCTCCTAACAAAAATTTAGTTCATAAATTAGATTCGTTTGGCTATGGATTTTTAATTCCTATCTTTTTTGTGATGGTAGGAGTGAAGCTTGATGTTTGGTCATTGTTCAGTGATAAAAAAGTGCTGATATTAATGCCTTTATTATTCATTGCATTGTTGATATCCAAGCTAGTCCCAGCGTTAATCTTAAGAAAATGGTATGATATGAAAACCGTTTTGGCATCGGGTTTTCTTTTAACATCGACTTTATCACTCGTTATTGCGGCAGCAACGGTGGGTGAAAATATTGGTGTTATTGATTCACAAATGTCCGGTGCGCTGATTTTGGTGGCGATTATTACCTGTATTATTACACCTATTATCTTTAGAAAACTGTTTCCAAAGCCAGAAATCAGTGACAGAAAGCTGAAGGTTAATATGCTCGGTGCAAATCAATTTACACTCCCGGTTATTCGAGAAATGGATCTTGATTTATATGATGTTACGATTTATCACCCTACTCAGGACAAAATTGAAAACCGTACGTCGGATTCCATTTTTAATATCGTCGACATCGATGGATATAGTAAGGAAACTTTAATACGTATGGGGATTTTAGATGCGGATGTATTAGTTGTAACAACAGGGGAAGAAGAAAGAAATAGCGACATTGCTCTATTTGCAAAAAAATATGGTACAGAACGGGTTATTGCCCGCGTAGAAAGTCCTGTATTAGATGAAAAGATGAAAGAAAATAACATTGAAGTTTTTTCTGTGCTGTTATCTACGACTGCATTGCTAAAAGCTTTAATCGAATCGCCAAATATTTTAAATATCTTAACGAATCAAGAAACAGCACTTTATCAAATTAATATGCGTAACCCTAAATACGAGGGGGTAGAGCTTCGTAAGTTCCCATTTACAGGAGATGTGATTTTTGTTCGAATCTTTAGAGGCAAAGATTCCATTGTACCTCATGGCGATACAGAGCTTGAATTTGATGATCGTTTGATTGTAACGGGATCTCGCTCGTATGTGAATGAATTACGTATGCTTCTTGAGTATAAAATTAGATAAAGGTATCTAGGTAGGTTTAGTTTTCTATGTTATTGAATGAGAGAAAGAGACTGGGACAAAATTATTTTAGCTGAAGTGAAAAACGAACCACTGATCAAAATATTTGATAGTGGTTCGTTTTTTTTGTTGTTTTGAAAATAAGTTTCATCGGCCGTCCGCGGAAAGCGAAGTCTTGCACGGAAATCAACTGTGGTGTAACAAGCGGTTCAGCTCATGTGTCCCATTTGTGCGTCTTTAGATTGAATTCATTTCGTTATGTCTCAACCTCTTTTTTTGTGTTTTCGCAAATGCTGGAAATAAAAGGACAGCGCTGCTTTTGGTGTTAAAAAGGCTACCGCAAAAAAATAAACAAGTTTTTCCGTGTTCAAGCATACATTTTTAAAAGAACGATAACAAGCAATTGGAGGTATGCTTCATGACTAACTCAAAATCTAAGTCAGAAGAAAACGAGCCGCTAATGTACATTGTCCAGCCAAACGCTACGCAAAATCAGCGTTCTATGCAATATTATTTTAGTTCAAAACAGCAAGACAATAAAGGAATAGAGAAAGAGCACGTGTTAAAAGAAGAGCCCAGCTTTTCTTCCATTCAAGAAGTCAAAGAGCCTGACGTAGAAAAAGTGGAAGAGATTAAGCAAGAAAAAGAGGAAGAGCGTTCAATTGTTCCCGTGGATATACCGCAATCAGAGACTAAAAAGCCAAATAAAATGTTTCAGTCTATGACGATTAAAGAAAAAGTTGATTTTCTATGCAGTTTCCCGCCTCATATGTCTCAGCCAATTTGTGAAATTACGTGTCAAAACCAAAAATATATAGGAACAATTTTAGAATTAAAAGAAGGAAGTTTATACGTGAGCGTTCCTCCTAATAAAGAGAAAACAGTATTGATATTTCATGATATTCAGACCATATCTATCATTAAAATTTAAGTAACTCTAAAAGCTAACAGTGAAGAAGCACGTTAGCTTTTATTTTCATAAGTTTGTGAATGCACGGAGGAATGAAAATGACATGGATTTATCTAACATTATTTGTCTTTGCAACATTTCGACTTACTCGTCTAATTGTTTTTGATAAAATCACAGCGTTTATTCGTAAACCGTTTCATAAAATTGTAGAAGATCAAGATGAACAAGGAAATACGGTAACTTATCTAGAGATAAAAGGGAAGGGACTGCAAAAGTGGATTGGAGAGCTGCTCAGCTGTTATTGGTGTACGGGCATATGGTGTGCGGTAGGGATTTATTTTAGTTATGTAGCGTTCCCGCATATTGCTATTCCTATCATTACAATCTTAGCGATTGCAGGATGTGCAGGAATTATAGAATCATTTATGAAATAAATGGACGAGTTAAAAGACATATTGAACATCAATATGTCTTTTAATAATTAAGGGAAATTTAGCACTACTTTATTAAAAAAAGGGATGCCTTCTTGCCACTCTTCGCTATAAAAAAAGCCTTCTAGAATAAATGAAGTCGTATCAGAGGACAGCGGAATGACTACTTGAAAAGAGTCAAATAGTAATTTGTCTTTTGGCTTTAATACGGTTTGCTTAATAGGTTTGATCCAATATTCACCGTCATTTTGAATTTTTTCGTTCCATTTTGGATGAGCATAGCGCCATTCTAAAGAAGAAGAGGGGATACTGGAAACTTCAATGTCTTTTTCATCAATGATCTTCCCGCTTAATATAGCCGAAGCAGTGGGTTTCATTTTTAAGCAAAGCACCGGAGAGCGTAAAGTACTGCTCGTTTGATTTTGAATAATTACGTTGCCGAATATCGTCAGCTCGCTTTCATCTTGTTCTGGCAGCAGTATAGAATGTTGAAAGAAACAGAGGATATCACTCTTTTCGAACCTTTCCACAGGTTTTTCCACAATTTTTTCGATTACTTTTTCCACAATCTTTTCTTCAATAACGGGCTGTTTTCTCGAGGCTTTTTCCCGAAATGCTTCTGCAATAATTTTTTGTTCAGAAAGCTCGTTTCTTAGTAAATCCAGCTCTTTTTCTAATCCTTCAATTTCTACTTCTTTTTCAGATGTAGAAAGCGTCTCAGCGTGCTTTTTCTTCCAAAACGATGTATTTTCTTTTTCTCGTTCTAAAGCTCGTTCATAGCTTTTTAATTGGTTTTGTACGTGCCGAATTTCCGATTTATAGTGAATGAGCTTTTGTTTTAATTGAGTTAAATCATCTTTAGGGGAAGGGGAGTTACGACTCATCTAGTAGTCTCCTTTCCTGCTGAGCTATGAATTAAGTTTGTAAACCTGAGCTGCCTACAGCAGTTTTATTTATATGTATGCACAAAGCTTGTAAACGATGAAAAAAGAGGAGAAATATTCTCCTCTGATAGAGTATTTAATTAATCGAAATCTGTTTCAAAGGAACTTTCATAGCTTCTTTCATCACATTCATCGTGATGATGTTTTCCAGGGAAGATAGCTTCACATTGAGGTGGATATTCGACAGGTAAGCAACCAACGTTGGATGGATCGATGATTTCAGGTCGAGGGTAGCAGAAGCTGCCTTCCACTTCAATTTTCACGTCTTTTTCAATTTGTATACTTAAACATAATACGATGTCGAAGCTTAGCAGTTGTAAACGTCCGTGTGATAATCTTATAGAACCGCTTGTTCCTTCAAAAGAATCTAGGTGTACAACTGGGTCAGTGCCTTCAGGAGCACAAAGATAAAACGTTTGATGTGTTTTCCATGGAATATTACAAGAAGTAAATTCATGATGTTTTTGATGGTTACCTAAATCAATTAACTTAATCTTGTAAAAGCCACTGATTGATAATTTAACTTCATGAAGAACAACACTTTCTCCATCGGGTAAAATAATTGTTCGAGGGCGGCGACCTCCGTGCGGCACAAGTTCAATTACTTTATCCAGTGCGTTTTCATCTGAAGGATCCACAGGATTACCATGGCAATCTGTTAAAATAATTTCAACTTCTACGTCATCTCCTAAACCTTTAAGCACATGTTCATTAAATAACGAAGTGTCATGGGTAAAAATTTGTGGTAAAACGACTTGACGTCTAACCCAGTCGTACACTTTAGGTACGCGGATACACAATGATTCAAAAAGTTCTCCCATTTTTAAACCTCCTAATTGTAATTGTCCTTCCTTTACGCTTTTCGTTACTAGGTATCGGACTACTATAGTGTATGAATGACCTGCTTTTATGTTCCTTAGTAAAAGCGGAATTTATCGGAATAAATTCTAGGTGAAGCGAGCATAAAAAATGAAGGAAATAATAAACTCAATTACAGCATATTCATGTTAATAAAAAGTGTTATTCATCTTTAAGTGATTTTTTAGAAGTAGTGGGTTATTTATAATGGAGGAGTGAAGGGCATGAGTGAGGAAAAAACAAAACAATATATTGCTTCATTGAAGTCAGAACTGGCTTTTTATAAAGAAGAATATCAAAAATTCAAGCATCAAGAATTTGAACATGAAGATATTAAGGAAGAGTTAGCGGAATTAAAGCAAAAGCATGAAGAAGAAAAAAGGAAACTAGAGGAAAAAATAGATTGGCTTAAAGCATGTGTTAATGAACAAAAACCAAAAATCGAACAGTCCATTGTACAGTACAATCATGAAGCACAAGGAATCATTCAAGAGCTGCAAAAACGGCTGCGTGAAGTGACAGAGCAAAAGGGAGGAGAGAGATCAAGAGTGAAAAAGTCAAAAAACAGCACGGATTTATTTTTGTCCATGCAGCGCAAAATGGACAAATAAGATAGAACGTCTTTCTTTAGTCCTGAATATAATGTTATAGATAGGATGCTGTGAAAAGGAGGCAAAACATGATGTATTATCATTATAATTATAATCCTAATCAATACCCTCAGCCCCTGCCTTATCATCCACAACCAATGACAAAACAATCAGTGAAGAAAGGGCAGTCTATTCCTAAGCCAGTCCAGTACCCTTCTCCAAAACAAGGTGGTTGCGGCTGTGGTTCAAAGTTACCAAAGCGATAAGTAATAGAAGCATTGTCACTCGGACAATGCTTTTTTACATAGGGTGGAGAGAGGTGTAGAGATGCCGGATTTTTTCGATGAATTTGAACGTTTTTTTGAACAGCATATGATGGGAGAACATCGAAAGAGAATGAACGAAGTAGAAAAAGCAGAAAAGCAGATGGAACAGCAAGAGAGGAAACTGCAGCAAAATGTAAAAAGACTTGATGAGCAAGATGCTGAAGATCCTTTTGGACAATGAAATTTAATGTACACAGTTGAAAAGCCCATACAAAATCATTTGAGCGAACATACAGTATAGAGAGTAAAACAGAGGGGGTGTAATATTATGGGCTGCGGATTTGGCTACGGTGGTTGTGGTTACGGTGGTGGCTACGGCGGTGGTTTTGCGTTAATCGTTGTATTATTCATTCTATTAATTATTGTTGGTTGTGTTTGTTTTTACAATTAATCCCTTCTATGAATAAGGCACCGAAAAGTGCGGGTGAAGTTTCACTCGCACTTTATTTTTTTATTAAATGTAAAGGGCACCATCTAGGCACATTGTGCATACGATGAAGTATAAATAAAGGAGGTCATGCAAAATGGATAATAATATGTTTAAAAATATAGAAAAGAAAACAGGCGTTAATATGAAGGATATTTTTGAACTTGCGAATTCTGTACAAAATGCTAATTTTAAAGATGAGCAAACGGTGCGTAATATTGTGAAGCGAGTAGCACAAATTGCGAATAAGCCAATTTCAAAACAAAAAGAAGAACAAATTGTTAAGGCGATTGCAAACAATAATCAATCCATTGATTTTGCGACCATCGCTAAAATGCTAAATGAGAAAAAATAATTTAATATTTTTATATAAAGCCCTGACGTGTCAGGGCTTTTTTCTATTTATGCAATTTCATTTGTTTGAAATGCGTTAGGATCAAGATCAAACAGTTCCGGATGCTGTGCTAAGTAATTAATTTCTTTAATACGATGAGCGAGAGGGGGGTGAGTTGAAGTAGCTTGAGTCAACCACATAAAAAAACCTTTTTCCTGTGAGTGCGTATGAACAAATTCCTCTTGATTTACTTTTTTATTTAGACAATGACCAACCGCAAGTATAGTGAGTGCTTGAGTGGCAGCTTTTGCATCACCAATCGCAACGGAAGCTATGCGATCACACGTATATTCACAGGCCCTAGAGTAAGCTTTTCCTAAAAAAGGAACCCAAAGAGCAGGTAGAATAAGTGAGTGGTAGAGTGTATGTTTACGTTTGATATGAACTAATTCGTGGGCAATAATAAAAGAAAGTTCTTTTTCTTGATTATCTTCAATCATTTCAACAATGTCGGAGTATAAAATGACAAAGTGACGTCCAAAAAAACGTGTAGCAAACGCGTTTAACAAGCCGCCTGATTGAATAATATAAATATCGGGCAGCTCTAAATCCAGCTCTGAAGATAAATGTTTTGCCTGATGATAAGTGTGCGGGAACTGCTTCTCTGTCAATCTAACTCCATTATTGCGAATTTGAGCAATAGAGAAACCGTGGAGTATAAATGTAATTAAAAAACCGATTACAAGATAAATAATACCAACGAGTGAAATAATTAAAAAGAAATAGGTTAATAAGCTGATAACCATACACAGAATGAAAAAAATCTTTTCATTTTCATGAATAAGCTTTGCGTTCAATAATGGAGCCCCCTAAAATATAGTAGTACAGTACATAACGTAGTGTAACGCATCCATTTATGAATATCTACCTCTTAGTGGAATATTTGGTTAATAATAGATGGTAAGAATATCGGTTATGGACGCTAGCTTGAAGTAAGATAAAGAGGTTGAAACATAACTACAGGAATCCAATTTAAAGACAACAATCTGGATACATGATCTGGACTGCTTCCTCGACCGCTGTTGCTTTCTGCGGGGGCTCATCTGTCCCCGCAGGAGTCTTCGCCTTGTCCTCCAACCAACAGCTAGAAGCACCTGCGTTCACCGCGATTATAAAAAACACGAACTATTTATCCGTTTATGATAGATAGTTCGTGTTGCAATTTAATGAAACTACTTTTGTCCAAGCCTGTTTTTCCTTTACACTTTTTTTATAAACGACTTCAGGAATCTTGAAGGATAAGCGGTTTTACCTCTTCTAGTTTGCGGAACAGATAAGTAAAGTGAATTCTGTGCACGCGTCATGGCTACATATAAAAGGCGGCGTTCTTCTTGAAGCGGCACATCATCTCCGCCTCGATAAGCTTCGAGTGCATAATCATGAGGCAATCCGCCATCTACGCTGCTCAGTACGTATACATGCTTATATTCAAGACCCTTTGCTCGATGAATTGTGGTTAGTTGAATACTTTCATTAAATTGCTTGCTTAAAGCTTTCATCTCTGTGTTCATGGCAATCATATGATCCACATGCTCTAACAGTTCAGGTACGGTTTTAAATTTACGTGCTACAACTTTTAAATCCCGCACGTCATCCGAACCTTTTTCCATCATATTTCCTTCATTTCCGCGTTTTTTGACAAAATCATCGAATCCCATATCTTTAGAAATTGTCTCAAGTGCCAAAGAAGGAGACATTGATTTTAGCGACTTGAATAAAGGAATTACTTTCTTGAGCTTTTTTTGCTGAAACGGTTTTAGATCTTGAAGATATTCAAGTGCATCAATAAATGTACCATCATGAAGAATACTTGCTGCTTTTAAGTCATTGACTGCTGTTTTCTTTAAAAAGAGTGCGTTTACTAAATCTTGTAGCGAACTTGCGTCATTTGGATTCACGCTCAAGCGTAGAAATGAAAGTAAACTTCGAACCATTCGTCTTTTATAAAAAGAATCCGCATCTTGTTCGATTGAAAATGGCAGGTTTGACTGCGATAAACGTTCAAAGATGGCGCGTGAAGAAGCGTGAGTTCGGTACAAGACCGCGAATTCAGTTGGAGAAGCCCCTTGCTTAATTTTTTCTTTCATATCCGTTACAATCATTGTTGCTTCTTCTTCTTCGTCGTATGGAAAGAAGAATGTAGGTCGCAACTCATTATCAAACTGGGCAGCCATTTCTTTTTGTCGGCGCGCTGTATTTCGTGCAATGACTTTATTCGCAGAAGAAACGATGGCATGAGCTGAACGATAATTTTGGTTTAACGTAATAACAGTTGTATTAGCAAAATCTTTTTCAAAGTTTAAAATGAACGAAGGGTCGCTTCCGCGGAAAGCGTAAATTGATTGATCATCATCTCCTACGACACACAAGTTTTTAGAGTCTTCACTTAGCATTTTCATAATTTTATATTGAACTTTATTGATATCTTGAAATTCGTCAATTAAAAAATAGCGAAACCTTTTTTGATAACGAGTTAGTAAATCGGGATTTTGTTTTAGCATTTCATAACATCCATACAGCATGTCATCAAAATCGAATAGCTGTTTTTGCTTTTTGACTTCTTCATAACGACGATATAAAAAGTGCACATCTTGTTCCCATTTGTCCTTTGGGCGAACATCTTTCACGCCAACAAGCGTGTTTTTCCAATAGCCGATTTGCTGAAGTGCCTGATCAAACGGAAAATCTTTTTCATCCACGTGGAGCTCTCTTGCTGCTTCTTTCACAATCTGTTCTTTTTGCCAATCCCATTTTAGCAGGCGGTCCATTTGCCACGCTTGAGGATTATGATGAACAATCATACGTAAGAAAATGCTGTGAAAAGTTCCAACTAGCATTTGACGAAGATGTAAGCCGGACATCTTTGGGTATGTAGCCAATCGTTCTTTCATTTCTTTAGCTGATTTAGCCGTGAAAGTCACCAGCATAATGGATTTTGGATCAATTTGTTTTTCTTGTATCATATATGCGGTGCGAGCTGTTAATACACGCGTTTTTCCGCTGCCTGCACCGGCTAGAATAAGGAGCGGTCCTTCTGAATGTGTAACAGCTTTCCATTGGTTCGAATCTAATTCAATACCGCTCTCTTTAAATTCATTTAAATAAGGAGAGTCAGAGTGTTTAGGAACAGCTGGTTTTAAGCGAAAAGCAGGAACACTTGAAAAAGGTGCGGAAGACCTCCATGTTGCTTTCTCTTTTACAGTTGAACTTTTCTCGCCAATAGCTCGTCCTTTAGGAATACGAAATCCATTGGTTTCTCTGTATTCAGCCGGAGTTTCTTTTATTTGTTGCACAGCTGTTGTTTCTGATAGTATGTCTGAACACTCTTCTCTTTCATGGGGAACTTGAGCATGATAAAAGTAAGGAGAATGCTCAATCCCCAGATATAATTTAACTGGTTCTCCGCAGTGAGCACACGTTATTTCTCCTCGGAGACTAGCTTCATATAAATATTGAAATCGGTCTCTAGCCGTTATAGCAAGATTAAGTATCTGATTTTGATAAAGTGTACGTTGCAAAAAAACATGGCCTCCTTTTTAAAACATGAATAATCAATAGTAAATAAGAGGGAGTTAAAGCAAGAAGCCGCTCTCGTTCTACATCGATATAGATGTGTGTATACGCACAGTTTTTGTTTTATAGTCAAAGTCTATCATATCAAAATCACCTTTTTTTAAAAAGAGCACGGATATTTTTGGAGGGATAGGATGTAAAAAAGGGTATATATTGAATAAGACATCACATATGTTCAAAAAAGGCGGTATAGATACAGGGTGCCATCTGTTTTGAGCAAGTCTAAAGTAGAGGATTTAAGTAATCTGTTTCAATGTCGATACTTCTTGAGAAAAATACTGAGGTCTGGGAGTAGAAGGTATCTTGAAAAAGAGGAGGGTTCATATGGGATATATACTGCCCGTCACGCCTTATCAATCTATTCAATATGCAAATCGCCTTCAAAAAAATAATGCTTCTTTTTCAAATCGTATTTGGCCTATTGAGAAAAAAAGCTTTGACGAAGAGTTTGAATCGCGTTCTCACTTACTGGAATTGACGCCAAGTTCAGTACAAAAGCGAAAAAAACTTCAAGCAGCAGAACGTGTATACAGCAAGCTAACAAATAAGGGCCTAGTGATTAATACAAGTGTCTAATACAAAAAATCGTGAACGCAGCAGAATGAATGCGCTCACGATTTTTTAACAAAGTAATGAACAAGTAAAAACATCTTAGTAAGATTCAATAAAAAGAGTACTGCCCTGCTGCCATTCAGCATAAAGCACCTGTTTATAATCGGTAAATCCTTGTTTTTTCAACTGTGTCTTTAACCAGTCTTCATCAAAGCCTGACTGAATCAAGTTTTTCAAAAGCAAACGTCCATCACTGACGAAGGCGATAGATAAAACGGGTTCAGAAGGAGGCAGCTGTAGATCGCTTCTTGTCGGCTTAGCATAATCAGATTTTGGCAATACGCTTAGTGATCCATCTGTTTCTAAAATCGCATATTCAACTTCCCGAATGGAAAATATGTCTTTTGAACGAAGCATATGAAGAAGCTGATCGATATCCAATCGATTTTTGCTAAGTTCTTTGTACGAAATTTTCCCTTTTCGAATAATAATAGATGGTCGTCCTTCTAAAAACAAACGCAGGCGAATATTTTTTTGAGTAATAACTTCGGTGACATAAATAAGCGCTCCCCAAAAGATAACAGCAAATAAAATTTTGCCTATTCCTACTTCTGAGTCATATAGCGCATTTCCTACTAACTCTCCTAATACAAGAGCAGAGATAAAATCAAAAGTGGTAAGCTGAGTGATCGTCGCTCTGCCTAAAAATTTAGTTAAAATAAACAGGCAGATAAATCCGATAAAGAGTTCTAATGCAATTCCGATAAGTTCATCCATATTTTCACCTAATTCACATGATTAGGTATTAGTATAAGCAAAGCAAAGGTTCTTATCCTTTAAAAAAGCAAAAACACCAGGTTCAATTCCTAGTGTTTTTTACTTAGTTTCTTTACCATCTCTACATGTGGAATTCCAGCATCCATAAATTCACCTGAAACCGTTACGTAGCCTAGCTTTTTATAAAATCCTTCCGCATGCGTTTGAGCATGCAGCTTAATCTTTTCAATCTCATGCTCTGCTGCGACCTCTTCTAACTTATCCATCAAAAGCTTTCCTACACCGTCTTTTCGATAAGAAGAAAGAACGCAGATTCGTTCTGCTTTTCCATAGTCCTCTACCATACGGAAGCGTCCTGCCCCAATTGGTGCAGTTCCTTTGTATACAACTAAATGCAGGGCTTCGGTATCGTATTCATCGATTTCTTGCTCTACATCAACCTGCTGTTCTTCTACAAATACTTTTTGACGTACGAAGTAAGCATCAGAATGATCTTGTTTGTTCGTTAGTACTTTGATGTTCACGTATCTTATCCCTTTCCAAGACGAAATGTTTCAAACACAGTCCATGTTTCATTTTCAAGCTGGTACATTAAGTGAAAGCGATCCACTGTTTCTTCATGAGCGACATCTACAAGCTTCAACTGGCTATACACATCTAAGTGCTCATCATCTGAAAGGCGTTGACCAATTGTAATATGTGGAATAAATGAATATTCAGTTGGCTGTTCGAGATTGCCTTCATGAAGTTTATTGTAAAGTGACGTCAGTTCTTGCTTTTGTTCCACTTTTAAGTAAATAACGTTATTGGCTGGTGAAAATGAGCTTACTTTCGTTACATTTAATGTAAATGGATTTGTTTCTTCGGCAATTTTACGCAAGTTAGCCGCAATTTCATCAATTTGGTCTTCTGTAGCTTCAAAGACTTCTTTTAATGTAAGATGAGGCGGAATTAATGAATAGTGAGAATCATAGCGCTTTCGATAAGAATTCGCTACATCTTGCAATTTTTTAGATGGAAAAAGTACAACGCCAAATTTCATAAAAAATCCCTCCAAAGTAAGATCATAAAATATGTATAAAGCGAGCTTATTATAACAAATTTTCGAAAAATATGATATCTTTCTACTTCAACATATATTGAAGCGACCGCTTTACGTCTTTTTGCCAGTATTTCCACGTATGATTTCCATTAAATTCTTCGTAGAAAACAGAATATCCACGCTGCTTCATTTGTTCGTGCAACAGGCGGTTAGGTTCAATAAAATTCAATATACCATCTTGCGTTGTTTTGACAGCCGTTTCTTCAGTTCCAATAACATGATACAAATCCAGAAGTGAAGGAGAAGCAAATGAGTTGACCGTTTGTAATACAGCATCGTTCACGAAAGGAGAATGCATAATTACTTTCCCGAACGTGTGAGGATACGCAATGGCCGTCAGCAGTGAAACTGTAGCAGCAAGCGAATCACCAATTAAAACACGTGATTTTCCCATTTGATATGTAGGATATGTTTTATCCAAAAATGGCACAAGTTCATGTGCTAAAAAGCGAATGTAAGCATCTACTTGATTTCCTTCTGGATGATACTTATCGCGTCTGTCTTCCACGCTTTTATATGGAATTCCAACAAAAATAGTACGATCGATTTCCGACTCGTTCATTAAATCATCAATTAAACGAGGTGTCCGTCCGTACATAACATAATCTTTTCCGTCTTGGGCAATAAGTAAGGAATACTTATAGAGCGTAGAATAGTTTGACGGCAAATAGACTAGTAACGTGACATCTTCTTGCAGTGCGTCACTATAAAAAGAAATTTCTTCTAACTTCCGCTTACTTTCTGACATGAATAATCGACTCCTATGCATTTGAATGAAAGCGTTACCTTTATTGTAACACATTTTCTATTAACCGTTCTTTATTTTATTGTAACGAATTTTTTAGCGAATGACGAGAAAGAGGCATGCGTCATTAAAAAAGCGCTTCAGAATCGACTGAAGCGCTTTTGATTAATCTAATTTTTTCATTTTTTTAAACATAGCTTTTTCTGCTTGGCTGGCTTTTTCTAGCGGCTTCTTCGTATATTCTTCTTCTTTTTCATCAATCGAAACCAATTCTGTGTCATTTTTTACATAACTTCGGATATTGCGAGCACCGAAATAGCCGTTTACATCTTCTAAAATAGGCTTGTTTTCTTTTTGATCATAAAGAGTATATGAATTCTCTTCCTTAACGATAGCGTAGTGATTCCCTGCTAGAAGAGCTACGGCTTCTTTTTCGCTTTTTCCAAAAGTAGACATGAGAAACAGAACGATTAAGACGATAAAGAAAAGGGCTGTTGCGCCAATGAAAAATAATAATAAGCCTCTGCTAAATTTACTTTGTTTTTCTTCCACAGTAGACAAACCTCCTGATTAGATAATTTTATTATAGCAAGTAAATGTAATGAGCGCCTAAAGAGATATGTGACGAGTTTATGAATTCAGGTGGATGAAACAAAAAAGGTTTTTAGCGCCTCTCATCGAATTTAATATAAAGAGAGACAACAACTTGAAAAGGAGAGAGAGACATGACAGCGAAAAAAATCCCAACGAGCAAAGAAGTAGCAAAGGCAACATTTGATTTGCTAGAAGAGCGTGGCGTAACAGTTTTAGATATTGCTGAAATTGTGTATGATTTACAGCTTCCTTATCATCCTGCTCTAACCATTCAGGAATGCGCTGAGAGCGTAGAGAGAGTACTGCAAAAGAGAGAAATTCAGCATGCGCTTCTAGTTGGAATCGAACTTGATAAGTTAGCTGAGCAACATAAATTATCAGAACCTCTTCAAAGTATTGTAGAACAAGACGAAGGGTTGTTTGGTGTTGACGAAACGATTGCTTTAGGTGCCGTTTTAACCTATGGCAGTATCGCTGTTACGACCTTTGGCTATTTAGATAAAGTAAAAGTAGGCATTATTGAAAAGCTGGACTGTAAAAAAGAAAAAGGAGTTAATACCTTTTTAGATGATTTAGTAGCGAGCGTGGCTTCTAGTGCGGCAAGTCGTTTAGCTCACCGTCAGCGTGATGAACAAGAACAGCTGCAAGAAGGCAATCCGGCTACGTAATAAATTTCTTTTAGTATGTATATAAGCTGCGTAAATTAACACGCCGAAATGATTTAATCTTTTATTTAAATAACGGATACTAGGCACGTATCACCTGCGTGTCTAGTATCCGTTAATGGAACGATTTATGGCTGTAGTGAAGTAGTCATAAGGTAGCTTAAGTTTTTCAGCCCAAGACTTTCATAAAAAGCAAGTGCTTTCTCGTTAAATGCCCATACGGTAAGCTGGAGGTCATTTGCTCCTTTTTGTACAGCCCACTGTTTCGTAGCAGAAAAAAGACTTTTTCCTACGCCATAATTTTGAAAGCCTTTCTTAACGCCAAAATATTGGATGTACGCTGTGTAGGAAAGAGGAGCTAATGTAGTGGGAGGGTTATATTTTAATTCAACAACAGACGCCCCAATAATTTGATTTCGATATTGAGCTACAAGAATATCAATGGTTGCATAATAAAGAGTAGCTTGATACTGTTCCGGAGATAAAACAGCCATCTGATTATCAAACATAGAAGGAAGCGCATTTGCGTGGAGTTCTAGTGATTCCCCTAATATTTTATTTACTTCTGTATAATCATCGAGTTTTGCAGTGCGATAGATAATCTCCATACACACTTCACCTACTTTTTAAAAGTTGTGCTTTATCATATGTAGCAACTTAAAAAATGTTAAATGAGAATTAAAACTTAAAAATTTTAAGCGAAGAACTGCACTAAACAGAGCATATATTCTATGCCCTGTTTGATGTTATAGTTGAAGAATATATAAGAGCGAAACGTTAAATTCTAGTTTCAGCAATGGCATCGCGTACTTTTTCAAGCGAGTGTTTAGAGGCATCTTTATTCGCAATCATTACATTAACGTACAAAGCATCAATGAGGCTTAGCTGTCCAATTCTCGAGGCAAGAGCTTCAGATCGATATTCTGTTTCTTCTGAACTCGTATAAAGAGAAACATCGACATTTTGGCTTAATGGAGATTTTGGAAAACCCGTAATACCGATCGTTTTGGCACCGTTCGCTTTTGCTGTATTTAAAATGTTCATTGTGTCTTTATTTGTTCCAGAATGAGAAATCACTACCGCTACATCTTGTTTTGTTAATTGAGAAGCGGACATAAGCTGGAAGTGGGAATCAATAAATGCAAACGTTTTAATTCCTGTTCGAACAAATTTATGAAAAGCATCCATAGCCACTACGGAAGAACCGCCCGTGCCATAAAACTGAACTTTATCCGCCTTCATAAGAAGTTTGACGGCTTTTTCAATAGCGTTGCTTTCTAGTATTTGTAATGTATTTTCAAGCGTTCGTACATTGGAGCGAAAGATTTTTTCAGCAATCGTTTTTTCATTATCCGTTTCAGCAATTTCCTCGTGAATCTGCTGAATAGGCGTCATAATTTCAGCAGCCAGCGCTATTTTCATCGCTTGATAGCCCTTGAAGCCAATTCGTTTACAAAAGCGAAAGACTGTTGCATCAGCTACATTTAAATCGTCTGCCACTTCGTTAATGGTACTGTGAATAATTTGTTCCGGCTGTTCTAAAATATAATTTGCTATTTTTTTCTCTTTTTCACTGAATCTAGCATAGTGAGAACGAATTTTTCCTAAGCAATTTTGCGTCATAACTGATGTTCCTTTCCACGAATTTAGTAGTAAAAAGAGTATAGCATAAAAATATGAGTGAAAAAAATTTTCTTGTAAACGATTGCAAAATGAAAAATAATTCGTATAATGGAGGTAATGTGAAATTTTTTTTCAAAAGGAGTTTGTAAAATGAAAATTGGATTAATCGGTTTAGGAAAAATGGGATATAATTTATCATTAAATTTAATGGACAACCATCATGAAGTAGTAGCTTATGATGTAAATAAAGAAGCGGTAGAAAAACTTGCAAATGAAGGAGCAACTGGCGCCTTTACTGTTGAAGAGTTAGTTAATGAACTTCCTCCTTCACCTAAAGTTGTATGGATTATGGTTCCGGCTGGAGAAGTAACGGAAAATGTTATTACAGAACTAAAAGAACTTCTGTCAGAAGGAGATATTATAATAGATGGAGGAAACTCTAATTATAAAGAATCTGTTCGACGTGCTCAGGATCTTCAGGAAAAAGGTATTTACTTCTTTGATGTAGGGACAAGCGGCGGAATGGAAGGGGCAAGAAACGGAGCGTGTACAATGATCGGTGGAGATGCGGAAGTATTCCGTACAATTGAACCGATTTTTAATGATATTTGCGTAGAAAATGGATTTATGTACGCAGGTAAAAGCGGAAGCGGTCACTTTTTAAAAATGGTTCACAATGGTGTAGAATATGGAATGATGCAATCCATTGCTGAAGGATTTGAAGTCCTGGAAAAAAGTCAGTTTGATTTCGACTATGAAGCCGTAGCACGCGTTTGGAATAACGGATCTGTTGTTCGTTCTTGGTTGATGGAACTAACGGAAAATGCGTTTTCAAAAGATCCTAAACTAGACAGTATTAAAGGAGTCATGCAGTCTTCTGGCGAAGGGAAATGGACCGTAGAGACTGCTCTTGATCTTCAAACGGCAACTCCTGTTATTGCTTTATCGCTAATGATGCGCTATCGTTCATTAGAGGAAGATACATTTACAGGAAAAGTTGTAGCAGCACTTCGAAACGAATTCGGCGGCCACGGTGTTGTAAATAAGTAAAGTAGTAAAGTAGGGGGACAGCAGCATGAGCAAAAAATATGCAATAGGTGTAGATATCGGAACAACGAGTACAAAGTCTGTATTGTTTTCAGTAGACGGTACAGTCATTGCAAATCATGGGATTGAGTATCCATTATACTCGCCGACGCCCGCGATGGCTGAGCAAGATCCTGAAGAAATTTTTCAAGCAGTTGTACGTACAATTCAAACGGTTGTAAAAACGAGCGATGTAAAACCTGAGGATATTTTATGCGTTTCATTCAGCTCAGCTATGCACAGTGTTATTGCCGTTGATCAGCAGGGAAAGCCGCTGACAAAATGTATCACGTGGGCGGATAATAGAAGTGCAGAATGGACGGAAAAAATTAAAAATGAATACAATGGTCATGAGATTTATTTGCGTACGGGTACGCCTATTCATCCGATGTCGCCGCTTTCCAAGCTAACATGGCTATCTAATGAACAGCCTGAACTAGTGAAGGGAACACATAAATTTATTTCGATTAAAGAATATGTATTCTTTAAGTTGTTTAACGAATATGTTATCGACTATTCGATTGCATCAGCAACGGGTTTGTTTAATCTGAAAAATCTTGCGTGGGATGAAGAAGCACTTAAAGTAGCAGGTGTTACAACCGATCAGTTATCCACTCCTGTTTCAACAATGCATCAGTTAAAAGGGCTAAACCCAGCGCTTGCAGTTGACATGCACTTACTTCCAGATACGCCCTTTATTGTAGGTGCAAGTGACGGTGTATTATCAAATTTAGGCGTAAATGCAATTGAACCAGGCGTTGTGGCTGTGACAATCGGGACAAGCGGAGCTATTCGAGCAGTGACTGACAAGCCAGTAGTCGATCCGAAAGGTCGTATTTTCTGTTATGCGTTGACAGAAGACCACTGGGTAATTGGCGGCCCTGTAAATAACGGCGGTATGATTTTCAGATGGGCTCGCGATCAGTTTGGAGCGTCGGAAGTAGAAACAGCTAAACGCCTTGGAAAAGATCCGTATGAAGTATTAACGGATATTGCAGCTTTAGTGAAACCGGGAGCGGACGGTTTATTGTTTCACCCATACCTTTCAGGAGAGCGTGCGCCGCTTTGGGATGCAAATGCTAAAGGTTCATTCTTCGGCCTAGGTTTGCATCATAAAAAAGAACATATGATTCGTGCTGTATTAGAAGGCGTTATCTTTAACTTGTATACGGTATTATTGGCACTTGAAGAGTTAATTGGAGAGCCTACAAAAATTCAGGCAACAGGCGGATTTGCACGTTCCGCACTTTGGCGTCAAATGATGGCAGATATTTTTAACCAAGAAGTATCGGTGCCGGAAAGTTTTGAAAGTTCATGTCTAGGAGCAGTTATCCTTGGCTTATATAGCCTTGGCGAAGTTGACTCATTGAACGTTGTTTCTGATATGGTTGGAGCGACTAATCATCATTATCCAATCAAAGAAAACAGTGAAGTATATAAAGAGTTAACGACTATCTATATTCGTTTGGCTCGCTTATTTAAAGAAGAATACGAAAGCATTACGGCTTTTCAAAAAAAATATGTACATTAAGTTCACAAATCATCGCTTGAAGTTTTCAAGCGATGATTTTTTGTGTGTTAGGTTATCTAACAACCAAAAGAGTTGACACTACACAATATATAAAAGTTCCCTCAAATAATGTTACAATTTGTCCAGTGTATCCCCGTTTCTCATTAAATATA
Organism: Priestia sp. YIM B13486; assembly: GCF_042787865.1. NCBI lineage: Bacteria > Bacillati > Bacillota > Bacilli > Caryophanales > Bacillaceae > Priestia > Priestia sp. YIM B13486. Next base: position 415,063 of record NZ_JBHZOZ010000004.1, on the reverse strand, counting down.
ATAAGGGATAACGTTAGTATTTATCACATACTAGAAGGAATCGTCACAAACGCCTTTATATTTCAGAAAATTCAAATAAAATTTGTTTTTTGAAATGAACTTATTTTATGAAAAGGGGTTTTATGGATGAAAACACAAATTGAGCAAGATGGAATTGTGACGCTCACAGATGAGACGCACAATCAGCTGAGCGGCAGTGACCTTTGGAATGAGGATTTACGTCCGACTACGATGAAAGAGCATTCTTGGAAAGGAGTTAACTTTGCCACGCTTTGGATTGGGATGTGTCTGTGTATTCCAGCTTACACAATGGCGAGTGGAATGATGACGCTTGGAATGAACTGGTGGCAAGCAATTGGTACAATCTTTTTAGGAAATGTTATTGTTCTTATTCCTATTTTGCTTAATTCTCACGCTGGAACCAAGTTTGGCATTCCTTATCCAGTATTTGCCCGCCTGTGGTTTGGAGATAAAGGAGCACATATCCCAGCACTGGCTAGGGCCATCGTGGCTGCTGGGTGGTTTGGAATTAATACATGGATTGGAACGGAAGCAATTGATACACTTCTAAGCGCTTCGTTTTCGTCTTGGAATGGTTTAACTGGTCATACAGCCATTGTATTTGCTCTTTTTTGGCTTTTAAATGTAGGAGTGGCATATAAAGGTCCGCAAGCGATTAAAGTATTAGGAGCGATTGCTGCTCCCGTTATTGGTATTTCGGCTATTATTCTTTTTATATGGGCTTATACAAACTCGGGAGGGTGGGGCCCCATTTTATCTACGCCTTCTAAATTTACATCAACAGGAGAATTTCTAGCCGTATTTTTCCCAGCTTTAACGGGGGTTATTGCCTTTTGGGCGACGCTCGCTTTGAACATTCCGGATTTCTGTCGATATGCTAGAAGTCAGAAATCTCAAATGGTTGCGCAAACCTTTTCCTTGCCATTGACGATGAGTATTTTTTCATTTATTGGAATTGCCGTTACTTCAGCAACAATCGTTATATTTGGAGAAGCTATTTGGGATCCAGTGGCCTTAGTAGCTAAATTCCCTCCGTTTATCATTTTCTTAGGAACAATCGTTATCGTGCTTTCTTCTTTAACGATTAATGTGGGAGCAAATATCGTCGCACCAGCCCGTGCAATTGAGAATCTGAATCCAAAGAAAATCACGTTTGCGATGGGGGCGCTAGTGACCGGTATTTTTGCTATTCTACTTCAGCCATGGTACATCATGTCTAATTTCGGGAACTATATTTTCGGCTGGCTTGGAACATACGGAGCGCTGCTTGGCCCTATAGACGGCATCGCCATTGCTGACTACTGGCTTGTAAGAAGGAGACAGATGGCATTAAAGGATTTATATGAGGTAAACGGTCGCTACAGTTATTCAACAGGTTTTAATAAAAACGGCATTTATGCATTAGTAATTGGCGTGGCCATACCCGTTTTAGGCTTACTGATTCCTGGACTGCGCTTTTTATGGGATAATGCCTGGACATTTGGTCTATTCATTTCTATCATCGCTTACACGTATCTCATGAGAGGAGATAAAAGTGTATTAGCGCCGGGGGAATATGAAGAAATAACGTTAAAAACAAGCGAAAAAACGATTATCGACAGTCAAACGGCTGATCCAACCATCACCAAATAAATAAGATGAATCCAATCATTAACATGATTGGATTTTTTTATGTGTTAAAACTGTATGGAAGAAAATTGATAAAATTTTTTTGAGTTTTTTTGTTGATTTAAGAATTTTTTTTTCATATAATTTAAGTAATAAAAAAATGAAATCGTTTTCTAAAATAATTAATGTAAACGATTTCGATAATTGAAACTTATTTTTAAAAAAATTCACAGGATGTAGAGCTTTTTTGCTACATAGAGAAAGCGTTTACTTAAAGGGAAGGTGGAAAGCAAGATGGATGCATACTTATTAGCTATTACAGTTGCCGCAATTGTTATTGTTATTGTAGGTGTTTCAGTTTTTAAATGGCATGCGTTTATTAGTTTAACGGTTGCGAGTTTGTTTTTGGCAATTGCTTCTGGGTTATCAATGGATAAAATTGTTGGCGCTTACGAAACGGGAGTGGGCGGTGTTTTAGGCCACTTAGTAGGAATTTTAGCGCTGGGAACAATTTTAGGTAAGCTGATGGCCGATTCAGGTGCCGGCATGCAGGTAGCGGATTATTTCGTAAGAATATTCGGTGTGAAAAGACTGCCATGGGCGATGCTAGTAGCAGGTTTCATTATTGGTATTCCTGTTTTCTTCGAAGTAGGAATTTTAATTCTACTGCCTTTAGTTATTTCCATTCATAAAACAACAAAACAAAATATATTATTGATTGCTCTGCCGGTTATTGCGGGATTATCAATTGTTCACGGTCTCGTTCCTCCTCATCCAGGTGCGATGGCAGCTATTAGTATTTACGGAGCAAATACGGGGAAAGTGCTTTTATATGCATTAATCATTTCAATTCCAGCTGCAGTTATCGCTGGACCGGTTTTTGCAAAATGGGTTCACAAACGAGTGATTCCAGAAGGAGAACCTGATCTAATTCGTATTACGACAACATCAAAAGATCTTCCTGGTACAGGCGTTTCATTTTTTGTCATTTTACTGCCCGTTCTATTAATGGTCTTAGCAGCTATAGCACCTGTTATTAACGGATTGCCAAGCGGCGTAGTGAAGTTTGTAGAATTAATAGGAAGTCCATTAATTGCACTTTTAATTGCTTGTTTTGCAGCGTTTTACCTGCTTGGAAAACGTCAAGGTATGACAAAAGATGTGATTAAAAAACTAACGGAAGAATGTTTGCTTCCTGTAGGATCTATTGTCTTAATTATTGGTGCAGGGGGCGGCTTCAAACAAGTATTAATCGATAGCGGAGTAGGTACAACGATTGGTCAAATGTCTGAACATCTATCTCTATCACCACTTGTACTTGCATTTTTAATTGCTGGATTAATCCGTATTGCTACAGGTTCAGCAACAGTTGCATTAACAACAGCGGCTGGTATTGTCTCACCAATCATTGAGCATATGTCCGGTGTTAACTTAGAACTACTTGTTATCGTTACGGGTGCGGGTTCACTAATGTTCTCTCACGTTAATGATGCTGGCTTCTGGATGGTGAAGGAGTATTTAGGATTAACAGTGAAAGAAACGTTCAAAACATGGACCGTTCTGGAAACGCTTCTATCCTTTATTGCTTTTGCAGGAGCACTTATTCTAAATGCATTAATTTAAAAATAAGACTCTTTTACTCTATGTAAAAGAGTCTTATTTTTTTATGAAAGAAAAGAATTTGCAAGAAAAATAATCAAAATATTTTATTTATTCGTTAAATTATGGCAAAATGGAAATAGAAGAATAATAGCTTCTAAGAAGGGAATGACAGAGAGTGAGTAATCAACTAGTATTTTTCACAAACTTTTCAGAAGGAAAATTAGATTCAGACGTTTCTTGGTATTGTCCACCAGCTCAATTTCAAATTGATACAGAAACGAATCGATTAGTGATTAAAACAGACGCTAAAACGGATTTTTGGCAGCGTACTCATTATGGCTTTGAAGCGGACAATGGACACTTTCTTTACCGTGAAGTAGAAGGCGACTTTGAAATCATGACAAAGGTGCATACATATCCAGTTAATCGCTACGATCAAGCAGGTCTCATGATTCGTGTATCAAAAGATACGTGGATCAAAACGTCAGTTGAATACAATCCCGATGGTCCTAACCAATTAGGAGCAGTCGTAACCAACCAGGGCTTCTCAGATTGGTCCAGTCAAAATTTTACTCAAAACAAATCAGCGCTTTATTTTAAAATTCAGCGCAAAAACGATGATTACACCGTTTGTTATTCAAGTGATGGAGATTCTTGGACTCAGCTCCGACTCGCTCACTTATTGAACTCAACCAAAGAACCTGTTCAAGTTGGTATTTATGCTTGTAGTCCTCAAGGAGAAGGGTATGAAGCCCAATTTGATTTTATAAAAGTAGAAAAAATGTAAATAAAAACCACGATTTAGCCACAGCTAAATCGTGGTTTTTATTTAGAAAGCGCATTATCTAAACGCTGTGTGACAGAAGCGGATGTCGGTTGATTGTGTAAAGCAATTTTTTGCTTGAAGTAGCTGATGACAAAACCTGTAATCGCAATGGATATAACAGAGAAAATTCCTTTTGAAATTCCAATTGAATACATGCTCGACAGCACGACAAGGAAATCAAATGAAAAATTCACTTTTCCAGGATCCCAGCCAAATTTTCGCTGTGCGAATAACGCTAGAATATTAGCACCGCGGAGAGAAGCTCCGTTCATAAATAAAATGGATAAGCCAAGGCCGGCAATTAGTCCGCCCGTAACAGCACCCATCAGGCTGGGAAGTGTAAAAGAAGGAAGCAAGTGATCGAGTGAAGTGAGAAGCGATAGCAAAGACACTGATCCTATAGTTGTGGCGGTAAATTTCCATCCCATTTGAAAGAAGGAAAAGAGATAAAAAGGAATATTAATGAGAAAAAAGATTACCGCAAACGATAAGGGAAGGGCATATGACAAGCTAAGAGACAGACCAGCTGTTCCCCCCGTCACTACGTGAGAGTGCCGCAAGATAAGAACACCAATACTTGCAATCGTACATCCAAGAATAATCCATAAAACTTTTTTCATAAATAAACCCCTTTGTTTGTTTTTTCGGAATTTTCATTTTCAATTATCTACTTTAATGATAGGATATTAAATAAAGAAAACACATGTATAAATGAAGGAAATAATACTTGTTCTTTTATCAACTTGAATAAAGATTTTATTTATTATATTCATTTTGAAAGGAAAGGTTTGGATGGATGAAATCGATGCACAACTATTGTCTATTTTGCAAAGGGACGGACGTATGACGATTAGTGATTTATCAAAAAAGCTGGCTCTTAGCCGTCCAAGCGTATCAGAAAGACTGCAGCGTCTTCAGGAACGAGGAGTGATCCAGCGTTTTAGCGCTACGGTGTCTCCGAAAGCTTTAGGAAGAGATACACAGCTGTTTATTCAAGTAAGCGAATTAAAAAGAAAACCGGAGGAATTTGAAGACTTTATTGAGCAAAATGAAGACGTGCTTGAATGTCATCGCGTAACGGGGCCGGTTTCTTACTTTATCAAAGCAGCCGTGTCTGGAATGGATGGACTTAGAATGCTAGTGGATGAACTGATTCCTTATGGAAATGTGAATACCTCAATTATTTTAAAGTCGCCTGTAGAAAACAGGATGATTACTCCTGTACAAAAACCGGCCCCATAAGAGGCCGGTTTTCTGTGTAAGGAGATATTAATAAAATCCTTTAATAATATAAAAATGATTTTGTAAAATATCAGGTATTTCTTCTTCTGAAACGTTCCTTTTCGTCTTTTTTTCGCCATCTGTTACAGTTAGCGTTTCACCAGAGAGGGTAATGCGCCCTGTAGGGGTTGCGATCGTAACAAGACGTTTGTGTACAAACGGAGAATCCGCTGACGTTTGATTGAACTCACACATGGGAGTAAAGTTAGTCAGTTTCTTAGGAAGCGTAGACACACGGTACAGCGTTTTCCATACATCATCTTCCCATCGCTGCAAATCATACATATGCTCAGCAACGTTTGTCATACGATAAGAGCCGCTTACATCTATTACTACTTCGCCATTTAAAGGCATTGGCTTGCGCACAGAATCTCCAAATCCAACGTCTACGATGTAAGGCTGATTTTCAATCGTCACAAGGTTTGTAGCGTGACTTCCTTCAATGGTCCACGTGCCGTCGGGTTTTTTGACGGTAGCTGAAACGTAAGAGACTTCATATCCGCTTTCTTTTAACAGCCAGCCAAATAGACCGTTTAATTCGTAGCAAAATCCTCCCCGCAAATTTACGATTAATTTTTGAAAAATTCGTTCTAAATCAATTATGATAGGGGTTTGAGACAGAACATCTAAGTTCTCAAAAGGAACATGAAGCATGTGTTTGTTCTGTAAAGCAGCTAAGCTTTCATACGTTGGGCTATCCGGTTTCTTAGCTAAAAACCGACTAAAATAATAATTAATATTCATCAAATGCACCTCTTAGTAAATCATTTCTCTCTGTCTTTAGCAGAACGTTCATGTAACAGCTCTTTTTCGATTGTCTCTTTGGAAGCAAATCCTTGAAATGCACGGCTGTCAATTTTTAAAGTCGGTACTTTCGTTACATGAGCATCTTCATACGCATGAACTAAGCTATCTTTATGAACTTGTTCGAACGTCCGGTCTTTTAAGATACGTATAAATATTTCTTGATCTAAATGCAAGGAATCAGCGATTTCTGCTAAGACTTCAATCTGGCTAATATCTTTTTCCTCTTCCCAATAAGCTTTAAAAACAGCATCTACATAGGCACTTTCTTGACCATGTTTTTTAGCAAAATGAAAGCCTTCATGTGCTAAATGAGTGCGCGGGTATATTTATTTCTACGTGCAGCTGTTGTGCTAAGGGAGCTATCGATTGATTCCAAGGTCTCTCTAAAACATCTTCTATTTGCTCCATCTGCTGGGCTGGCTCAGGACAAAGTTCAAAAGGCTTCCATTCAATCTCAGTCTTTTGTTCTTTCATGACTTCTCTTAAAGGCTTAGTGGCTAGAAAACATAGTGGACAGACAAAATCAAAATAAAACTCAATATGCGCTTTCATCCCGTCACGCTCCTTTATGGCATGTTTTTATTTTATCAAAAATAAAGACGATCCTTCCAACTTGGGAACTGCGGAAAAATAGTTGACAAAATTGGATAACTCTTTCTATAATATAGTCAATACATATCACGAGCGATTAGTTCAGTGGGAGAATACATCCTTGACAGGGATGGGGTCGGGGGTTCGAATCCCTCATCGCTCATACCAAAGCCGTTTTCTTATTAATAAGAGAGCGGCTTTTCTCTTTTGTTTGACAAATCAATGCTACATTAAATCTTGAGCGCGTATAGAAGAATTAAAGTATAATGAAACATAGTGCATCAGGTCATGATAAAGATAATCACTAATTTAAAATAAATGAGGGTACAAAATGAATCAAAGAAGTTTTAGTCAATATGGTCTTAGTGACAAGGTAGCTAAGGCGCTTTCTAGTCTGCAATACAATCATCCTACGGAAGTACAAAGCAAGGTGCTTCCCATCGCGCTAGAAGAAAGAGATGTTGTCGTGAAGTCTCAAACAGGAAGTGGAAAAACGGCTTCCTTTGGCATTCCACTGTGTGAATTAGTTAATTGGGAAGAAAATAAACCCCAAGCCTTAGTGTTAACACCTACACGAGAGCTGGCTGCGCAGGTAAAAGAAGATATTACAAATATCGGCCGTTTTAAGCGAATTAAAGCAGCAGCTGTCTACGGAAAATCACCGTTTGCTAAGCAAAAAGTAGAATTAAAGCAAAAAACACATATTGTTGTAGGTACGCCTGGACGAGTGCTTGATCATATAGAAAAAGAAACGCTTGCATTAGAGAAAATTCGTTATTTGGTTATTGATGAAGCAGATGAAATGCTAAATATGGGTTTTATTGACCAAGTAGAAGCAATCATTCAACATCTTCCTAGTGAGCGTGTAACGATGCTTTTCTCTGCTACGCTTCCTGAAGATATTGAAGAGCTTTCTCGCAAGTATATGAAAAAGCCGGTTGATGTTGAAATCAAAGCAAATGGATTAACGACAAGTACGATTGACCATTCTGTTATATCAGTAGAAAACGAACGTAAATTTGAACTGCTGAAAGACGTAACCACAGTAGAAAACCCAGACAGCTGCATCATTTTTTGCCGCACACAAGAGCAGGTAAATACGCTGTTAGATGATTTAGATGATCTTGGGTATCCTTGTGATAAAATTCACGGGGCAATGGTGCAAGAAGACCGTTTTGAGGTTATGAATGATTTCAAAAAAGGTAAATTCCGTTATTTAGTGGCGACAGATGTAGCTGCGAGAGGAATTGATATTGATAATATCACACACGTTATTAACTATGACCTTCCGTTAGAAAAAGAAAGCTACGTTCACCGTACAGGAAGAACGGGACGTGCCGGTAAAAAAGGGAAGGCTATCACATTTGTAACGCCTTATGAAGAGAGAATGCTATCGGAAATTGAAGAATATATCGGTTTTTCAATTCCAGCATCTACTCCTCCTTCTAAAGAAGAAGTACAGCAGGCAGCATCCGCTTTTACTGAAAAAATCAATGAGCGTCCAGAAGTTAAAAGGGATAAAAGCGAGTCATTAAATAAAGACATTATGAAGCTGTATTTTAACGGAGGAAAGAAAAAGAAAATTAGAGCGGTTGATTTTGTGGGAACAATTGCGAAGTTAGACGGAGTAACCGCGGACGATATTGGAATTATTACGATCCAAGAAAATGTCTCTTATGTAGAGATTTTGAATGGAAAAGGTCCAAAAGTGTTACAAGCAATGAAAAACAAAACGATTAAAGGAAAGAAATTAAAAGTTCATAAAGCGATTAAATAGCAGAAGGAAGTCCATCTTTTTAAAGATGGGCTTTATTTATAGAGCCAATAAAGGAGTTGAGAGTATGAAGTACATAAAAGAAGCGTGTGCAGAAGGGTATGAGCAGGCAAAAAAAGCAGAAAAGCTAGGAGCAGACCGCATTGAATTGTGTGACAATCTCAGTCAAGGAGGCACTACGCCAAGTTACGGCACCATTGAATATGCAAGCGAACATCTTGATACAGATATCAACGTGATTATTCGCCCAAGAAGCGGTGATTTTATATATTCCGAAGCAGAATTTCAAATTATGAAAAAAGACGTTAAAGCATGTAAAGACCTTGGAGTAAACGGAGTAGTATTTGGCATTTTAACAGAAGAAGCTGAAATCGATTACGGACGCACTAAAGAGTTAATAGCAGAAGCTCATCCTTTAAGCGTTACGTTTCATATGGCATTTGATGAGATTAAAGATAAATACAAAGCCATTGATATACTTAGTGAATTGGGAGCAGACCATATTTTGACCAAAGGAGGGAAAGGATCTGCTTTGCAAAATCTTCATATAATCCGAGAATTGATCACATATGCTAACGACCGTATTATTATTTTGCCCGGCGGAGGAATTCATGAAAGCAACGCAGAGGTGGTTATAAAAGAAACAAAAGCAGCTGAATTACACGGAACAAAAATTGTAGGAGATTTATCTCGTTAAATAAAAAGAGGCTGGGACAAAAGCATTTTAATCCAAGTGAAAAACGAACCATTAATCAATATGTTTGATTCGTGGTTCGTTTTTTTGATGGTGAATATAGTTTCATCTGTTTCGTTCCTTCTAGCAGGTGATTGGAGGGCAAGGCGAAGACTCCTGCGGGAACAGCGAAACAGATGAGACCCCGCAGGAGCACAAGCGACGAGGAGGCTCAGCGGCCGCCCGCGGAAAGCGAAGCCTTGCACGGAAATCAACTGCGGTGTAATAAGCAGTCCAGCTCATCTATCTCATTTGTTCGTCTTGAGATTGAATTCATTTAGTTATGTCTCAACCTCTTTTATTTTGATGTATTTTCTTTTGCTGCTAAGCCGCTCGTCATTTTGGTACGTTGAAAGAAAAAAGAACCTACGACGAGTACAGCAATTAAAAGAGTTAAGAAGAACTGAGAACGTAATGAATCAATAAATGCCATGGCTATAAAAATACTAGTGATGGCAAGGATTGTAGCGTAAGTTAAGTAAGGAAATAACCACATTTTAATTTTTAATGCTTCGGGATTTTCTTTTTCATATTTTTTTCTCATTTTAATCTGTGAAAATGCAATAACAAGATATACAAGAAGCGCTACGCCGCCTGACGCATTCACTAAAAACAAAAAGATTTTGTCCGGTGAAATATAGTTAAAGATAACGCTAATGTACGAGATAACTGTACATGCTAATATCGCGCTAACCGGCACGCCTTTTTTATTTAATTTTGAAAAACTTTTTGGCGCATCGCCGTTTTGAGACATGGAAAACAGCATGCGAGAACTTGTATACAGACCAGAATTCAGACAGGAAAGAACGGCTGTTAAAATAATAAAGTTCATAATTTGAGCTGCGGCCGGTACATTCACTAATTCAAGAATAGATACAAATGGGCTTTTCATTAGGCTTGACGAATTCCACGGAAGAACCGTTACTAAAATAAAAATAGAGCCTAAATAGAAAAACAAAATGCGATAAATAACGGTATTGGTCGCGATGGTAATGGCTTTTTCAGGCTGAGACGATTCACCTGCTGCGGTTGCGACAATTTCTGTTCCCATAAAGGAGAACATGACAAGGGCAATTCCTAAAAATACAGAGCTAATTCCATTCGGTAAAAAGCCGCCTTTGTGCAAAAGGTTGGAAGTGCCGGGAGAATCAATTCCTGGAATGAATCCACAAATAATAGCTATACCTAAAATTAAAAAAAGAACGATACTGACGACTTTAATGAGGGAAAACCAATATTCAAATTCTCCGAAAGATTTAACAGAGTACAGATTGGTCATCGTTAATAAAAAAGTAAGAGCCAGGCTTACTCCCCAAGACGGCAAAGACGGGAACCAGTATTGAATAATATTTGCACCTGCAATGGCTTCAACAGCAATAACGATAACCCAGAAAAACCAGTAAAGCCAGCCAATCGTGTAGCCGGCCCAAGGGCCTAATGCTTCTTTTGCATAAGTAGAAAAAGAACCGCTGGAAGGATTGGCAGTAGACATTTCGCCAAGCATTCGCATGACTAAAATAACGAGCAAACCAGCAAATGCGTACGAAAAAATAGATCCCGGTCCAGCGGTGTTAATGAGTGATCCGCTTCCGATAAATAATCCAGCACCGATAATTCCTCCAAGAGAAATCATGGTGATATGCCGGATCTTTAACTCTTTTTTTAACTGTGGCTGTGGATGGCTGTTCATTTGTAACCTCCTATATAAATTGAATTTTTAGTTAATATGGAGAATTATAGTATTTTGTAAGACGTATGGACAGGATGTTGTTAGAGGTTCTTTCATACAAAAAGCGGATATGAATTGTTGCATTCATATCCGGCTTACTCTGACACAGATATTCATTATGCGTATAAAGTACCTGATTAGCGTTTTTTTCCTTTTTATAATAAGCAATGTAGCTGAAAATAAACTGAATGATTGTTTCAAATAATTTAATCAAAAGAGGTATACATTCTATTAAAGGATAATGTGGAGTGATATTCAAACTCTCTGCAAAGCTCTAAATGCGGGTTTTCCTTTCTGAAAACGGGTATATATAGTGGTAAGAAGTTTATTCTTTTGTTAAGTATAAAAGAAAGATGTGCGATAGAAACAGGAGGTTATAAATAATGAAACATGTTGAAGTAGTAGAAAAAGGAGCAAACATTAACGAAGCAGTTAATCAATTTGCAGACAAAGGTTTTGAGAAAGAAGAAGTATACGTGTTTACGTATGACAAGGAAAATTCTAAAAATTTAACAGAAGTAACGGACACAAATATTATTCGACTGTCTGAAGAAGGTCCTTTACATTCAGCAGCGAGTTTATTTTTAACCAGAGAAGATGAGCTTCGAACAAAAATGGCTTCACTAGGCTTATCAAAAGACGAAACAAAAAAATATGAAGAAGAGTTAAAGAAAGGCAGTGCGATTGTAGTGGCTGCTACAGGAGAAAGAAAAGACGTTTAAGTTTAATAGAGGCTATGAAAAAAGTAGTTTAGTTAAAGGAAGATCCGAACGCGTTTGATTCTTGATAGAGAATCAAACGCGTTCGGATTTTTTTGTGGGGAGGGTATAACAAGTGATCTATACGAGCTTCTTTATCCCATTTGTTCGTCTTTAGATTTAATTGATTTTGTTATGTCTCACACTTTTTTGTTTTTTCCAATATATGATTGATAAAACTAATGGTATTAGTTAAAATTAAAACTAATACCATTAGTTTTAATTTTGATAATAGGGGATGAGGAAATGAGAATAGTTCGTGAGAAAATGTTGTATCAACTGACGTTTTTGCCTCGCTTTTTTCCAGTGAATTGTTATTTAGTCGAAGAGAAAGACAGTCTTACATTAATTGATGCGGCTCTTCCATACAGCGCGTCGGGTATTTTGAAAGCTGCAGATCAAATTGGAAAACCGATTACTCGAATTGTTTTTACACATACTCATGAAGATCACATCGGAGCGATTGATCATTTGAAAAAAAGGTTACCGAATGCTTCTGTTTATATGTCGCAAAGAGATTATCGATTATTTTCAGGAGATTTCACACTCGATTCTGAAGAACCTCAAAACCCAATCCGTGGAGGAATACCAAAACTAGGAAAGGTTTCAACTAAAATTGATCATTTCATCGAAGAAGATTCTTATATAGGCTCACTTGCTCCTATTTTTACACCTGGACATACACCTGGATCTATGTCTTTTTTAGACCAGAGAACGAACGCATTAATTGCCGGAGATTCGTTCCAAGTGCGAGGAGGAATTGCGGTATCAGGTCAGTTAAAACCGCTGTTTCCGTTTCCTGCCTTTGGAACGTGGAGCAAAGAGCTAGCGCTTAAAAGTGCAGAAAAGCTACATGAGCTAAACCCGTCACTTCTTGCTGTTGGACACGGAAAAATTCTTTCTCAGCCGCTAAAATTGATGGGGAAAGCAATACAACAAGCGAAAGTGAAAATAGAAAAAAGGAGATGAAGGGATGTCGCCACGACAAGGACTAGATTTCAAAAAGGTTATTCAAACAGGTGAAAATTTGGCCAATCGTGAAGGGTTTTATGCTGTTACAATTGCTTCATTAGCAAAAGAATTAAATGTTCGTCCACCGTCTTTATATAACCATATAAAAGGATTAGAAGAGCTGCGCAAAGAACTGGCTTTAAGTGGACTGCAGCAGCTATATCATCTTTTAAAAAGTACTGTCGAACATGCTTCCGCAGAAGACGCTGTTTATCATCTAAGTAAAGCGTACGTTTCATTTGTAAGAAAGTCTCCGGGAATATACGAAGCAACGGCAACGGTAGCACCAAGGATAAAGGATGAAGAAGTACAAAAAGCATCTGATAACATTTTGTTTTTAGTGCTGGATGTGTTGAAACCGTATCAGCTTCGGGAAAATGAAGCCCTTCATGCTGTTAGAAGTCTTCGCAGCATTTTACATGGGTTTTCTTCTTTGGAGCATAAAGGGGGATTTGGAATGTCATTAAGCACTGATGAGACTCTAGACTTTTTAATCCGTACGTTTGCATTGGGCCTACACCGGTATAAACAGACCACATAAATTTCATTAAAGCCACTAAGCCTAATGCTTTAGTTGAAATTGAAAAAAAAGAGAAAGAATGATAGATTACAAATAAAGACATTTATTCCTATTGTTTTAGGGTTGTTACTGATGAAGCAGGCAAAACCTAAGCTGCAAGGACAGAAAAAGATAGTTTCTGTTTGTTGCTGTTTAGGTATTTTTTGTTTTTGTTTAAAATAACCAGCCCTTTTTCATTTGTTTTATAAGGGAGAAATCTTCTGAGAATGGAGAGAAGCAAACATGCTTAATTCAAGAATGATCGTCATATTAAGAGAACTAATGTCCGTACAGTCTACATTATCAACCGTTACGAGTGAATATTTAGCAACAGTAAATCAAGTATCTTCTCGAACTATTCGAACGGATATAAAACAGCTAGATGACATTTTGTCTCAGTACGGAGCTAAAATTAAATCAGCTCGTGGGACAGGATATGAACTTAGCGTTTTAGATGAAAAACAGTTCCATCACCTATTAAAAGAACTTTCGGCTAATCAATTATTTGATGCAACTTCTATTCCAACCGTTCCTGATGACCGCGTGCATTATTTAATCAAAAGATTGCTGCTAGCAGACGAATATTTGAAGCTCGAAGATTTAGCAGACGAGTTGTATATTAGCAAGTCAACGGTTCAAAACGATTTAAGAGATGTTAAAAAACAGCTGTGTAAGTATGATATTCTTTTAGAAAAACGTCCTAACTATGGCTTGAAAGCTAAAGGGGACGAAATGAAAATGAGATTCTGTATGTCTGAGTACATATTCAACCGAAAAGATAAAGAAATAGATATGGTATACAATAAAATATCTATTCTGCCCCAAGAATCAATCTTAACGATTAAAGCCCACATTTTAAATCAAATAAAACGATACAATATTATGGTTTCAGACATTGGATTAAATAATTTAATCATTCATTTAGCTATAGCTTGTAAGCGAATACAAGAAGAAAATTTTATTTCTTTGTATTCAGAAGATCTGCTTGAGATTATGGAACATAAAGAATATGAAGTGGCAGCTGAAATTGTGCGGGAGATTGAAAATGCATTCAAGATTCGTTTTCCGAAGTCAGAAACGGCATATATCGCCATTCATTTGTTAGGTACAAAAATGCTCAACAATAGCAATCATGAAGAAAAAGAAGTGAAGCAGTTTATTGACACAAATATCTATGAATTAACAGCAGCTATATTAGAAGCAATTGAAAAAGAGCTTCATTTAGGAATTAGTGAAGATTCAGAGCTGATCCTTGGCATGAGCTTGCATTTGAAACCGGCTATCAATCGCTATAAATATGGAATGAATCTGCGAAACCCGATGCTTGAAGGAATTAAGAGTCATTACCCTCTGGCTTTTGAAGCTGGGATTATAGCTGGGAAGGTTTTGAAAAATCGCCTTGAAATCGACATGCATGAAACGGAAATTGGCTATTTAGCTTTACATATTGGAGGGGCCATTGAACGTCGGAAAATTATCAATCAGCCTAAGCGCTGTTTGATTGTATGCGCATCGGGAGTAGGGAGTGCCAAGCTATTATCATATAAGCTGCAGGCTACTTTTGGATTAAATCTGACTATTTTAGGAACAACGCAGTATTATAAGCTTCACCAAATGTCGCTGCACTCTTTAGATTTTATTGTTAGTACCATTCCAATTCCAGATCATCTTCCTGTTCCTGTAGTACAAGTAAGTACGATTCTAGGAAACAGTGATTTTAAAAAAATTGATTGTTTAATGAAGAACAAACAGCAGCCTTCCTTAGAATACACAAAAAAAGAATTAGTATATTTACAGCAAGAATTTCAAACGAGAGAAGAAGTGCTTCATTTTTTAGGAGAGAAATTAACTCATCTAGGACTAGTTCCTTCTCAATTTATAGAATCTGTTTTTGAAAGAGAAGCTGCATCACCAACAAGTTTTGGCAATCTCGTTGCGATTCCTCATCCTATGGTTCCTCAAACGGATACGACGTTTTGGGCCATTTGCACGTTAAAAAAACCGATTATGTGGGAAGGAAACCTCGTACAATTTATTTGCCTTTTAAGTGTAAAAGCCAATAATCAAGGCGATTTGCAAAAGATGTACAGTTTGTTAGTCCGCGTTGTGGATGATAAGCAGGTCGTGCAGCGCTTAGTAAAGTGCAAGGATTATGAGGAATTTATAGAGGTGTTTATGAAAAATATTAGATAAAAAAAGAAGTCTAAGAGAGGGGCTTCTTTTTTTATCTGAATGTTCAAACATAATTTTTCCGCTAGTAACGGAAAAAGGTTGTGTATAAATGTAAGCGCTTTTATTTTAAGATAAAACTATCAACAAAACAGATAGCAAAATAAAAAACGGGGGAATGACAAATGAATATTCTATTATGTTGTGCAGCTGGAATGTCTACAAGTTTACTAGTAACAAAAATGGAAAAAAGCGCTCAGGAGCAAAGCACGGAGTATAAAATTTGGGCGGTTCCTGGTGACTCTGTTCGCAACCATATTGATCAAGCGGATGTACTTTTATTAGGACCTCAAGTGCGTTACCTATTGCCGCAGCTTAAGAAGCTAGGTGAAGAAAAAGGAGTGCCAGTTGACGTTATAAATCCTGTTCACTACGGAACGTGTAATGGAGAACAAGTGTTAAAATTTGCAGTTCAACTAGTTTCAAAATAGGAGTGTGGACTACATGAGCAAATTTAATAGTATGCTTGAAAGCAAAGTAATGCCTATCGCTGGAAAAATGGCGGGTCAACGCCATTTACAAGCACTTCGAGACGGTATTGTTCTGACAATGCCGCTCATTATTATCGGTTCAGTATTTTTAATACTGTCGAATTTACCGATACCAGGTTATAACGACTTTATGGCAGGGATTTTCGGAAAAGAATGGGCAACGAAAATGGCCTATCCAGTTGGAGCTACATTCGATATTATGGCGCTGCTTGCTTGTTTCGGAATAGCCTATCGGTTAGCTGAAAAATACGGAGTAGATGCTTTGTCCGCAGGGGCTATTTCACTTGCTGCTTTTTTACTTGCTACTCCGTATAAAGTGTCCTTTCTCCCAAGTGGAGCCAAAGAAGCTATTTTAGTAGACGGCGGAATTCCAACCGCTTTAATGGGAAGTAAAGGACTCTTTGTAGCAATGATTGTCGCGATTCTCTCTACGGAAATTTACAGATGGTTTATTCAAAAAGACATTATCATCAAGATGCCTGATGGGGTTCCTCCCGCTGTTGGAAAATCGTTTGCTGCTCTTATTCCTGGCTTTACGGTAATAGCATTTATTTGGATTTTACGTTTGTTAGTAGAACAAACGCATTTTGGAAGTCTGCATAATATCGTTGGAGAATTGCTTGGAAAGCCTTTAGGTGTGTTAGGCGGCAGTTTAGGCGGTACGCTAGTTGCCGAACTTGTTATTATGCTCATGTGGTCATGTGGACTTCATGGAGCGAATATTGTCGGTGGAATTATGGCTCCCATTTGGTATGGAGCTATGGATGAAAACCGAATTGCATTTGCTAATCATGAAGCATTACCAAATATTTTTACACAGCAGTTCTTTGATATTTGGATTAATATCGGAGGCAGCGGAGCAACGTTAGCTCTAGTTGTAGCTATGATTTTAAAAGCACGCAGTCAACAAATGAAGCAGCTTGGTAAGTTAGGAATAGGACCAGCTCTTTTTAACATCAATGAGCCAATCATCTTTGGACTTCCGATGGTGATGAATCCAATGATGCTTATTCCGTTTATTATTACCCCTCTTGTGACGGTAGTAGCAACCTATATTGCGATGTCGACAGGACTGGTAGCAAAACCAGCAGGTATTGCGGTTCCTTGGACTATGCCTCCGATTATTTCTGGCTATTTGGCAACAGGAGGGAAATTATCGGGTGCAGTTATGCAAGCTATTAATATCGGAATCTCTGTTTGCATTTATTATCCTTTCTTTAGAATGTGGGATAAACAAAAATTCACTGAAGAAAATGGTATACAGCCTGCAGCTGAAGGGGTACCAAGTGATACAAAGAAAGATATTGTGTGAGGAGGGATAAAGGATGGAAGGCATTCAAGAATATATTTTTAAATTAATCTTACACGGTGGAAACGGCAGAAGTTCAGCAATGGAAGCGATAGCAGCTGCCAAAAGCGGAAATTTTTCAGAAGCACGTGAAAAGCTTACACAAGCTGCAGAAGAATTAAATGCTGCTCATCATATCCAAACGTCGTTAATTCAAGGTGAAATTAGAGGGGAAAGCACAGAAATTTCTCTGCTCATGATTCATGCTCAAGATCATTTAATGAATGCGATGACGGTAAAAGAAATGGCTACTGAATTTGTAGATTTATATGAAGCAATCAAAATTTCTGGGGGGATTACACTATGAAAAAAGGTATTAAGATTGTAACGATTGGCGGAGGTTCAAGCTATACGCCTGAACTAATAGAAGGATTTATTAAACGATACGATGAACTTCCAGTTCGAGAACTGTGGCTAGTAGACGTTGAAGAAGGAAAAGAAAAGCTAGAGATTGTTGGTAATTTGGCAAAACGAATGGTGAAAAAATCAGGTTTGCCAATTAATGTTCATTTAACGTTAGATCGAAGAGAAGCACTAAAAGATGCAGATTTCGTAACGACTCAATTCCGAGTTGGTTTGTTAGATGCACGAGCGAAAGATGAAAGAATACCGCTAAAATACGGGGTGCTTGGTCAAGAAACAAATGGACCGGGCGGATTATTTAAAGGACTTCGCACGATTCCCGTTATTTTAGATATCTGCCGTGACATTGAAGAGTTATGTCCAGAAGCTTGGCTGATTAACTTCACAAATCCTGCAGGCATGGTAACAGAAGCTGTGCTCCGCTATAGTAACATTAAAAAGATTGTAGGACTTTGTAATGTACCAATCGGAATGGAAATGGGGATTGCTAAGCTGCTTGATGTAGATCACTCTCGCATTCGAATTGATTTTGCTGGTTTAAATCACATGGTCTATGGATTAGATGTATATGTAGATGGTGTAAGCGTTAAAGATCAAGTTATTGATTTATTGAGTGATCCAACTAACAGCAGCTTTGTGAAAAATGTAGCGGGACTTGGATGGGAGCCAGAATTTACAAAAGCCCTAAATGCGTTAACGTGTCCATATCACATGTACTATTATAAAACGCGTGAAATGGTAGAAAAAGAGCTCGTTAATTATGAAAAAGGTGAAACGAGAGCAGAAGTCGTAAAACAGTTGGAAAAAGAGCTGTTCGAACTGTATGAAGATCCTAATCTAGACATTAAACCGCCTCAATTAGAACAGCGCGGCGGAGCCTATTATAGTGATGCAGCCGTTCGATTGATTACATCCATTTACACGGATAAAGGTGATATTCAGCCCGTAAATACTATCAATAATGGTGCCATAGCAAGTATTCCTGCTGATTCTGCCGTAGAAGTAAGCTGTATCATTACAAAAGATGGACCGAAGCCAATTTCAGTCGGCGACCTTCCTGTACCTGTGCGAGGTCTTGTTCAAACAATTAAGTCATTTGAGCGTATTGCAGCTGAAGCAGCAGTGACCGGAGATTATGATAAAGCTATTTTAGCATTAACCATTAATCCTCTTGTGGCTTCTGATAAACTAGCTAAGCAAATTGTAGACGAGATGCTAGAAGCTCATAAAGATTACTTGCCTCAATTTTTTAAAACGGTTCAAGCTTAAAATCAAGCTGTGCGAATACAGTACGTATTCGCACAGCTTTTTTTCTATTTGTAAAGCTAGATTTCTGCCACCATCAATGTAACAATATAAAGTAGAAACGGACAGCAAAGGGTGGCTAGAAATGATTCATTTATTAATTATGATGGTAGAACGAGTCGGAGTTATTGTCATCTTAGGTTTTTTGCTGGCACATACAAAAGTTTTTCGGCAATTTCTCCGCAAACAGCAAGGATATAAAGGAAAAGCTGTACTTATTTTTATTTTTTCTCTTTTTAGCATTATTAGTAACTACACGGGAATTGAGATTCAAGGAACAATTATTCGAAATGAAGACTTATTATTAAAAGTAGATCCATCAAGCTCGATTGCAAATACACGAATTATGGGTGTGGAAATGGGCGGTCTGCTTGGCGGTCCATTTGTTGGTTTAGGAGTAGGAATACTTGCTGGCGTTCATCGCTTTATGTTAGGAGGGAGTACGGCGTTTAGCTGTGCAGTTTCATCCGTTTTAGCAGGGGTGTTAACTGGATATATCGGCTATGCCTACCGGAAAAAACATCGAACGATTACACCGCGCTTTGCTGCACTTGTAGGCATAGCGATGGAAACGCTTCAGATGCTGATTATTTTATTATTTGCTAAACCGTTTGATTCGGCATGGACGCTAGTGAGTATTATTGCTATTCCAATGATTATTGTAAATGGCACGGGAAGCTATATTTTCTTATCTATTATTCAGTCCATTTTACGGCAAGAGGAACAAATGAGAGCGCTTCAGACACACAAAGTATTATTAATTGCGGATCAAACTCTTCCACATTTTCGTCAGGGTCTTACTAGTGAATCATGTGAAAATGTTGCAAATATTATTCATCGCTTCACAGGTACGGATGCTGTTTCGCTAACTGATACGCACAAAATTTTAGCTCATGTAGGGGAAGGAATTGATCATCACGTTCCTTCGCATAGTTTAATTACCGGGCTGTCTCACGAAGTGCTGAAGACAGGAAAAATTATGAAAGCAAAATCGAGAGAACAAATTGATTGTCAGCATAAAGACTGCCCGCTTCATGCCGCTATTGTGATGCCGCTTACTTCTCACGGTACTACCATTGGAACACTAAAAATGTACTTTAAAGATGCGAGCGGGTTAAGCCGAGTGGAGGAAGAGCTGGCAGAAGGATTAGCTAAACTTTTTTCAACTCAGCTAGAGCTCGGCGAAGCAGAGCTTCGAAGTAAATTGCTAAAAGATGCGGAGATTAAAGCTTTACAGGCTCAGGTGAATCCTCATTTTTTATTTAATGCTATTAATACGATATCGGCGCTGTGCAGACAGGACGTAGAAAAAGCCAGAAAGCTGCTTTTGCAGCTAAGCATTTATTTTCGTTCCAATTTGCAAGGTGCAAGGCAGCTGTTGATTCCGTTATCAAAAGAGCTTGATCATGTTCACGCGTACTTATCGCTTGAACAAGCCAGGTTCCCTAATAAATACGAAATTGACATGTATATTGAAGAAGGGCTAGATGATGTCTTGCTTCCACCATTTATTCTTCAAGTGCTTGTGGAAAATGCCATTCGGCACGCCTTTCCGCGTAAACAAAAGCACTGTCGCGTAGAAGTTCATATTGAGACAAAAGATAAATATGTATACGTAAAGGTAAAAGACAATGGACAAGGTATAGACACAAAACGATTGCAAAAGCTTGGCAATCAGCCCGTTTTTTCAGAAAAAGGAACGGGGACGGCTCTTTACAATATTAAACAACGTTTGCACGGATTATTTGGAAAAGAAACAACGCTAGAGTTTGACATAACAGAAGGAACAGCGGTTTCGTTTGTTATACCAATTGAATTAAAAAGCGAGGGTGTATAATATGCTGCGAGTACTAATAGTAGATGATGAAATGTTAGCGCGAGATGAATTAAAATATTTATTACATCGAACGAAAGAAGTAGACTTCATTGAAGAAGCTGAAAGTATCGAAGAGGCGTTGGATAAAATGATGGATGAAAAGCCGGATTTATTATTTTTAGATATACAACTGTCAGATGACAGCGGTTTTGATATTGCTAAAAGGCTTAAAAAAATGAAAAATCCGCCAGCTATTATATTTGCAACCGCGTACGATCAGTACGCTTTACAAGCCTTTGAAGTAGATGCAATTGATTACATTTTGAAGCCTTTTGACGAAGAAAGAGTGGTGCAGGCCATTCATAAATATAAAAAAATGCGTGTTCCTCATTCCGCTGTGAAAGAAGAAGAATCGTTAGGAGAGTCTTCTTCTCAAACTGGAAAGTTAGCGATTTCTGTAGACGATTCGATTGTGTTGGTGAATATAAAGGACATCTTGTTTGTAGGGTTAATAGAAGGAGAAGTCACCATTCAGACTATAACAGAATCCTACCATACTGCTGATACGCTTGCTATGCTAGAAAAAAAGCTCCCTTCTCAGTCGTTTAGTCGTGTGCACAGGGGATATATCGTCAACGTAGATCATATTTCCGAAGTACAGCCTTGGTTTAATTCTACGTATAATTTAGTAATGAAAAACGATGAGCGAGTTCCTGTCAGCCGTACATATGCTAAAGAATTAAAGAAACGTTTAGGAATTTAAGAAAAAAACAGCTTGCGTATGCATTTTGGCAAGCTGTTTTTTGCATTTCAAGGCTCGATTTTTGTAAGTGAGCACAAATATTTGACTCTTTGATTTGAAAACGCTTTCCTATTGATTTTCATTTTATATAATGAAGTCAACAAACAGAGAGAGGTGAAAGAAATGAGTGCTAAAAAAGTGTATGGCTTCTTAACACAAGCATTTATTTTTTCCGTAATTATGTTGATTTCAGATTTTATTGCAGAGCATTTGCCTTTTCCAATGCCTGCTTCAGTCATTGGACTTGTGCTGTTATTTCTTGCACTCTGCTTGAAGATTATTAAACTAGAGCAAGTTGAATCACTGGGAACGGCTTTAACTTCTTTGATCGGATTTTTATTTGTACCAGCAGGTATTTCTGTTATGAATTCATTAGGTGTTATGCAGCAGTACGGCATTCAAATTTGTTTAGTTATCATCGTGGCAACGATTATTTTGTTAGGCGTTACAGGCTTATTTTCACAGCTTATACTTGGCATGACAAAAGATAATAAAGCAAAAGAAGAAATAAAAGATGTAGATATGAGTGAAAAAACGAAAAAACAAGGTATTGCTTAACATCAATTATAAAGAGACAAGGTGGTTGGAAAGATGAATCCGTATTTTGGAATCGTGGTTTCTTTAGCTGCGTACGGCATTGGAACGTATTTATTTAAAAAGTCAAAAGGTTTTTTCTTATTTACTCCTTTATTTGTGGCAATGGTACTAGGAATTGCTTTTTTGAAAATTGGTCATTTTTCTTATGAGGAATATAGCAGCGGCGGGAAGATTATCAGCTTCTTTTTAGAACCGGCAACAATTGCTTTTGCCATCCCTTTATATAAGCAAGCCGATAAATTAAAAAAGTACTGGTGGCAAATTCTTTCTTCTATTGCAGTAGGGTCAGTTTGTTCGGTAGCGATTATTTTTGCGATTGCTAAAGGTATTCATATGGATGAAGTTGTGATGAAATCAATGCTTCCGCAAGCAGCTACAACAGCGATTGCGCTCCCATTGTCTCAAGATATTGGAGGGATTCCTGCTATTACTTCCTTTGCTGTTATTTTTAACGCAGTCATCGTATATGCGCTGGGCGCTTTATTTTTAAAAATATTCAAGGTGAAGAATCCAATTTCAAAAGGATTAGCTCTTGGAACTTCTGGACATGCGCTGGGAGTAGCCGTGGGAATTGAAATGGGAGAAGTAGAGGCAGCCATGGCAAGTATTGCAGTTGTTATTGTAGGCGTCGTCACAGTTGCCGTTATTCCACTTTTTGTTCAGCTAGTCATGTAACAAAAGCCTGAAGGAGTCAGAGATTTTCTGACTCCTTCAGGCTTTTGTTTGTTAATTAATACACCACTCCAAAATGTCGTGATGCGCAGTTTTGACAGGTTGTATGGTCAAAAAGACTCTCAGGAATGATAAATTCAAAACAAAATTGACATTGTTTGAATTGACTTTGTCTATAAAACATTGTCTCTAAGAAAATAGCTGTAATATGTTCAGTTATGTGCTTATGGGAACGTTGTTCTAAAGTGGACCATGGAATAGACTGATGCTCTATGTAAATCGGACAGGAAGTATAGGGTGTATCCCATTGAATGGCTTGATATCCAAACGTAAGGCCATGATGAGCTGCTGATGTAAATATGATTAGATTTTGATGGAATTCTGGCAGAGGTAATTCTAGTTTTTGATCTTTAAGCGATCTCGTTTTGGAATGAAGGTTATACAATTTAATTTGAAAATGAATCCACTGAGTGGCGTGAACGGTTATTGACATGTTTTAAACCTCCAATTCAGACTCTTTCTTTTATCATAATTGATTTCAAAATAAATAAATAGTAGACAAAAAGAAGATAACAAAATTTTATATAGATTACTTATAAGGCGTAGGGAAAGGTGATATAAGCATAGCATCCTTTTTTCTACCCCTTTTTAAAGCATATTAATCTTCTATATAAAAGCTTGCTTTCAACGAATGGTATCGGCGTATTCATACGCTTTAAACAGATTTTAATGTTAGAAGTTATAACAAGGTTCATTTCTTTTAGAGAAGTTTATGGAATAATAAAAACTGTATATTTTACGGTCTGAATCTATGTGTTGGAGGTTTTTATATGACGAAACAAAAGCTGATATTAATCGGAAATGGAATGGCAGGAATGCGCTGTATTGAAGAAATTCTTATTCATTCTCCAGATGGTTTTGATATTACTGTTTTTGGAAGTGAGCCTCACGTTAACTATAATCGAATTTTATTATCAACCGTTTTACAAGGCAGTACAAAGCTTGAAGATATCAATATTCATTCTTTGGCATGGTATAAGGAAAATAATATCACTTTATTTAAAGGAGAAAGCGTTACGCACATAGACACTAAGAGAAAAATAATAAAAACAGATAAAAACAGAGAGACGATGTACGACAAGCTTATTCTTGCTACTGGCTCGAGCCCGTATATGCTCCCCGTTAAAGGGTCTGACAAAGAAGGTGTCCTCGGTTTTCGTACCATCGAAGACTGTCAGGAAATGATTAAAATTTCTAAACAATATAAAAAAGCAGCGGTTATTGGAGGGGGTCTGTTAGGGCTGGAAGCTGCTAGGGGACTATTAAATTTGGGAATGGATGTTCAAGTCATTCATCATTCGGGTTTCTTAATGGAGCGACAGTTAGACAGAGCAGCATCTGCTATGTTAAGGGAAGAATTGGAAAAGCAAGGCATGAGTTTTCTATTAAACAAGCATACGGATGAGATTATAGGGGAAAATCGAGCAGAAGGCGTCCGATTTAACGATAGCAGCAAAATTGCAGCTGATTTAGTTGTAATGGCTACAGGAGTGAGGCCAAATGTTAATCTAGCTAAAAAAAGCGGAATAGAAACAAATAGAGCAATCATCGTAAATGATTATTTAGAAACGAGCATCCCGGATATCTATGCAGTAGGTGAATGCGCGGAACATCGAGGGATGACATACGGCCTTGTTGCTCCTCTTTACGAACAAGGAAAAGTCTTAGCGCGACATCTTTGCCAAATAAAAAACGATGGTTATCGCGGGTCCGTTCTTTCCACTCAATTAAAAATATCAGGAATAGACGTTTACTCAGTCGGAGAGTTCAAGGAAAATCAAGGTGCAAAAGCCATTACTATTTCGAATATGTTAGATGGTATATACAAAAAAGTCGTTTTTCGCGAGGGGAAAATAGTGGGAGCTGTTCTTTTTGGAGATACCAGTGAGGCTATAAAGCTATCACAAATGATTAATGAAAAAAAGGATTTGTCGCAAGCGGAAAAAGTACAATTATTTCCTTCTCAACATGAAAAAGAAAATGCAGTAGCTTCTATGCCACTTACAGATATGGTATGCAACTGTAATGGTGTAACAAAGGGAGCCATTATTGAAGCAGTACAGAAAAATGATTTAACGACAGTAGATGAAATAAAAAATTGCACGAAAGCTTCTGGTTCATGCGGAGGATGCAAACCCCTTGTAACAGATCTTTTAACATATATTCAAAGCGATGAGTTTGATGAAATCATTGAACAAAAAACCTTTTGTACATGTACACATTTATCAGAAGATGAGCTGGTAAGAGAAATGCAGCAATATCAATTTGAGACGGTTCAGCAAGTAAGAGAAATATTAAAGTTTAAAGACATGAAAGGCTGTTCGTTATGTGAAGGCGGTCTTCATTACTATTTAGATATGATGCATCCTCATTATGAAAACAATCGACATTCTTTATTTACTACGGAGAATGAACAGGCCGTTTTGCTTCACGATGGGACTTATGCAGTGGTACCGCAAATTCACGGTGGTCTGACAAATGTACAGGAATTAAGGAACATAGCAAATGTAGCTGAAAGGTACAACATCTCTAATATTCGTTTAACAAGTGATCAGCGCATTCAACTTATTGGAGTGAAAAAAGAATATCTTCCGTTGATAAGTGAGGAAATAGATAGAGGACTTCAGCAGCTATATGAACGTACAGTTAAAAATGTATCTGTTTATATAGGAAAAGGAACGTGTATTTGTCAGCATGAACCTGCTCTTGCTTTATCAAATGAATTAGATAAACAGCTTGAATATGTAAAGACCCCATGTGATATCAAAATCAGTATTGCTTCGTGTTCTCACATTGCAGAGAATGTAACAACAAGTGATATAGGATTAAGCAGAATAGACAGAGGATGGGAAATATATGTCGGCGGAAGCAGCGCAGAAGACAGAAGCGGGGAGCTGTTTTATGTGGCCGAAACGAACGAAGAAGCAGTAGAAATCAGCTGTTCTTTGATTCAATATTACCGTGAAACAGGAAACTATTTAGAAACTGTCGGGAGCTGGATCGAACGAGTAGGAATTGTTCATGTCAGAGAAGTTTTGTTTGAGATAGACAATCGAGAGTATTTAATGAAGCAGCTCAGTTCAGAGCGCTCTCGTGCAATCACATATTTATTATAGGAAAGAAGGGTGACCTACGATGACTGAGATGCTATTGAAATATTTTCGTGAGCAGCAAAAGCAAGTTGAAACCGAGCGTATCTATAATACTCAGTGTCCTTACTGCAGCATGCAGTGCAAAATGCAGTTAGTTGAACAAACACATGTAAAAAGGAAAACGTATAAAACAATTGGAACAGATAACCCTACTTCTCAAGGAAGGTTATGTATCAAAGGAATGAATGCGCATCAGCATCCTTTGCATAAAGATCGGATTCAATATCCTTTATTAAAAGTAAACGGAGAGTTTGTAAAGATTTCTTGGAAAGAAGCTCTTCACTATATTAAAGAAAACGTTACAGAGATTCAAGAGAAAAATGGAGCAGATGCGCTAGGTGTTTATGGAAGTGCCTCTATTACAAATGAAGAAGCTTATTTATTAGGGAAATTTGCTCGAGTTGCGTTAAAAACAAAATATATTGATTACAATGGACGCTTATGTATGTCGGCTGCTGCTTCTGCTGCTAGTAAAACATTTGGCATGGACAGAGGATTTACGAATAGCTTGCAAGAGATTCCGTTTACTGAATGTATTATGTTAGCTGGAACAAATATTGCGGAATGTCAGCCAACGATTATGCCTTATTTTGAGAAAGCAAAAGAAAACGGAGCATTTATTATTGCAATTGATCCAAGAGAAACCGCTACAACTAAAATAGCTGATTTACACTTGAAACTTAAGCCGGGAAGCGACGCGGCATTAGCCAATGGAATCTTGAAGGTCCTTATCGAAGAAAATTATCTAGATGAACGATTTCTACAAGAACGTGTAAATGGATTTGAAGAAGTAATTCAATATGTGGCGTCTCTAGAATTTAATATCATTGAAGAAATAACGGGAGTGCCACTTGAAGAGATGTACCAAGCTGCCCGTATGTTTGGTCAAAGAAAAACGGGAATGATTTTTACTGCTAGAGGGGTAGAGCAGCAAACAGACGGAAGTGCTGCGGTGCGAAATTTTTTAAATATTCTACTTTCTGTTGGGAAAATTGGTAAACCTCGCTGCGGATATGGGGCCATTACCGGTCAAGGAAATGGGCAAGGAGCCCGGGAGCATGGTCAAAAAGCGGATCAGCTTCCAGGCTACCGTTCAATCGAAAATCGTGAGCACCGGATGTATATAGCGGATGTGTGGAACATAGAGGAGAAAGACCTTCCTAGAAAAGGTGTTTCTGCATATGAGATGATTGAAAAAATTCATGACGGTGAAATTAAAGGGTTGTTTTTGATGTGTTCAAATCCAACAGTTTCAAATCCAAACGCTAATTTTGTTAAGAAGGCTTTTGAAAAGCTTGATTTTCTAGTAGTAGCAGATATGTTTGAATCAGAAACAGCAAAATTAGCAAACTTGATCTTACCAGCATCTTCCTACTTGGAAGATGAAGGAACTATGACAAATGTAGAGGGAAGAGTTACATTACGCGAAGCTAGCTTTCCATGCCGCGGCGAAATCAAACACGACTGGGAAATACTGTGTGAAATTGCTAAAGTTTTAGGGAAAGAGGAACATTTTTCGTTTGCATCAGCTGAAGAAATATTTAATGAACTGCGAATAGCAAGTAAAGGAGGGATCGCGGATTACTCTGGTATTACGTACGAACGATTACGAGAGGAAAAAGGAATTTTATGGCCATGCAGAAGCTTAACAGATAAAGGAACCGAGCGCCTGTTTGAAACGCGTTTTGCTCATAGTGATGGAAAAGCGATGATGGTCCCTGTCTCGAATCAAGCTATTGTACCTAAAGCAAAAATAACGGAAAAATACCCTCTCTATTTAACAACGGGGAGAGTGATGTCGCACTATTTAACGGGTGTACAAACGCGAAAAAGTGCATCTTTATCTGCTAGAAATTTCGAATCTTTTATGGAAATCCACCCTTCAACAGCGAAAAAATATGAAATTTTGAATCAAGAATTAGTACAAATTGAATCTTCATATGGAAGGGTTGTGGTAAGAAGCAAATTTTCAGAGGGCATTCGGCCAGATACCGTATTTGTTCCTTTTCACTGGGCGGATTCTCAAAATGTTAATAACCTTGTTTCTGAGAAATTAGATCCCGCCTGTAAGATGCCAGGGTTTAAAGTAAGTGCTGTGAAGATTAGCCCTTCTGTAAAAAGAAGCAGCTATTAAAAATGCTGATGCAAAAAGCCTCTTGAAAAAAGAGGCTTTTTGCATGGAATCAGGCAAGGTGCTTTTGGTTAATACGTACATTTTGGTTTTTGAATCCAGAATAATTTAGTAAGAGACAGAATAGGGCAAAAAGCGCTAGTAAGGAAAAACCGACAACGTAGTCTCCGCTTGTATCTTTTATAAAGCCTAGCACAATAGGGGGAAAGAAGCCGCCTACTCCTCCGAATGCTCCTACGATCCCGGTAACAGCTCCAATATTTCCTGTTGAAACAGATGGAACCATTTTAAAAACAGCTCCATTTCCGATACCAAGGGTAATGGCTGCAAGTAAACAACCTACGCTAAATAGGGAGAAGGCAGTGATGGTAAATGCAATAAATAACCCTATTAGTAGCATTCCGGTAAAGACGAAGGTGAGTACTTTTTTTGCTCCGAAGACATCCGATAAATATCCTCCAAGAGGCCGTACAAACGTTGCTAGTACGACAAATACAGCTGTTTTCAGCCCACTGTCTACAGTTGAAGCATTAAATTGATCATGCAAAATGGTAGGAAGATAGATGCTGAACGTTACAAATCCACCAAATGTTAAAAAATAGAAAACGGATAAAAACCACGTTTCTTTAAATTTTAATACCGATAAAGATTCCTGCAGCGTTTTGGGGGAAGCAGCAGAAGGGTGGTCTGAAGTTCCTATCCATAATAAAAGAGCCATTAAGGCTACCGCAATTGCTAAACTCCAAAATACCCAAGGCAAGCCAAAAGAAGAAAAGATAAGTGGAATACTAAAGCTTGCTACCGCCGATCCTAAGTTGCCCATCCCGGCAATTCCCAAAATAAAACCTTGCTTTTGAGGTGAATACCATTTAGAGACATATGTAATGGAAATAGCAAATGTTGTTCCAGCCATGCCGATAAAAAATGCCCAAAAGAGCAGCATAGAATAAGAATGAGTAAAGCCTGCACAAATAGTAGGGAGTAAAAGAGCCAGCATAGTCAAAGAATAGACTTTTCTTCCCCCGAAGCGATCTGTTAAAATCCCCATCGGAATTCGCATGAGGGAACCTAATAAGACGGGAGTGGCAATTAAGATACTTTTTTCAGCATTGGTTAATGAATACATTACTTGAATATCTGCAGCGATAGGTGCGAAGACAGACCATACTGAAAAAGCAATAATCATAGATAAAGTCGAGATAAGAAGTACAGATAAGGGCCGTTTAGAAAACATTACTTAAAAACCTCCTTTTTTATATCCAGCGTAAAGCTGTTGCAATATGGTAATTATGATACTACGCTTTCTTTCTTATGTATCATTCTGTGTTAGGTTTTCTTCCGTACTTTTACTGAAGAACGGACCCAGATAAAAGTGGAGAGATAACTTAGACTTACACTCTATCTAAGTGCTGATGAAGAAACGGTTAAAAAGCTTTGAAAGAACAGTAAGTAGAAATATTGTCGAAAGAATGGAAGGGAAATTGAAATTAGAAGAGATTAATAGAGTAAGCATCTATAAATTTGTGCTATCGAATTATAGCGAAATAAAAAATAATTCATATTTTATATAGAACACAAATTTTTGAAATAGAAGGTGGAAAAAGTGACAGAAAAGCATCCTCTTTCAGGTTATAAAAAGGATGATAATGGGGTTCTCTGGATATGGAGTTACGTTGGACAGGCTAGAGTGAAAATGGGGTATAAAGTAAAAAGTCTGCTTCACTATGAGCAATCTTCCTATCAACAAATCAGTATTGTGGATACAAAATGGTATGGGAAAATGTTGGTGCTAGATGGTACTCCACAAATTTCAACAGGAGAAGGGTTTATTTATAATGAAATGATTAGCCATGTGCCAATTATAACGCATTCAAATCCCAAAAAAGTTGCGATGATTGGCGGAGGAGACTGTGGTCCTGCACGGGAGGCCATGAAGTATGCCGGAATTCAACAAATTGATGTAGTCGAAATCGACCCAAAAGTTACAGAAATCTGCCGCACATGGCTAACTCCGGCTTCTTGTTATAATGGTGAAACGAGGCTCAATATGATACATCGCGATGGAATAGATTGGATTCAAGAACAAAAGGGAGTTTATGATGTTCTCATAATTGATCGGCCTGACCCTGTTGGACCGGGAAAAAAACTATTTCAACCTGATTTTTATCAATATGTCTACAACAGCCTTAAGGATGACGGCGTGGTTGTTTTTCAATCGGGATCTCCTTACTACAATACTTCTACATTACAAGGCACAATTAAAAATTTAAAGGAGCTATTTCCAATTGTCCGCACATATTTAGTGACGATACCTCTTTTCCCTTGCGGCATTTGGAGTTTTACGATTGCTTCTAAAAAAATGGATCCTCTTCAGGCCGATTTGACGAAGCTGCAGCATACAGATACTCAATATATTGATCCTGAAATTTTCCATGCATCATTTGTTTTACCTAAATATATAAAAGAAATAGTAGACGGAAAAGATTCCTAAAAACTAAGTAGCGAAGAATGTTTGTTGAAAGTCATCAATAATCTCGGAAAATATCTTTGTTATAGTAGTTCTGTGTTTGCTGCGCAGAGTCCGGGATAATTCAATTTGAAACGTATTAAAATGATGACTGTAACCTAGATAGCCGCTATTGTCACCTTGTCTGTGAAAGGCAATTGATTCGTTTCCAACAAATTTATTATCAAATATTACATGGATTTTCGGGAACGAATCTTCAGATTTTTTAGTCAGCTCCTGTTGAAACCAATCTTTAACTTCCTTTGAGCAAGATTGTCCATATAAAGTCCCCACTTCAATTGCATGAGGCCCATAATGTGTATCCTTCATTCCATGAAAAGATAAATGCAAATAGGGTGTTAAAAGGCAATTATTATCATCTACTATCTTCAAAGATTTAACAATTTCTTGGATTGTTCTTCTATATTCATGTATCCCCTCATGGTTTGTTTTATTTAGGTTTCTATTTAAATCTGCTATGGTTCTGGAAACCGTACTAACGATTCCTGCACATCCTGTTTTCTTGACTAAATTTTCTACAACTTTATCCGTAAATAAATCAGCAGCAGGTGGTTCTGCATGAAGTGCATCCACATGACAGCTTATAAAACCAGTTCCTTTGTTGTATTTTAAGTAGTTTCCATGAATGAATTTTAATGTCATTGACTATTTCTCCTTTTATATCGTTTGAAATCTATCCTTTCTATAATAAATGCAGTAAAAATAAAATCGGTGAATTATTACACGTGTTAAATACATACATAAAAAGTTTTTAGAGAGGGTGGAAATAAATAGATAAATGTACAGGATTTTTTTGTCCAGTTACATACTATATGAGTAGCTGATTATTGTTATAGGGCATTAAAGTAGCAAAATACGATAGAAAGTTTTAATTAGGAGGCTTTAAAATGGATCCAATGAGAGAAGAGTTAGGGATATTATCTGATAAAGAAATGACGTTGCAAACTCTTAATCTGAATAATATACCGTCTGTTGAATTAGTTGACCCCAAAACCTGTTCATATCCAGTGATAGGGAGGAAGTATGGTCACCATAGCGGAAGAGATATTGTTATCGTAAATACAAAGGACCAAGCAATATATGAAGGGTATGATTATTTTACGAAAATATATGCAATAGACAAAGAATATTGTCTAGAAGTAGAAGGACTGAGCGTAAAAACAGTACAAGTAGTGACCAGTGAACATGTTGTATTTAATGAAATACCCATTCGAACGCAAGCCTTCGGCTGGAAATTAGAACAGGTACACGGCATGGATGTACCGGAAATGCTGATGAACGTAGCCATTCGAGCGCTCTACGTAACGGGAGCTAAAAGCGGCTTTGTCAAAATGGGGTTATTAGAAAATGGAGAGTGCATCGTCACAGATATTAACTCATCAGAAAGTGAATGGATAGAAAATCCATTAAAGCCTAGTGTTCCTTTTAGCATGGGTGCTGACGTTGAGTTTATGTTAAGTTGTGATGGAGAGCTTCTACCAGCTTCTACTTTTTTTTCTGTTGAAGGTCCGGTAGGCTGTGATGAAAGACAAATAGAGCAAGATAGCGGTGAGTATGCATTAGTAGAAGTTAGGCCTGAAAAAGCGAATTCATCAACAGAACTATTTGAGAACATCCAAAAGTTAATAGAAAAAGCATCTGCACAGGTACCATATGAAAATATTCATTTTCGGGCAGGCAGCATGCCGTTTTCAGGGTATCAATGTGGAGGACATATTCATTTTGGCATTCCGCTTTCTTTATCCTTATTAAGAGCTCTTGACCACTACCTTGCTATTCCAATAGCGCTGATAGAAGAATCTAAGACCGCTAAACTCAGACGGAAAACGAACCATGGAGGTATTGGACGCTATCGTGAAAAACCGTATGGATTTGAGTATTTAACTTTAAGCTCTTGGATTATCGACCCTAGAATTACTCTCTCCACTTTAGCTCTTGCTCAGCTAGTTGCTACCCATCATCATGAATTAAAAAGCGAATTTTTATTTCATCCACTTACGCAACGTGCTTACTATCAAGGGAATAAAATCTTTCTTAAACGAATGTGGAAAGATATCAAGGCCAATCTTATGAAAACATCCAGCTATCCACATTATCAAAATGAACTATCTTTTCTATTTGAAATGATAGAAAAAGAAATTCCTTGTGATGAATCAAATGATATTCGGCGGAATTGGAATGTAAAGATTTCTAAAGAAATCTATGACCGCGGACATATTATTCAAATCCCCAAAAAGCTCCGTTTAAAATACGGCCTCAAAGAGGGGCAGTCTACGATTGTTAGTGCAGGAAAGGCAATATCAACTGCAACTGTTCATTCTTATCCTTTTTCATTTCGCCATCCAAATATGGTTCAACTCTCTAAATCTCTCCGTGATAAACTATCTCTCCCGAAAGATTGGTGCCCCAAGCTATCAGCTTCAGAAGGCATCATAACTTTAGGTCCTATCATTGGCATTCTTGCTAACCGTCCTTTTGAAAGACAAACAACCTATTTCCATCATCTATGTCGCTTAGCAACTGAAAAGCGAATGCTTGTATATGTGTTTGAACCCGAAGATATTGATTGGGAGAAAAAATTGGTTAAAGGAACAACTATTAACGGTGAAGGGCTTTATCCTTTTC
Source organism: Priestia sp. YIM B13486 (assembly GCF_042787865.1). NCBI lineage: Bacteria > Bacillati > Bacillota > Bacilli > Caryophanales > Bacillaceae > Priestia > Priestia sp. YIM B13486. Next base: position 381,645 of record NZ_JBHZOZ010000004.1, on the reverse strand, counting down.
CTGCTGTTATTTATGACCGTTATTTCATAGATGGCAGAAAGAATATTTTAATAGATGAAGTAAGGGCAAAACTTCAGGCGGTTTATAAAATTCCTTTTGTTAATTCTTCAAATTTGTTTCAGCTCACGGGAGATAAGTGGGCAACATATGAACTTCTTATGAAAGAATATGAAGAATTTCTTCCAGAGTCACGTCTGGTACAAAATTCTGGTGACATTGCAGAAATGCTTGATAACTACGGAGAAGTCTATTTAAAACCGCTTGGCGGAGCCTTAAGTAAAGGAGTCATGCGTATCGTTCGCCGACCAACAGGCATCTTTTGGTTTGATCTTAATAAAAAAGAGCTGCATCAATTCAGTAATATGGAAGAATTATTTACTTTGCTCTCTCCTTTGATGAAAAACAATCCTTATCTTGTTCAGGAAGGAATTCGCAGAAAACAGCATAAAGATAAAAATTTAGAAATACGGGTTTATATGCAAAAAAATGAAAAGCAAATTTGGCTTCGAACGGGTATGGTTGCGCGTCTCACCGGTGAAGATGTGCTAACGGAAGATTCTGAAACGAATATGCGCCTCAGTAAAATATTAAACAGTTTATATCCTGATCCAACAGACAGAAGGCTCATTATAAACCAATTAGCTAAAGTATCTAAAAATATTGTTGCAACAGTAGAGGAGAAAGTGGGTCCTTTTGGGGAGCTGGCGGTAGATTTATGTATAGATCAGTACGGTTCCATAAAGTTACTTGAAATAAATGCAAAACCAGATAGTCTATTCTCACAAATTAGAGCCTACAAGCTGCGTACTTTGGCGGGGATTCGTCTGCTTAATTATGCGTCTTCACTGGCTGGTTACGAAGAAGAAAAGGAGGATTTAACATGAAGCACTTCACATTAAATGAAATCCTTAAACAAACGGGAGGAGACCTTTGTTATGGATCAGGAAATCCTGTTATTAAACATGCTATAAACTACGCTAAAAAGGATATAGAGGATCATACACTCATCTTTCATTTAGATAGAGAACCGATTAGAGGGAAGTATTGGAAAGAAAATCATTCAATTGTCGTTATAACAGATCACCCTGAGCTGTGCACGAACTTAGAGGGAAATATTATTCTTGTTAAAACAGCTCAATTAGAAGAGGCTTATTGGGGATTTATTGAATACTACCGAGGGCTCTTTGATCTTCCTGTTATTGGTGTTACAGGGACTTGCGGGAAAACGACCACGAAAGAGATGATCCGACAAATATTAATTGAAGATTATAAAGTGAAAGCTACGTGGATGAGTATGAATTCTATGTCTGTAAATCTACGTTATTTAACAGGTATTGATGATACGACAGAAGTAGCTGTTTTTGAAATGCCAGTTGCTTATCCGGGCTATTTAAAAGTTGCGTGTCGCTACTTTCAGCCACAAATACGAATTCTATTAAATATAGGCGTACACCATCTCGCTGATTGTGAAACACCTGAAGAATATATGAAAGCAAAAGCCGAAATTGTAGAAGGTTTAGATCCAAATAGAGGCATTTTGATTTTAAACGCAGATGATGAAAATATTAAGAGAGTGCTTGATGTTAGTCATCTGCAAAATGTTGTATATATAGGTAAAAATGATAGTTCCCAATTTCAAGCAAAGGATATTAAATATTCCAAGGGAGGAATGACTTTCACTTTAAAGCACCAAGACAAAGAGTACGATGCCTTTATCCCTGGATATGGTGAACATAATGTGTATAATGCACTGGCCGCCATTGCTGCAGTATTTTATGTGGGCGTTGATATTTCCGTTGCCATACAAAGACTTAGCTTATTTGAACAAGTAGAAGAACATTTGGAATTTAAAAGAGGAATGAATGAATGTACGGTAATTAATGATACATGGAACTCTTCACCTTTATCGATGGCTACAGCTCTCGGAGTTCTTAGTGATATGTCAAAAGAGAAACAATCTATTGCTTTATTAGGTTACATGCCTCAGCTAGGAGAAGGACCTTATGCAATTAAACAATATGAAGATATGGGAAAAAAAGCAGCGGAATCAAAGATTGATATTTTAGTGGTAGTAGGAGAAGAAGCAAAAGCTATTGGGACAGGAGCTTTAAAATGTGGAATGGACCCTAATAAAGTCTATTTCTGCAAGACTGGTGACGAAGTATACAATGTGCTAGATCCATATTTAAATGAAAATACAATAATTTTATTAAAAGTAACGCATCGTGTTATGACAAAACCTACTTTTAAAGAATTAAGAAATAAACTTATTCCAGACAACGAAGAGTAAAAGGAGGATAGACATGAAGAAGACTAAACAGCTAAGAGAGTTGATAGAAAGTAAACAGCTAGAGTTTATTATGGAGGCTCACAGTGCGCTATCTGCAAAGATTGTAGAAGAAGCAGGGTTCAAAGGGATATGGGCCAGCGGCCTGTCATTATCTGCAACACTGGGTGTAAGAGATAATAACGAGGCTTCATGGACACAGGTATTAGACATCTTAGAGTTTATGAGTGACGCAACGTCCGTTCCAATTCTTCTTGATGGGGATACAGGCTATGGGAACTTTAATAATGCAAGAAGATTAGTTAAGAAATTGGAGCAGCGAGACATTCCAGGCGTATGTATTGAAGATAAATTGTTTCCAAAAACAAACTCATTTATTAAAGGTGAAGCACAGCCGCTTGCAGATATTAATGAATTTTGCGGCAAAATTAAAGCAATGAAAGATAGCCAAAATGACGAAGATTTTGTAGTGGTATCGCGTGTAGAAGCTTTTATTGCAGGGTGGGGGCTGAAGGAAGCTTTAAAGCGTGCAGAAGCTTATCGCCAAGCGGGAACCGACGCCGTTTTGATTCATAGTAAAAGGTCAGATATGACGGAGATTGAAGCTTTTATGAAAGAGTGGGGAAACAGGCTTCCGGTTATTATTGTTCCCACCAAATATTATTCGGTTCCAACTGATAAATTTAGTGATTTAGGAATTAGCTTGAGCATTTGGGCCAACCATAACTTAAGATCTTCCATTACAGCTATGCAAAAAACGTCCGCTCAGATTTATTGCGATAAAAGTTTGATTAACGTAGAAAAAAATGTCTCTCCGCTTGAGGAAGTTTTCCGTCTTCAAAAAGCTGAAGAGCTCGACCTCGCAGAGAAACTTTATTTAAGCTCTGCCAATCATAGCACGAACGCTATGATTCTGGTAAAAGAATCAGCAAATGAAGCTTTGATAACTGAGCAGATAAATCAGTTAAAAAAAGTCGGCGTGACAAATAGTATAAAAGTAGGTTCCAACAAAGCTATGGAAGATAAGGCGTTTCCTAATAAAGGAGAATTATATCATCTCTATGCTGCAAGAGATAAGCTAGGAACGGCTACTTTAATAAGCGATAGTAATATCGTATATAAAACACATGTTTTTGAGGAGTTAATTCATGAAAGCGGTGATATCACGATCGTAGCAGGAGCTGATTATGAGTTAAAAGGGAATCAAACATCTTATGTAACTGCTAAACTTCCCTATTCCAAGCAGCTGTATTCCAAAACAGTAGACTTGATTCAAATGTCGTGCAATCCAAACTCTAACAACATTCACGGTGAATTCATTGGTCTTTGGAAAGTTTCTGGAAAAGGCACTGAGGTTGTAAAAAAAGCTTTGGAAGAATTGGCACAAAGAAAAGATTTTGCTCAGCTCACGTTTTCTGATTTCTTTAATTATATTAATCTAATTCACCCGGTTGCTGTTAAATATACGATGGGGTCATGGATAGATACCGAAACGTATACAAAGATTCAAAAAGATGGTGGGAGAAATGATTAGTACGTCCGTATTTGGAACTCAATTAAAAAAACTAGGTTTTCAATTTTATAGCGGGGTTCCTTGTTCCTATCTTAAACATCTTATTAACTACGCTATCAACGAATGTGAATATATTGCAGCAGCAAACGAAGGAGAAGCGGTAGCGATTGCTGCTGGGGCATCAATTGCTGGCAACAAAGCAGTTGTTTTAATGCAGAACTCCGGATTAGCAAATGCTGTTTCCCCTTTAACCTCTCTTATTCATCCGTTTAAAATTCCTGTCCTTGGATTTGTCAGTTTTCGCGGAGAACCTGGATTTCCAGATGAACCGCAGCATGAATTAATGGGAGAAATTACTCCTGTCCTGCTAAATACAATGAAAATAAAATGGGAATATTTATCTTCTGATTTTGCCGAAGTTAAAAAACAATTACAGCGGGCTAATCAAACTGTTGAAAATAATGAAAGCTACTTCTTTATTGTAAAAAAAGGAACGTTTGAGCCAGTTAAGCTCTTAGAAAAATCAATAAAAAAAGTTACTCCTAAAATGAAAAGTGAACAGATAACAACCGATGAGTTACCTTCAAGGTATGAGGCATTACGAGTAGTTAATTCATTAAAAGACAACGATACTATTCAATTGGCCGCTACAGGAAAAACAGGAAGAGAGCTTTACGAAATAGAAGACGCAAGAAATAATTTTTATATGGTTGGATCTATGGGGTGCGTTAGTTCCATTGGTTTAGGCTTAGCTTTGAGCAAAAATGAAAAGAACATCATTACAATTGATGGAGATGGAGCGTTGCTTATGCGCATGGGGAATCTAGCAACCAACGGATACTACTGTCCAGCAAATTTATTACACATTCTTTTAGACAATCAAACCCATGATTCTACAGGTGGGCAACATACGGTCTCTCATAACATTAATTTTGTAGATATTGCTTTTTCCTGTGGATATCAAAATTCCATTCATGTTCATAACTTACATGAGTTAGAGACGTATATCAAACAGTGGAAAAGTGATAAAAAATTAACGTTTTTATATCTTAAAATAGCGAAAGGATCTAAAAAGAACCTGGGGCGTCCTGAAATGAAGCCCTATGAAGTCAGAGAAAGACTGCAGGTGTTTTTAGATGATTAAAACAGCTGTTATTCTAGCTGCAGGGATGGGGAGCAGGATTCGTAAAAGAGCTGGAAACCGCCCTAAAGGGTTTTTGATGATTGATGAAAAATCGATTATTGAACATTCCATTTCCAAGTTAATAGAAGCAGGAGTCAAGACGATTTTTATTGGAACAGGATATATGAAAGAAGAATATGAAAAGCTAATGGTTAGATATCCTCAAATAAAATGTGTTTATAATTCTAGATACGAAACAACGGGAAGCCTGTTTACGCTGTATCAATTTAAAAATTATATTAAAGAAGATTTTTTACTATTGGAATCAGATGTAATTTATGAAAAGAATGCGTTGGAAACATTAGTAAACCATTTGAGATCAGACGTCATACTAGCGAGTAAATTGAACGGTGCTGGCGATGAAGTTTATATTGAAGCTGATGAGAATAATAACCTTAAGAATATGTCAAAACAAAAAGAAGAGTTAAATAGTATCTATGCAGAACTAGTTGGTTTAACCAAACTCTCTTATGCTACATTTCAGGGACTTTGTGATGAAGCAAATACGCTGTTCCAGTTTAATCAAACGATCGATTATGAATATGGCCTCGTTAAAATTTCCGAAAAAACAAATGTGTATGTTCATAAACTGGATAATTTGGCATGGTGTGAAGTGGATGATGAAGATCACTGGGCAAGAGCAACTGCTATTGTTTATCCGATTATTAAAGCTCGAGAAGGTATTACGCATACAGTTAAGAGAAGTATACTCCTAAACCCCGGACCGGCAACTACAACAGATACCGTCAAATATGCTCAAATAGTGGAAGACATTTGCCCGAGAGAAAAAGAATTTGGAGAGACGATGGAATTTATCTCTGCTGAACTAACAAAATTTGTGGGGAATCCAGAAAAGTATACTACGGTATTATTCGGCGGATCTGGAACGGCGGCAGTGGAATCGATTTTAAGTTCAGTAATTGATAATGGTACGGTTGTTATTATCAATAATGGTCCATACGGTGAAAGAATGTGTAAAATCGCTGAAATTTATGGACTGAATTATTTAGAATATAAAAGCTCCGCCGAGCAGGCTATTGATATGAACGACTTAGAAATTTTTGTGAAAAAGATTTCAACGAACGTTTCTTATCTGGCGCTTGTTCACTGTGAAACTTCCACGGGACTTCTTAATGATATTGAAAAAATTGGGGAATTTTGTGCAGTGAAAAATGTCGAAATGATTGTGGATGCAATGAGTTCGTATGCAGCTGTTCCAATTGACATGCAAAAAATGAATATAAGCTATCTAGCCGCAAGTGCAAATAAGAACCTTCAAGGAATGGCAGGCGTGTCGTTTGTTATAGCAAATAAAGACCGGCTAGAAAAAACGGAGCAAATAAAGCCTCGTAACCTTTATCTTCATTTATATGATCAGTATCGATATTTCCAAATGAATAAACAATTGCGTTTTACTCCTCCTGTTCAGACTATGTACGCCTTAAAGCAGGCAATTATAGAAACTCAGTGGGAAGGAATTGAGAAACGATATGAACGCTACTCAAAATCATGGACTACTTTAACGGATGGAATTACTCGGCTTGGGTTAACCTATTTGGTTCCTGAAACGCATCATTCTAAAATTATTACCTCTATCCTCGAGCCTTCCGATAAAAAGTATAATTTTGATATTATGCATGATTTTTTTTATAAACAAGGATTCACCATTTATCCTGGTAAAATTGATAAATTAGAAACGTTTCGAATAGCAAATATTGGTGATATCACATATAGAGATATAGAAAGATTTCTTCATCTTCTTGAACAATATCTTAACGGGCTAAAAGGAGAGTGAGAAAAAGTTGAATCAAAAATTAGCTGTAGCAGTTATGGTGGTAAATCAAGATCATCACGTGCTTCTAGTCAAGAACCATAGACGGGGATGGGAATTTCCAGGCGGTTTTGTTGAAGCAGGTGAATCAATAAAAGATGCGGGGATACGAGAAGTTAAAGAAGAATCTGGAATTGTTATTGAAGTAACCAACTTTCTAGGAGTAGAACAAGATGTTAAACGATCTACTACTGTTATTTTATTAAAGGGAAAAGCGATTAACGGGGAAATTTCTGTCTCCAATGAAACGCAGGATGTGGGATATTTTACGTTAGAAGAAGCAAAAAATATAATTAAATTAGATAACTTTAAGGATCGAATGGCTAGATGTCTAAAAGAGACTGAAATACCATTTTTCTATGTTTTAAAAGACACAGGCTCTTTTTACGTATAGGCGGAAGGTTTCTGTGTTGTGCTAGAAATGAAGCCTGAACGCGATTAAATAAAAAACGCTCATCGTCATGCATGACGATGAGCGTTTTTTTATCAGTAAAAGTATCGTTGTTTATTCAGCCGTCGCAATTTCTTCTTCTACATCATGGTCTTCTAAATTAGCATTTAAAAATTCACTTGTTTCCGATAAATTGAGATTTAATTTCGTTTTTTTGCAGATTTGAATTGTAACATCTTGAACAGAGACATCTAAAACATGTCCCCCTTCTTTTTTATATTCATCAATAAAGTGCAGGTGGTAGCCGGGAACACCGATGCCTGAAGAATATTCTGGCGTATAAAAACCTGCTAGTGTTCCATTTACATCTGAAGATGTAAATGTAGGCTGATCAGCAGCCGCATCTACCATAGAAGGATAGGGCTTCTCTTGCTTTGCAACCGTGCGCGTTTTTACTTCTTTAAACTTTCCGTCAATGCGAACTGCATAGAATAAATTCGGGCTAGGAATAAGCTCGTTCATTAAGGTTTCTAGTTGTTCACGATTCATTTCCTTTTCTACACGATAAGAGATATCTTCATAAAAGGTTGTCATAATGGCAAAAGGTGTTTTTGCATCTTCGCCAATAGGCGCGGCTTTCCCATCAGCAATATGATAAAATTCTCCGTCAAAGGCAATCATTTCACCGTCCAATTGATTAAACGTACCGATGCCGAAATCACCTTTCTTAGCTAAATCCTTGTATGTGACAATACCGTCAAATACTCCGTCTAATAAAGCGATCATGGTGGAAGTTTGGTGAATCGTTAATTTTTCTTTATTGCTCATTCTTTACTCAGTCCTTTCAGTTAATTTGATCTGGCAGTAGCTGTGTATTTAATTTTTCATTATCTTTATAATCTACAGGAACATCGATGATAACTGGGCCTTGTTCACGAAAAGCGCTTGCTAGAGTGTCCGAAAATTCTTCTGGTGAGTTAACTCTAAATCCTTTGGCACCAAAACTTTCAGCAAGCGTAACAAAGTCTACACTGCCAAACTCTACTGCAGATTTTCGGCCATATTTAATCTGCTGTTGAAAGCCAACCATATCGTAGGTTTGATCGTTCCAGATAATGTGAACAATTGGTAAGTTTAATCGAACGGCTGTCTCGAGCTCCATAGCTGAAAATAAAAACCCGCCGTCTCCAGACATGGACAGAACTTTTTTATGGGGGCGAACGAGTGCAGCTGAAATAGCCCAAGGCAAAGCAACACCTAGTGTCTGCATACCGTTGCTGAATAGTAAATGCTGAGGTTCATAGGAACGAAAATAACGAGCCATCCATATGTAATGCGAACCAACGTCACATGTGATGGTAGTATCATCTTCAACAAAGTTCTGCAGAGCTTCAATTAATTGTAGGGGATGAAGGTAAGTGTCATTAGAAAACTCGTACTGATCGTCAGGTTGTTCAAGTTTACTTTTTAGCGTTTTTAAAAAAGAAGCACTTTCTTTTGAACGTATTAAATGTGGGAGTTTATCCGCTAATATGTCAATTGTGCTTGGAATATCCCCTACTAACTCAATTTCCGGCTGATAATGGTGGTCAGCTTGTGCTTGTAAATCATCTAAATGAATAATGCTTCTTTGACTTTCTGAGTTCCAAAGAGAAGGAGGATATTCAACTGGGTCATATCCGATTGTTAAGACGACGTCAGCATGCTTCAATAAGACGTCTCCAGGCTGATTGCGAAAAAGACCTACTCGCCCAAAAAAGTGAGTTTCAAGCTCTCTTGAAACAGCTCCCGCACCTTGGAACGTTTCCACCACAGGAAGGTCATGTTCTGCTATAAGTTGACGGATTGATTCCACTGCTTTAGATTTACTTGCTCTCATACCTAAAAGCAAGACAGGTAGTTTTGCTGTGCGAATAGTGTGTATAGCTTGGGCAACAGCGTCTAAATTGGCAGTCCCAATCGTAGGAGCTTTTAAAACGGATAGAGTGGAAGCTGATGTTTCGCTATCCATTACATCCTGCGGCAAGCTGACAAAAGATGCTCCTGAAGGAGAAGAAACAGCTTCGCGAAAGGCGTCTGTTATCACTTCTGGAACGTTTGCAGCGTCTTCTACCTCAACGCTGAATTTGGCGATAGATTTAAATAGTCCTTCATTATCCATTGATTGATGCGTCTTTTTTAATCGATCTGCTCTTGGAACGGCTCCTGCTAGGGCTACCACTGGGTCACCTTCAGAAGTAGCAGTCACAAGGCCAGTGGCTAAGTTAGCGGCACCTGGACCTGATGTGACAAGGCAAACGCCTGGCGTACCTGTCAGTCTTCCCATAGCAGCTGCCATAAACGCAGCATTTTGTTCATGGCGGCAAACAATTACTTCTGGTCCTTTTTCTTTCAAAACATCAAATACGCCATCAATTTTGGCTCCTGGAATGCCGAAAATATAAGGCACATTCTGACTTGCCAAACTTTCTACTAGTAAGTCAGCGCCTTTTTTTGTTTCGGCAGTATCAGCATTACTCATCATGCATTCTCTCCTTTATGTTTCTTAGATAGGTTTTAAGGCCTACTGATTGAATACCCAATTTGTATGACAACTAACCTAAGGAAAGGAGAAGGTTTTAATTTTCTAAATAAAAAACTTCCCTATTAATTAGGGAAGCAGAGATGTACCTATTGCGAATAAAACATATCTGTTTTATTTGTAGGTTTATGGTACTTGAGGGATAGCAAGTGAAAGTCCAACGCGGCTCTTATTTGGTATGGTTAAAAAGCTTTTGGTAACTAACAATTTTTTGATCTAGCTTTTGACTTAATTTTAAAATCTCACCGTGAGAATAGCTGCTTGTTTTTTTAGCTAATTGGTAAATATCTGATTGTAAGGCTCGAATTTCTTTTTCTAACTGAGGTTGCTTCATTGAAATCCTCTCCAAGTCAGAATACTTCTATCTTCTATGTTTTATCTTTTATCTAATAGTATGAAATTCCTTCATATTTGTAAAATGTTTTTTGTTTTGAAAAATATGACATAGGTGAAGAGCTGCTAACAAGCTTTGTCGAACACTTTTTTTACCTGTTTTCAATAAATATGATATACTGAGACTAGGAAAAATGACAATCTGGAGCGCACGTTCAGTTATTCTTAACAAGCGAATGAATTCTTAGCTTTGACAAGTGCAACTTGTAAGGTGAAGAAATTCATCACATAATCTTATTAGATCTGAACCTTGTTAGCCCGGATGAGGATTTGTCGAAAACGATTCACTAGAGAAAACCTTCGAGACCGCCAACTCGGAGGTTTTTTTATTTTTGTGTATGGGAAGTAAAAAAAAGACATAGACTAATAAAGAAAAAGGTCCCGCACCCATAATCGGCCGTAGTTGATTACACCTTGTCCATTTCTGCAAGGAAGCTGTCTTTTTACTATAGGGAAGTGCCGCCAAACACGATTCCCTAAAGACAATCAGCACACGAGGCTTATGGATGAAGAACCTTTTAGACGATACTTATCGGTGATTACTTATTTTACTACTGGAAAAATAGCAAAATAAGAGCGACTATGGCTCCTAAAAGCTCTACGTAAGCCGTTAGGAGCTGAACATTCTCAGCATCTAGGAAAAATGACTTGAGGATTCGTCTCAGACTATCCACCACCTTTTTCTTCCTTGCGTGAATTCCCAAGGGAAAGAAAGGGGACGACAGTGCTTCTTTATTTTAACAAAAGTAGGAAATGATAAGTAGATTTATTTGAAGTGTAAATTAAAAAAGCATGTAGAATACATGCTTTTTTAATTTGGGTAAATTTCTTTTATGCGTCCGACTTGTCCATCTGTTAAACGGACTTTGATGCCGTGTGGGTGAAAGTTTGAATTGGTCAGAATGTCTTTGACCGTTCCGCGTGTAAGTTTTCCAGAACGCTGATCTGCTTTTAAAACAATGTCGACTTCAATTCCAGGAGCTACGTCTTTTCTATTTTGTCCGTTCATTATACACCTGTTCTCTTTCGCTGATTATTCGTTTTTTTTGTTTGTTGACTCGTCAGCTTTTTGGTTGCTTGATTGGTGCTGCTATTTTGAGCTTTACTTGAAGATTGATTTTTCTTATTAGCAAGCTGCTGTTTGATAGCATCTTGAAGACTAATTTTCTTTTTAAGTTGTTCTGTCATATGGGTTCCTCCTGAATATATACATCATCTGAAAAAACAAAGAAAGTAAGGGAATGAAAAAGCTGACTAGATAGTCAGCTTTTTTTAATTAGAAACAGTGACTTCTTCTACAGGCTGCATAAGTACAGCTTCTTTATCAGGATACGTTTTTTCAATATGATGTTCTCCCCAAGAGCATAATGAATCAAGAATGCTTTTTAAAGACCATCCGTAATCTGTTAAAGAGTATTCTACTCGAGGCGGCATTTCATTGTACATTTTTCTAACAATGATGCCGTCTGCTTCAAGTTCTCGAAGCTGCTGCGTTAATACTTTTTGCGTAACGCGCGGCATAATTCTTTTTAATTCTCCAGGGCGCTTTGTCCCTTTAATTAAGTGGCAAAGAATAACGACTTTCCACTTGCCTCCAATGACTTCTAGTGCCGCTTCCACTGGAATATTATATTTTTTCACGTTAACAACTCTCCTTGTTCTAGAGATAACGGTCAAATGCATGTTTTCGCATTTTTTCTGATGTTTATCATATCACTATAGAGCAAAATTTTCTAGGTGTAAGCATTTTTTTAGAATACCCAATAGTTCATGACTTTAGTATTTACGCTTATTGTAACCTCCAGGTGCCTATATCACTTGAAAGTGCGTACTTTTTCTTTGGTTTTACATCGCTCATAATAACAATTGTTGATGGCGAGTTAGCGAATATATGAAAGGTACCTAAGCTAATTAGCCGTAAGAGAAGCTATTATGAAGAAGTTATCATAACGAACAGGAGGCGTTAAGAAGTGAACACAATTTCACAAACACAACAAAGTAAAAAAAGCGGTGCTTTGCCGCTATTAGCGCTAGCTATTAGCGCCTTTGGAATCGGGACTACAGAGTTTGTTCCAGTAGGTTTATTATCATCGCTTGCAGATGATTTAAATATTTCCATTACACTAGCAGGGTTATTAATTTCAGGATACGCAATGGGAGTTGCATTTGGAGCTCCCGTATTAACAGCTTTAACAAGTAAAATGAGCAGAAAATCACTGTTGATGCTATTGATGGTTATTTTTATCGTAGGAAACTCAGTAGCAGCTTTATCAACAAGCTTTGGGCTGCTGCTTATAGCACGAATTATTACTGCATTTTCACACGGAATTTTCTTTTCTATCGGTGCGACTATCGCTGCTGATTTAGTGCCAGAAGATAAGCGAGCAAGTGCCATTGCTTTAATGTTTACAGGTTTAACAGTTGCAACTGTTACAGGTGTTCCGCTTGGTACATTTATCGGACAAGCTTTCGGCTGGAGAGCAACATTTTGGGGAGTAGCGTTACTTGGGGTTATTGCCATTATTGCAAGTGCTCTTTTAGTGCCTAAAAACTTAAAGGAAGCGCCGCCGGCAAAGTTTAGTGATCAATTGAAAATTTTGAAAAACGGGCCGCTTTTACTATCGTTTGCTATTACCGCCTTAGGATATGGCGGAACGTTTGTAGCTTATACGTATTTAGCACCTATTCTTGAAAAACTAACAGGATACGCACCAAGCGCGGTTAGTATCTTACTGCTGGTATACGGTGTAGCAGTAGCCATCGGAAATACAATCGGAGGAAAAGCTGCGAATAAAAACCCGTTAAAAGCATTATTTTGGATGTTTCTAATTCAAGCAGTTATCTTAGTTATTTTATCGTTTACTGCATCGTTTAAAGTAGCGGGAACGATTACGATTTTTGCCATGGGCTTATTGGCATTTATGAACGTACCTGGACTGCAAGTGCTGGTCGTGAACTTAGCTGAAAAGTATGTTCCTTCAGCAGTGAACGTAGCCTCTGCGCTTAATATTGCTGCATTTAACGTTGGAATTGCTATTGGTTCTTTTGTAGGCGGCCTGATTGTTGATTCGATTGGTCTTGTTCATACTCCTTGGATTGGAGGCGTTATGGTTTTAGGAGCGGTCTTATTAACAGCATGGAGCCGCTCAATAGAAGCAAAAGCAAAATAAAACAAGAGATCATCGCCCTTTGCGATGATCTCTTAGCTATAAAAGGAGAGGAAGTAAATGACTACATTTCAGCATCATAAGGCGTATTGTCGTATGTACAAGGAGAATGAGTTAACGTTAGGGTTGCATATGCCGCTTGAAAATTATCAATATGCCACGCCTACGATGGAGAAACAAGTAGAGCTCACGCAGCTTGCAGAACAATATGGATTTACAAGCTTATGGTTCCGCGATGTCCTTCTTCAAGATCCATCATTTGGCGATCCAGCCACGGGTCAAATTTATGATACGCTTATTTATTTGACTTATCTGGCCAGTCAAACAAAAGAAATTGCTCTTAGTACATCTGCTATTGTGCTGCCTTTGCGCCATCCGCTTCGCGTAGCTAAAGAAATGGCAACCATTGATCAGCTTTTTCCTGAGCGTTTGATTATGGGCGTATCTTCTGGAGACCGTCAAGCAGATTTTCGAGGGTTAGGTATTCCTCATGAAGAAAGAGGAAAGCGATTTGCAGAGGCTTTTCATTATTTAGAAGAAGCGTTAAATAAAGAATTTCCATCTATCCAGTCTGCTTTGGGATCCATTCAAGGAGCAAATGTCGTTCCTAAGCCAACGAAACGTATTCCGACGATGATCACGGGATACAGTCAGCAAAATATGGAGTGGTTTGCACAGTATGGAGACGGCTGGATGTATTATCCTCGTCATCCCCATTTTCAAGCAGAAGCTATTACACAATGGAGGAAACTGGTTGACATCTATTATCCAGGCGTTTTTAAACCTTTTACACAACCTATGCATCTAGATTTGGCAGAAGATCCAAATGAAATGCCAACGCCAATTCGTTTAGGATTTCGAGCAGGTCGTAATACATTAATTGAGCTTCTTTCTGTTTATAAAGAAATAGGAGTTAATCATCTCTTTTTTGCTCTTTTTGATAGCAAGCGTCCGGCTGAAGAAGTTATACATGAGCTTGGCGAAGAAGTGCTTCCGCATTTTCCAGCTCATCTGTAGCTAAAAGTACTTTAGTTGAAGATCCGAACGGGTTAGATTCTTACTGGAGAATCTAACCCGTTCGGATTTTTCCACTGATTTCGTTATGTCTCAATCCCTTTTTATATAGATTTCAAGTTATAGGATATATAAGAAATATGTATTAGAGTTATTGACCCTATGTTCTTTATAATAAAATTATCCATTATCTCCTTGGATGATATAAAGTCGAAAGGAGAAACACGATGAGTGTTGCATTTCTATTTCCAGGCCAAGGCGCACAATATGCTGGTATGCTTCATGATATAAAAAATAAATGGGGATTAGCGACTACGTTTGAAGAAGCAAGTGAGGTTTTAAATCAAGACGTATTATCTTTAGATTCGTCAGAAAAATTAAAATATAATAAAAATGTTCAAATATGTCTTTTTATTGCAGGAGTGGCTGCGGCTAGGTCGTTTAAAAACAAAGGATACTCGCCAGACGTGGTAGGAGGGCATTCTATAGGGGCGTTTGGAGCAGCAGTTGCATCTGAAGTGTTATCTTTTAAAGAAGCTCTTCTTCTTGTGAAAAAAAGAGGGAAACTGATGGAAAATGCTTATCCTGATGGTTATGGTATGGGGGTTGTGATGGGACTGCGTGAACATCAGCTTCTCTCTATTGTACATGAACTATCAACTGATGCAGCTCCTGTGTACGTAGCGAATCTAAATTCTCCCGATCAAATAACGATTTCTGGCACCTTAAAAGCAATCGAGAAAGTTCTTGAAAAAGCATGTAAAAAAGGGGCTAGAAAAACTAAAATGCTTCATGTAACGGTGCCTTCTCACTGTCCTCTTATGGAAGGAGTTTCGAGGGAATTACGAAAAATCATAACGGAAGTGAAAGGAAAGGACCCGTCCGTTCCTTTTATAGGTAACTGTAAAGCTCGGAAATTATGGAAAGCTGCTGATGTTAAGGAAGACTTAGCAGCGAGTGTTGCGATGCCCGTCCGTTGGCATGATACGACGGAAGTTATGTATGAAATGGGCACAAGATTATATATTGAAATGGCTCCAGGAAGAGTGCTAACGGATTTGGCTGCTAAGAGCTTCCCTGAAGCAAGGGCTATTTCGGCAGCCGAATCTACGATGAAAACTTTGCTGATTTTAATGGAAAAAGAAAAAATGTAAGCGTATTAATTTAGAAGTATCAGAAAGGAGCTAGAACATGAGTGGCATAAAAAAAACTTCAAAATCATGGACAACTCGCCGAGATCAAAAAGCAGCTCGCCTTGCGAAAGTAGACCATCTTCTTAAAGAAAAGTTATTGGGTAATGAACACATTATTGAAGCGTTAGAATTGCTTATATCACCCGGAGATAAAGTAGTGCTTGAAGGAGACAATCAAAAGCAAGCATCTTTTTTATCAAAGGCGCTGAATGAAGTAAGCGCTGATAAAATACACGGCCTTCATATGATTATGTCTAGTATTTCACGTCCGGAACATCTCGACATATTTGAAAAAGGAATTGCTGAAAAAATTGATTTTTCGTACGCCGGTGCTCAAAGCCTTCGCGTGTCTCAAATGATTGAAGATGAGACGTTGAAAATGGGAGAAATTCATACATATCTAGAGCTTTACGGACGTCTTTTCATTGATTTAATTCCGAACATTGCCTTAGTGGCTGCTGACAAAGCAGATGCACAAGGTAATTTATATACAGGAGCAAATACGGAAGAAACACCAACCATTATCGAAGCAACCGCGTTTAAGGATGGAATTGTTATTGTGCAGGTAAACGAACTTGTTGAAGAACTTCCGCGAGTTGATATTCCGGCTTCTTGGGTTGATTGTATCGTCGTGGCGGATCAGCCTTATCAATTGGAAGCTTTATTTACGCGAGATCCTCGTCATATTACAGAACTCCAAATTTTAATGGCTATGATGACAATTCGAGGTATCTATGAGCGCCACAGCGTACAATCATTAAATCATGGCATTGGCTTTAATACCGCTGCAATTGAGCTTTTGCTGCCTACTTATGGAGAAAAGTTAGGACTGAAAGGTAAAATATGCAAGCACTGGGCTCTGAATCCTCACCCCACGTTAATTCCGGCTATTGAAAGCGGATGGATTGAGAGCGTGCACTGCTTTGGCGGAGAAGTAGGAATGGAACAATACACAGCAGCGCGTCCAGATGTGTTTTTTACAGGACGCGACGGCAGCCTGCGCTCAAACCGTGCGATGTGTCAAGTGGCTGGTCAATATGCGGTAGATGCTTTTGTAGGATCAACTTTGCAAATAGATGGAGAAGGAAATTCTTCTACCGTCACATCTGGACGTTTGTCAGGGTTTGGCGGAGCGCCTAATATGGGGCATGACCCTAGAGGCCGTCGACATTCTACGCCTGCTTGGTTGGATATGATAAACGAGCAGCACGAACTAGCGAGAGGCAGAAAACTAGTTGTTCAAATGGTTGAAACCTTTCAATCAGGAAATGAGCCTGTTTTTGTGGAGTCTTTGGATGCGATAAAGGTAGCGAAACAAGCAGGCGTAGCTACTGCTCCTGTCATGATTTACGGGGATGATGTGACGCATGTTGTGACGGAAGAAGGAATTGCTTATTTATATAAAGCACAAAGCTTGGACGAAAGAAAAGCAGCGCTTGAAGCAGTAGCAGGGGTAACACCTATAGGCCTTCGATATAACCGAAATAAAGTGGAAAAGATGCGCAGAGATGGCTTAGTGGCTTTTCCCGAAGATTTACAGATTCGCCGTACAGAAGCAAAACGTTCATTATTGGCAGCAAGAAGTGTCGAAGATTTAGTAGAATGGTC
The DNA here is from genome assembly GCF_042787865.1 of Priestia sp. YIM B13486. Lineage (NCBI taxonomy): Bacteria > Bacillati > Bacillota > Bacilli > Caryophanales > Bacillaceae > Priestia > Priestia sp. YIM B13486. The sequence goes on along the minus strand of NZ_JBHZOZ010000004.1, from coordinate 364,484 downwards.
CGATGGCTTGTATAATCCGCCTGCTAAATTTAGGAGCTGGTAAGAAATATGCGTATTCAAAGTATTCAAGAAGAGCCAAGACCAGCTGTGTTTTACTCATGTCTAATAGCTAAAATGGCAGTTACCGCTCTGGTTGATGAAGCGGTGCTTACACCTAAGCCTGGGCTTGTAGATGCAGCAACAACTGGATCTCATCAAGATATGAATATTGAGACGCTGTTAACTTCTGCTTATGCTTTACAACCGACCTTTTTACAGATTGCATTATACAGTCAAGGAAAGCAGCCAAGTCAGATGCTAAGGGAAGAAATTGCTCGAATTGGACGCGAGGGCGAACAAATTATGTACGGGGCTACGGATGGTGTTAATACACACAAAGGAGCCATTTGGGCATTAGGCCTACTTGCGTCTGCAACAGCGGTTTGCGGCATTCAAGCATCACCTGCATCCATCACAGAAGCTGCAGGAAAAATTGCTCGTTATGCAGATCGTTTTTGTCCTCTGCATTCATCTAATGGACTTCGTGTGAAAAAACAGTATGGCGCAAAAGGAGCGGCTGGAGAGGCGAAGCAAGGATTTCCTCACGTAATTCATATAGGCTTGCCTGCTTTACATAAAGCTCGCAAGCTAGGCATACATGAAACATCAGCAAGGATTGATACTTTAGTAACACTAATCGCCAACCTTGATGATACGTGTATTTTGCATCGTGCTGGTCCGGTTGTGTTAAAGGAGGTTAAAATGGCGGCATCCAATGTGTTAGAAGCTGGAGGGGTATCTACATCAATGGGAAAACAGCGGCTAGAAGCGTTAAATCATATACTTCTATCATCTAACGCTTCTCCAGGCGGAAGTGCAGATTTGCTGGCTGCTGTATTATTTTTAGATCGAATATCTCTTTTTAAAGAATCGTAAACGTCTGCAGGGAGGAGTGGCTAATGGAAACGTTAGTGTTTAAATACAAAGCCGATCGAAAGTTAACTCAGCGCGCACATGTAGGCGTTGTTGGTTCAGGGGATTTAGAAATTTTAATGGTTCCTTCTGATGAAGAACATGCTCACGTATCAGTACGAACAGGAAGTGAAGGATTTAGTGAAACCTGGAAAGCCGTATTAGACCGGTTCTTTAGTGTTCATACCATTCAAGCGAAAATTGTAATTAATGATTTCGGTGCTACGCCTGGTGTAGTCGCCTTGCGTCTTGCACAAGCTTTGGAGGTGAGTGGAAATGGGAGTGAATAATCAAAGCTTTATTGAGTTAAATGGAAGAGAACGAGCGCAGGCAATCTTAGATCAAGGAACATTCTATGAGCTGCTTGGCCCTTTTGACGGAATCGAATCGCCTCATTTACCTAAGCAAAATATTGTTCCTCAAAGCGACGATGGTGTCATTATAGCAGGTGGGCTGATAGCAGGAGAGCCAGCCGTTGTCATTTCAATAGAAGGAGGGTTTCAAGGGGGAGGCATTGGTGAAGTATCGGGAGCTAAAATTGCAGGAGCTTTAGAACTAGCTCTTAATAATCACAAAAAAGGTGTTCCTGTTAGACCTGTTTTTCTATTCGATACAGGAGGGGTAAGGCTCCAAGAAGCGAATTATGGACTTTTGTCGATATCTGAAATTGGCTCAGCTGTGGTTGCTTTGCGTGAGCATACACCTGTTGTTGGAGTTATTTCAGGAAATGTAGGCTGCTTTGGAGGAATGTCCATCACTGCTTCACTCTTTAGTTATCTCATTATGACAAAAGAAGCAAGGTTTGGCCTTAACGGCCCTGAAGTGATCGAACAAGAAGCAGGAGTTGAAGAGTTTGATGCAAGAGACCGAAGCTTAATCTGGAAAACGATTGGCGGTATTCAACGCTACGAAACCGGGTTTGCAGATACCTTAGCACAGGATGATGTCAAGGCTATTCAGCGAGCGGTTCAAGAGACGTTTCAGAAGAAAGGAAAAGCAACTAGTAAAACAGAACAAGTAGATTTTTACAGACATTTGCTTAGTAAGGTTGATCCTTCAGAAAAACTGGCTCCTGATCAGTTTCAAGAATTGTATAACACAACAAAAAATGAACCTATCCCTTCAACAGTCTCTTACTCGCTTAATGAAGTTCCAGGTAACATGCCCAACAGCCGCGGTCGCGTGTGGATCAACGCCTTAATAAATGATGAAGAAGCAGATTTTGAAATCTCTTCCGTTCTTTATAAAGACGCATTGCTAGGAAGAGAAAAGGTCCGATATATATCGGTTGTACCTAATCCTTATAATCGTTTCTTACGTGCACGGAAAGGGGAAGTAGGACTAGATGAAGGATGGGCAATTGCCAAGCATGTTCGTGAAATAATAAAAGAAGATCGAAATCAATCTCCTCGGCCTATAATCGCCATTGTGGACGTACCGAGTCAAGCGTATGGCTATCATGAAGAACTTCTAGGTATTCACTATGCTTGCGGTGCTGCGGCTGATGCTTATGCAGCAGCGCGCTTAGCAGGTCATCCAGTTATTACGTTAATTGTCGGAAAAGCAATTTCAGGAGCATTTCTGGCTCATGGATACCAATCAAATCGAATTGTGGCTTTAAAAGACGAAGGAGTGAATGTTCACGCCATGTCCAAACAGTCGGCAGCGCGCATTACTAAAAGAAGTATTAAAGAACTTGAAGAAGCTTCAAAGAAAGTCCCGTCCATGGCTTATGATATTGAATCATTTGCCTCACTTGGCGCTTTATATGAGCTGGTTAGCGGTATTCAAGCAGAGCAGCCCACAGAGCGCGACGTTCAAACGATTCAAGATATTTTGACTGGAGCCGTAGAAGATGTACGCCGTGAAGGTGTGTACGATTTAAGCACCCGGCTATACAGTGAGCAAGCAAGGAAGGAAGGGCGAAAAGCTTCTTTATTAGTAAGAGATGAGTTGGAAAAACAATGGAATATATAGCTCATGATTTGCTTCAGTTAAAAGAGGAAGCAATGCTTATCAGTTATACACCTATCCCTGATTGGGTGGAGCATTCTTTAGGGAAGACTCCGTTTGTCGTTGTAAGGCGGGCTGTTCACCGGGATAGCTTGATACCTGTTGGAGTAAGAGGAGAAAGAAGAAATCAGCGTTTTGGAGCATTTGTATCTGAACAGGCCGTTAAACAAAGAATTAGGCCGGAAGATCTCGTTTCTATTTTTCAAAACGGCCACTTTAGAAACATGCCAGCCACAGGTGCTTTAAAAGAAGTTGCTATTATTTTAAAAGATTTTGCGTGGGGACCAACCGGCAGTGTGGGATTCGAATTTGCAAGTGGTGCCGAAGTTGTTACAACAACTAGTGATGTGGATATACTTATTCGCCTTTCTTCTTATTTGTCGGTGGAACAAGCGCAACTGATAGTTAATCAGTTAAAAGAGTGTCCAGTTTCTGTAGATGTACAGGTAGAAACAGAAAAAGGAGCATTTTCTCTGGTGGAATATGCAAGGGGAGAAAAGACGCTGCTTCTGCGTACTGTATATGGACCTTCCTTAGTAAAACTAAATCAATTAGTATAAAAGACGGAAGAGGTATTTGCACCTTTTCCGTCTTTTCTGTCAATACCAGCTTTTTTCCTTGCTTAACAAGCGCTTTGCTTCAAAAAAGAATATTTGAATAAATTTTTTGGTGTTAATGCGAATCGGCAAAATTTTAGAATCTCCCTGTAATTCTTTCATTTTTTTACGAACAGCTGTAAAGTCAAAAAACTTAGAAGCATAATTTTCAAATTTCGGATTTGAAAAGTCTGTTAATCCGATAGAAGCAAAGTGATTTAGTGAGTGAGTAACTGCTCGTCTTATTCGCTGTTCACAAGCTTTGGTTTCGCGATTAATTTCAATGGAAGACGCGTGAGCTCCTAATTTTTTCTCAGCCACATTCACAAAAATATTTTTTAGAGAAGGGAAATGTTTTTCCACACTTTCTCTTTGGTCATAAGTGTACAGAAACTGTAAAATATCCAGTAAATCTTTTGCACCATTTTCTCCTACAATACCTAACTCGGCTAATAAGAATTTACCTACATCGTATAGATGGGCTTGTTTCGTTACCGGCTGGCTTGAAGGGGGAGCGTGATGAGCTGTCGCTAAACTATTCAAGGAGGTTTTAATATCATCGATTGATTTCTCAAGGGAGATTCGTTCCATTACTTTTCGAATAACCGTTAAAATTTCAATTCGGTTAATTGGTTTTGTAATATAGTATTCAATTCCTAATGAGTAGGCTTCTCCTATCAATTCTTTGGATTCCACCTGTGAAATCATAATCATTTTTCCTTTAAATGAATCTTTTAAATGACGGATCGTTTCGATTCCGTCACGTCCTGGCATAAGTAAATCGATAAATAAAATATCAATTTGTTTTAAATTTAACGTAGAGGCATCTAAAAAGCTTCCGTCGACGACTTCTTCTACAACTTCTCCTAAATCCTCATCTTCAATCAGCTGACTGAGCGTTGAACGAATAGCTGAATCGTCATCTGTAATACAAAATCGCATAAACTCATCCTTTCTGAATTAAATTACGAAGGGGGATTTGAATGATAAACGTCATTCCGCTGTCTTCTTGTGTAGCTTTAATCGTACCTTCAAGTTCTTGAACAATATCTTTTACATAAGAAAGACCAATGCCAGTAGAGGGGTTTCCAAATTGATTGTATTTTGAGGTGAAACCAGGTTCAAAGATAGCTTTTTCGTACTTTAAAGGTACTCCAGGACCGTTGTCTTGTACATGAAATTCTACATGTTCAGCTTGTCTATGTACCGATAAAACAATCCTTCCTTCATCTTTAATCGCTTCCACTGCGTTGGCTACCAAGTTATTAATGATCGATAAAATGGTGTAAACGTGGTAGCTGAAATGTTCCCCGTTTACAGAAGAAAAAAAGGTAATTTGTTTGTGAAGAGAATCGGCATATTTTTTGTTGATGCGTACGATCAGCTCGATTAATTCCTCTGCTTTCATATAATTTTGGAAACTTTCATTTGAAATTGTTTTAGATAAGCCCGCAAAAATACGCTGGTTGTCTTTTTTTACTTCGTGAATATCTCCCGCAATCCGAAGCGCTTTTTTACTGAGCGTTTGGTTTAGCACAGAATGATCTTTTTCCTGCTGATTTAATACGCGGTATAAATCGTACGAAGCTTTTGTAATCGCTTCTGTATTATGAAGGGTCTTTTTTAAATGAACGGTTTCTTCATAAAGGCTTGTAATGAGCATTAGCATGTGCTCATTTTGTTTGCGAATTTGACGTTCTCGTGACTGTGATTCATAAATCGTCATCATATTAAAAAAGCTAAGTACAATGAAGCTGTGAGCAAAAGCAATAACGGCCATGTCAGATAATGAATCGACATGGATTGTTGTATGCAAAACTATATACTGCGCAGTTAGTTCCACTACATCAGCAGCAATTTCAATGATGAGTCCAATCACCCCAATTACAATAGCACTATAGTTCATGCGGCTTACTTTAAAAACAAAAAATAAAAGTGCATACGTAAAGTAGAAGAAAAACGTAGGATAATGCGTATGTGCAGAAGCCGCAAATTGAAAATGATCGAGCATGATATAATCGAGCATGATGCGAAAGAGAACGACACTTAAAGCGGTTAACAAGCCCCCGGCTAAAACGGTTTTTCGTTTTAAAAGCAACAGGAAAAAGAAAAATGTAGGAGCTCCAAATGTAATTCGAAATGTTTCATTTAACGGATAAAATTTTAACTCTCCCGCCAGCGGGACAGTAATGAGCATGAGCAATAAAATGTACGGATCTTTTCGAATGAAAGATTTAAAATTCAGATAATTCCACCTCCTGAAGTGATTCGTGAATTAGTATACATTGTGACAGCGTCCAGCACAATGGAGAAGAGTGCCAAAGATAAAAATATAATTACAAAAAGTTTTGTAGGTTTTTGTATGCTCTCGTAGGTTGCATTGTACATTAAAAACGAAAATGAAATCCCGTTTTATGAAAGCGCTTTAAAATAAAAAGTTAATTAAGTGATGAGGTGATTTTAATGAAAAGAGAAATTGAACAGGAAATGTCTTACTTACACGTCACTGCAAAAGAGCAGTTACATGAGTGGGTAGAGCAAATAAAAGAATTTTCTTCAGAAGGAAAAACGGCCGATTACATTCCAGCTCTGAAAGATATGGACTCGTCTCAATTAGGTATTTGTTTGATTGGTGCTGACGGAACTGTTATCCAGTCTGGAGACTATGAATCGGTATTTACTCTTCAAAGTATTTCTAAAGTCATTAGCTTTATAGCAGCTTGCTTATGCTGCGGCATTCCTTATGTGCTAGAGAGAGTGGATGTAGAGCCAACTGGAGATGCATTTAATTCTATTATAAGACTGGAAATGCATAAACCAGGAAAGCCGTTCAATCCTATGATTAACGCGGGTGCTTTAACGGTTTCATCTCTTTTATCTGGGGAGACGGCAAAAGAAAAATTAACCTATTTGTTTGATGTGATAACAATGCTTACCGGGAAAACACCAATCATTAATGAAACGGTCTTTGAATCTGAATGGCAAACGTCTCATCGAAATCGTGCGCTTGCCTACTATTTAAAAGAAACGAACTACTTACAAGGAGAAGTAGAAGAGGTTCTAGAGGTTTACTTAAAGCAGTGCTCAATTGAAGTAACGACTGAAGATATTGCACTGATTGGATTAATTCTGTCATTAGATGGATATCATCCAGTGTTTCACAAACAAGTAATTCCAAAAGAAGTAGCTAAATTAACAAAAGCGCTCATGCTTACATGCGGTATGTATAATGCTTCAGGAAAGTTTGCGGCATTTGTTGGTATGCCAGCTAAAAGCGGTGTATCGGGAGGAATCATGTCATTGGTGCCACCTAATACGAAAAAGCAGTCTCCATTTCCAGACGGATGCGGTATCGGAATATACAGTCCAGCTATTGATGAGTACGGGAATAGCGTAAAAGGCGTTACGCTGCTAAAAAAAATCGCAAAAGAATGGGATTTGAGTATTTTTTAGTCTATTTCCGTACTCTTCATTCGCTTCAATAATATAAACACCAAGAGAAAAAACTTTCATGTTGTGCATTTGTTCTACCAAATTTTTTAATGAGGTGATAGGCATGCAACAAGCAGTCGAAAGTGTGATTAGCGTCATCAATGATTTTTTTTGGTCGAATTTATTAATTATTTTACTTGTATCAATTGGTATTTATTTTACGATTCGCTCTCGTTTTTTGCAGTTTCGCATGTTGAAAGAAATGGTCCTTGTTTTGAAAGAAGGACGAGCGGCTAAAGGTGGAGGAGTCTCTCCGTTTCAAGCTTTTTGCATAAGCATGGCAGCTCGAGTAGGAACGGGAAATATTACAGGGATAGCGATTGCTATTGCACTTGGTGGCCCGGGTGCTGTATTTTGGATGTGGATTATTGCCATTATCGGTTCAGTATCAAGTTTTGTAGAAAGTACACTCGCTCAAATTTATAAAGTAAAAGGATCAAACGGGTTTCGAGGAGGACCCGCTTATTATATGGAAAAAGGGTTAAATAAAAGGTGGATGGGCGGGCTATTTGCTGTACTCATTACACTATCATTTGGCCTAGTGTTTAACGCTGTGCAGTCTAATACGATTACGCTAGCATTTGAGAACTCTTTTGGAACGAGCCGCTTGTTGGTTGGGATTATTATGACAGTTATATTTGCGGTAATTATTTTTGGCGGAATCAAACGCATCGCCAAGATATCGGAATACATCGTGGTCGTATTAGCCGTTTTATACATTGGAATGGCTCTGTTCATTATCTTTAAAAATATCGATCAAATGCCTGCGGTTCTATCTCTAATTGTGAAAAATGCATTTGGATTTGAACAGGCGCTTGGGGGGTCAATTGGTGCAACGTTAATCAACGGAGTAAAGCGCGGACTGTTTTCCAATGAAGCAGGAATGGGAAGTGCTCCCAACGCCGCGGCAACTGCAGTGACGAGCCATCCAGTTAAACAAGGTCTTATCCAAGCATTTGGTGTCTTGACGGATACACTCGTGATTTGTACAAGCACAGCATTTATCGTTCTCTTATCCCCCGCCTATAAGCAGGGACTAAGCGGCATTGAACTAACGCAAGCTTCTCTTAGTACCCATATTGGCTCTTGGGCATCAGGGTTTTTAGCTATCATGGTATTTCTATTTGCTTTTAGTACGTTAATTGGCAATTATTATTATGGAGAAACGAATATTGAGTTTTTAAATTCAAATAAGTTGTGGCTTTGGTCTTATCGTGTAGGTGTTTTAGCGATGGTTATTTTTGGATCGATCGCTCAGCTTCAGCTTGTATGGAATTTGGCAGACTTATTTATGGGGATGATGGTAGTCGTGAACTTGATTGCTATTTTTCTATTATCGAAAGTGGCATTTTCCGCCTTGCATGACTATACTGAGCAAAAAAAGGAAGGGAAAAATCCAGTCTTTTATAGAGATGCGTTAGAAAACAATCAAAATATCGAATGTTGGGAAAGAGAATCTGCTCCGCCCCCTTCTGAAAAAGAGAATATTATCTAAAAAAAGTTCAGCCAATTGGCTGAACTTTTTTTATGCGTTTTTCTTTAATTCAGTTTGCGCAGTGCCTTTAGAAAACAATGTTTCTTTCACGCCGTTAGTTGCTGCTTTTGTTTTGGCCGAAAAGATTGGATTTAAAATAACAACTACGAGTAAGTTAGATAATAATCCCCAGAATCCTTCATAAAGACCAAATGAATTTCCTGTGGCATGTACGGTAAACGTCACAACCAGCCCTACTACTAATCCAGCAATCGTACTTTCTTTCGATTGATTTCTCCAGAACAGACTGATAACGATAGCCGGGAAGATTTGTACCATACCGGATACCCCTAGTAACTGTAGGGAAACAAGTGCTTGAGGGAATAATAAACCGAATAAAAGTGCCAGTCCAATAACAACGAAAACCATAGAACGAGTAACCATTGTTAATGTTTTACCCTGTACATTTGGATTAATTAAATCTCTGAATATATTATTTGCAAATAAGTTAGACGCTCCGATAGCCATGATAGAACATGGAATTAATGAAGCAAGAGCAATCGTTGCATAAGCTAACCCTTGGCCAATGCCGCCATATGAATATTGAATTAAGGTTAATAATGCTAATCTAGGATCCGTTGTATCTTGAGGTAATACTTGATAAGCAATAAATCCTAAGAAGATGACTAGAATTAAAACAATATTGTAAAGCGGTAAGAAAATAGCATTTTTACGAAGCGAATCTGCACTTTTAGCAGTGAAAACACCTGTAGCAGCGTGGGCCCACATGAATAAAGCTAAAGCAGATACGAGTGATGCTGTAATAAACCATGGAATGCCTTTAGGTCCTTGTGTTGGGATCGTTAATAGCTGAGGTGAATCCTTTGCAACATTGTCGATCATGTTGCCCCAGCTTCCAAAATGCATAATTGGCAGAGAAACAACCATAAATAACATAATCGCCCATACTAAAATATCTTTAATAATTGCCGTATATGTGGGACCTTTAATTCCGCTGAAAAAGGTATAAAGAGCCACAAGAAAGAATGAAAGAATAACGACTGCTTTTACGTTAATGTAGCCAGTTCCTGCAACGCGAAGAGTATCTTGAATACCGCTAAGCTGAAGATCAATATATGGAATGAGCATCAATACACCTACTATAGCAATTAAAGAGGAGAGAAATTTACTGCTAAAACGTTCTCTGGCATAATCAGCAAGCGTAGTAAGTTTGTGCTTTTTAGCAACAGTCCAAAGCTTTGGAAGAAAAAAGTATGAAATTAAAAAGGCTAAAACAGAGTAAGGAATAGCAAAAAATGCGATGCTTCCCCCCTGATAAGCTGTACTTGTAAGACCTAGGAATGTATAAGCAGTATATAAATCTGCTCCTACTAAAAGCCAGACGAGCAGGCTTCCAAAACGTCTTCCACCTACAGCCCACTCTTCAACTGAGCTTCTAGATGATTTGTCACGTCCCGCTATAAAACCAATGGCGATAACGACAAGAACAATTGCTGATGTGATTAAAAGTGCGGTTAAATTTCCTTGCATTATTCAATGTCCCCCCAAGATTTTTGTAAACGATAAATGATAAATGTACACACAGGCGTTAAGAAGACCCATAAAAATAACCATAAATGCAAAAGAGGTAATCCAAAAATAATTGGATGAATGTTATTTACAAAAGGTAAAAAAACGAATTGAGCAATAAATGGAATGATGAATAAAATAAAAATTATGAATTTTCTGTTCAATTTTACTCCTCCTACTAAAAATTTATCTAACAATGTTCACTATGATAGCAAGTCTGACATGGTAAAGCAATAAGTTTTTTGAAAATTTCGTTATAATCTATGGAAATTTTTTTAGAAAAACAAAAAAGAGCTTATGGTGGGAGTATATTTGAAATGATTACGAAGGAAAAAAAGGGGGATAATCTAAGCGAAGTTGCTCTTGAAGCAAAAAGAGAACGGAAAAGAAGAAATTTAGTTTTGACCGGGAAGTTTTTATTATTTCGCTGAGATAAAGTATATTGCTATTGCATCATAAGAAAAGAATTTGTATGTTCAAATAGAGATTCATGGAAAGAATAAAACAGAGCAAATAAAAAAACTAGACAATAAGTGCTTGTCTAGTTCCACCACTCTGTCAGTGGTCCTTTGTCGCCATAAACAGGATCTGTTGTAGGAATAGGTACTTGTGCAATTTCATCAAATACGTGAGGGCGATCAGTTTGTTTTCCTGTTCTTAAATTGTAATCCATGCCCTCTGGATAAGCTCCAACCACTTTAAAATCAGCAGTTGACTGCAGACGCATATGCCCTGTTCCTGCAGGAAGTACGAGCACATCGCCAGCATGCACCACGATATTTTCCCCCATATGTCCACCTAGTTTTAAACGTGCAGATCCGCTAATTACACCTAGTGCTTCATGAGAATTACTGTGGTAATGGTGAAAATCATGTATGCCGCCTACCCAGCTGTTTTTCCAGTTGTGAGAATTAAAAATGCTCTCCACTTTCTCTTTCTTACTAATAAATACGTGTTCATACAACAAAACTGGAAGACGAGGGTGATTTGGAATGGTTCCGTCGTCATCAAAATAAAGAACTTTTACATTTGCATAATTCATAAGCATCCCTCTAACAATCTTTTTTCGTAATTTTCCCTGTTTTGTGCTTGCGTAAACAGAGAAGTTTGCTCGAAGTACTTCATTTGTTGCGAAGTGCATGATATGTAGGTTTTAACGTTTTCCTAAAAGAAGTCTCCCACTTCAAGCGTAGCTAAGCGGTGGGCAGTTCACTTTAGTATCTTTTCTTCATATTGTATATAAGTAAAGGGTCTAGTGCAAGAATTCTATGGATATATAGCTGTTAATTCTTATTATGTAAATGAATATTATATATTAATATAATTTTTAGAAGGTAATCTGCTCGTGGAGTAAAAGAATCAAACAACAAGAAAAGTTAGGATTTTAGTTGTTTTTGTAATTAAAAAGAGATTTTCAGAGGGTTTATTCATAATTTTACGAATAATTTATTATCTTTATAAAAGTAATGTAAACATTTTTGTGTATTGAGTAATAGAAATGAATGTTATATACTGATAAAAAATATATTCCTATATGTGACTGGCGCAACATGGATGACCATGGGGGAGCATATAGCGTATAAGCCGCGCGCCTGGGCAAACACTTGAGAGAATTCCGCAAGTGTTTTTTTTATTTTCCTAGGGAAGAGGAGTAGATTTGGATGAGCAATATGCAAAGGAAGATGGGAACATTTGCTTTAACCATGACAGGCATAGGTTCGATTATCGGTTCAGGGTGGCTGTTTGGAGCATGGAAAGCAGCTCAAATTGCGGGACCCGCGGCTATTTTTTCATGGGTTATTGGAATGGTGGTTATTTTGACCATTGCCCTATCATATGCTGAACTGGGCGCGATGTTTCCACAAGCAGGGGGGATGGTTAAATATCCTCAGTATTCACACGGATCATTTATTGGTTTTTTGGCTGCTTGGGCTAACTGGATTTCAATCGCTTCAACGATAACAGTGGAGGCTATTGCATCTGTGCAATATATGAGTACTTGGCCGTGGAAGTGGGCTCGCTGGACTCATGAATTGGTAGACAATGGAATTTTAACGTCCAAGGGGTTGGCAGTTGCGTCTTTGTTATTATTCGTTTACTTTTTTGTGAACTATTGGACGGTAAATCTCTTTGCGAAAGCAAACTCATTTATTACGATTGTTAAATTAATTATTCCTGGTTTAACGGCAGGGGCTTTATTTTTCGCTGGTTTTCATAGTGGAAACTTTTCAAGTGAGCATGGGGTTGCCCCTTATGGGTGGGCCAGTGTTTTAACGGCAGTGGCAACATCAGGTATTGTGTTTGCATTTAATGGGTTTCAAAGTCCTGTAAATATGGCAGGAGAAGCAAAATCACCTAATAAATCGATTCCGATAGCTGTAATTGGTTCAATTTTTATTGCAGGAATTGTATACATTATATTGCAAATTGTCTTTATCGGAGCAGTAAGTCCGTCATCAATTGCTGATGGATGGAATCACTTGAATTTTAATTCTCCTTTTGCTGATTTAGCGATTGCGCTTGGAATTAACTGGCTAACAATTGTGTTATACGCAGACGCATTTGTTTCTCCTTCCGGCACAGGTGCTACATATACGGCAACTACTTCTAGAATGTTATACGGGATGCAGCAAAATGGATACTTGCCAAAGATATTTGGTACTCTTCATCCACTTTACAATGTCCCGCGCCCAGCTATGTGGCTAAATTTAGCAGCTTGCTTCTTGTTTCTCTTTTTATTTAGAGGATGGGGTGTCTTAGCAGAAGTAATCTCAGTAGCGACGCTTATCTCTTATATTATGGGTCCTGTGGCGCTTATAACATTAAGAAAAACGGCTTCACACTTTTACCGTCCATTTTATTTAAAAGGGGCATCAGTTATTGCGCCATGCGGCTTCGTTTTTGCTTCCTTGACGCTTTACTGGGCAAGATGGCCGCTTACAGGTGAAGTGATCTTTATTATGGCAATTGGCCTGCCTGTTTATTTTTATTACCAAGCGAAAAATAAATGGGTGGGCTTTAAAAAAGAATTTTTAACCGGGGCTTGGATGCTTATCTATTTAGCGTGCATGATTTTTATTTCCTACATAGGAAGCGAAAAATTCGGAGGCAAAAATATTTTGCCTTTCGGATGGGATATGCTAGTGATTGCTTGCGTATCATTAGCTTTTTATTACTGGGGAATTAAAAGCGGCAAATCTAACCGATATATGAAAGAAGCTGAACAAATCAATCAAGAAAATTTTAAATCTAAATAAAAAAACACGAGCCCGTGCTCGTGTTTTTTTATTTAGGTCAGTGGAGAATTTAGACTTAGTTTTTATCAAAATATTGTAAAAAATATAGATTTTAAGGTTTAAGTATTTATACAGGGGGAACCTTTATTTGGGATAAAGTTCTAAAAAAACAAAATAAAGGGGATTGGGAAGCTGTGAAAAAAATGAATGTTTTGGCTTTTGTACTTATGCTAGTATTAGCGGCTTGCAACAGTTCTAAGGAAACGGGAGGATCCACTTCGGCTAAAAATAAGGCGATTGAAGCATCCATTGACAGCGCTTCTTACATTTTAGTAGATAGTGATGAAGGAGCTACAAGTGAAGAAAAAGGGCTGTTGAAAGTTGATTTAAAAGTGAAAAATGTATCCAAAAACAGTATATCTTTATCAGATTATGACGGTGTGTATTTATACGAAGGAGATGAACAGCTGTCTCCAAAAACTGGAGTGAACAGTCGTGAGCTTGGACTAGAAAGCAGTGCATCTGACAAGATTGGCGCTGGAAAGCAAAAAAAATTAACATTTGTCTTTGAAGTCAAAAAAGATAAAAAGTACAAAATTGGGCTTCAGCCAAAATCATCTGATTATGATGAAGAAATCGACGAAGTGACATTAACACTGGATACGAAAAAATACGCCAAAAGCTATAATAAGCTGCAAGACCCAGAAAAAGCTCTGCAAGCTTACACAGAAGTCCTTTACTTAAACAAAGAAAACGTAGACTATGATAAATATGTAACAGCAGATAAAACAGCTGTCATAGAAGAACAGAAAAAAGCGTTTAATGAGGAATTAAAAGGTGCGTTTTCTAACAGTTTAACCGACAAAGCAAAAAAAGATTTTTTTAACATGTATAAAGATGTTTTAAAAGAAAAAGCAAACGTGAAAACAAATGTGATTGCGAATGCAAATAATAAAGCCGTAGTAGAAGTGGAGTACACTACTCTTGATTTATCAGACTTATATTCATACGTATCGCAGCTTAAGCGAGCATACACAGATGAAACGAAAGATTACGATACAGAACACTCTGAAGAGTTTGCGGCTTCTAAATTCAAAGATATTGTAAATGAATTAGAAACGAAAGAAGGAAGTCGTCCCCTACGAATTTTTATGGTGAAAGAAGATGAGAAATGGACTGTAAAATCAAGTGACCTATACAGTGATTCTTTAGGTAAAACGTTTGGATCAAGCTATATTCGATAGACAAAAAAGAGAAGAATTTTTCTTCTCTTTTTTGTTTTCTGTAAATAAATCAACGAGCTTTTTGTAAAGCTAAATTTATCAAAATATGCTAGTATAGGTTCATTCATTCTTTTATTCTTATTATGATAGGCATCAATGGAGGTTCTTACTAATGAAAGCAAATTATTGTAAAGATACAAAGGCAGTTCGAACGAGCCGCATTTTTCCTAATGATATTAATAATCACAATACGTTATTTGGCGGAAAGTTAATGAGTGATATTGATATGATTGCGTCCATTTCAGCTTATCGTCACAGTCGTACAGAGTGTGTGACAGCTTCAGCAGACTCTATTCATTTTCTGCACCCTATTACGCCTCAGGATTCTGTATGTTTGGAGTCATACGTATCATGGGCAGGTCGTTCATCCATGGAAGTGTTTGTGAAAGTGATTAAAGAAAATTTAAAAACCGGGGAGCGTCAAATTGCAGCTACATCATTTTTAACTTTTGTGGCAATGGATGATGATGGAAAGCCCCGCGCAGTACCGGAGCTTATTCCAGAAACAGAAGAAGAAAAATACCTGTTTCAAACGGGGGCAGATCGCGCTACCACGCGTAAACAAGTGCGTAAAAAAAGCAATGAACTAGCCTCGGTATTGGATTTAGGACAACCTTGGTAGCATAAAAGAGAGGCCGAGACAAAAGTGTTTTAGCTCAAATGAAAAACGAACCAGTGATCAACATGTTTGATTAGTGGTTCGTTTTTTTTGTTATGGTAAACGTAGGTTTCATCTGTTTCGTTCCTTCTAGCAGCTGATTGGAGGGCAAGAGGAAGACTAAGGGGGGAAAAGCGAAAGAGACGAGGAGGCTCATCGGCCACCTGCGGAAAGCAAAGTCTTGCACAGAAATCAACTGCGGTGTCACAAGCGGTTCGACTTATATATCCCATTTGTTCGTCTTTAGATTGGATTCATTTAGTTATGTCTTAACCTCTCTTTTATATTTGATGAATCTCCTCTCTTGAACGAGAGGAGGAAATAAAATTATATGAAATTTATTTTCATTCATGGTAATATGAATTTAATATAATTTTCTAAAAAGTTTAAAAAGTACAACATTTATAAAGGAAGGTGTCGTGTCTAATGGTAACAGTAGAAGCAGCAGAAAGACAAAACAGCAGCACTGCCCTGCGCCGTGATGTAAAGTTTCTCGGTCAATTGTTAGGGAAAGTTCTGGTTCACCAAGGTGGAGAGGAACTGCTCAGCAAAGTAGAAAAAATACGCGAAGTAGCAAAATCACTTAGAGAAAACAAAGATGAAGTTATCTATAAAGAAATAAAAAATGAAATCGTTACTCTTGAACAGCCGATGCGCGAGCAGGTTATTCGGGCGTTTGCAGTTTATTTTCATTTAGTTAATATTGCAGAGCAAAATCATCGAATTCGTCGCAGACGCGAATATCAGCAGCAAGAAGATTCTATTATGCAGCCGGGCTCATTGGAAAGTGCCGTTGTTTCGCTTAAAAATAATGGCGTGGCGCCAGACGTAATTGTTAACTTGCTTCAAACTCTATCTCTAGAGCTCATCATCACTGCTCATCCAACAGAAGCCACTAGACGAAGTGTCCTTGATATTCATAAACGAATGGCTGAGCTTCTAAAAAACTTGGATAATCCAACGTTAACAAAACGTGAACGTACGGAAATTGAAGAAAGACTGTTTAGCGAAGTATTAATTTTATGGCAAACAAATGAACTGCGAGATCGCAAGCCGACGGTAATGGATGAAGTATCCAATGGATTATATTATTTTGATGAAACGTTATTTGAAGTGCTTCCTCAACTTCATCAGGAGTTGGAAAATTCATTGCAGGAGAATTACCCTGAAGAAAATTGGAAGGTGCCTAATATTCTTCGGTTTGGTTCATGGATTGGCGGAGACCGAGATGGAAATCCAAACGTAACTCCTAAAGTAACGTGGCAAACGCTTGTCAAACAAAGGAAGTTAGCTATTCGTAAATATAAAGAGTCGCTTACTCAATTGAGACAAAGGTTAAGTCAGTCTACAAAAAGAGTCGCAGTTTCAGATAATCTTCTTGATTCTATTAATCAAGAAATATCGCTGCTGCCTGAGAAAAAGCGATGGAGAATCAAACACGAAGTATATCGCTGCAAGCTTACGATTATGCTTCATAAATTAAATTTAGTTGGAGAATCGGAAGCAGGCTATCAAAGGTCGGAAGAACTTCTACATGATTTATTTCTAATCAAAGATAGCTTGCAAAAGCACCAGCCTCAGGATTATCAGTTAAAAAGCTTATGTAAATTAATTCGCCAAGTTGAGCTGTTTGGTTTTCATTTAGCAACGCTTGATATCCGTAATCACAGCGGGGAACATGAAGCGGCAATCAAAGAAATTTTCCATGCTGTTTCTTTAGCTGAAGATTATTCAGCGTTAACGGAAGAGAAAAAAGTTGAGCTGCTAGGTAAAGTTCTTCAAGACCCAAGACCTGTGATATCGTTTGTAGAGAATTACTCTAAAGAAACGCAGCAAGTAATTGAAGTATTTAACATGATTCATCGAGCACATAAAGAATTTGGAGAAAGATCTATTGAAGTCTACTTAATCAGTATGACCCAGTCTGCAAGTGACTTGTTAGAAGTTATGGTACTCGCCAAAGAAGCGGGTATTTACCGCCTTCATGCAGATGGCCGCATTGAAAGTAAGTTAAATATAGCTCCGCTGCTTGAAACGATTGATGATCTCACAGCGGGTCCTAAAATCATGGAACAGCTATTTCAATTAGATTTTTATCGTGAGCACTTAAGGAAACAGCAGGATTTGCAGGAAATTATGCTTGGCTACTCAGATGGAAGCAAAGATGGAGGAACGCTTACTGCTAATTGGAAGCTCTATAAAGCGCAGCAGGAAATTCACGATATGGCGAGGAAGTATCAAGTTCGTCTGAAGTTTTTCCATGGCCGAGGCGGCTCACTAGGCCGGGGAGGTGGACCGTTAAACCGAAGCATTTTATCTCAGCCTGTTGAGACGCTAGGAGACGGTGTGAAAATTACAGAGCAAGGAGAAGTTCTTTCTTCTAGATATGCTTTATATGACATTGCCTACCGAAGCCTTGAACAAGCGGTCTCAGCTCTTCTTACAGCGGCAGCAAATGTTTCTCAAGAAGCTGAACAATGTGATATTCGTACACATGAATGGGAAGAAACAATGGACGAGATTTCAACTGCTTCTTTACGTAAGTATCAAGAGCTTGTTTTCAAAGATCCAGACTTTTTAACGTATTTTAAACAAGCTACACCTCTTCCTGAGCTGGGGGCTTTAAATATTGGGTCACGTCCAATGAGTCGAAAAGGAAGTGATCGCTTTGAAGACTTGCGAGCGATTCCGTGGGTATTTGCATGGACGCAAAGCAGACAGCTGCTTCCAGCCTGGTACGCTGCAGGTACGGGCTTACAGCATTTAGTAGAGAAATCCGGAGATATACAGCTTCTTCAGCAAATGTATAAAGAATGGCCATTTTTCCGCTCGACCGTCGATAATCTGCAAATGGCCTTAACAAAAGCAGATTTAATGGCAGCAAAAGAATACACGGAAATGGTACAAGACCCGGCTATTTCAGAGCGGATTTTTACCGCTATTAAAAAAGAGTATAATCTCACAAAAGAAATGATTCTTCAAATCACAGGTCAAAAAGAATTAATGGATCATCTTCCTACGATTAAAGAATCTATTAAATTACGAAATCCGTATGTGGACCCTCTAACATTCTTACAAGTTAAGGTCATTTCCAAGCTGCGTGAAGATGAGGCTGGAACGTTAAATGAAGAACTTTTAAAAGAAGCGTTATTAACGATTAACGGCATTGCAGCAGGGTTGCGTAATACAGGCTGATGATACCAAAAGACACCTCAAGAAAATAAAAGAGGTGTCTTTTGCTTATTCTTCTCACATAAAGAACTGCCTGTCAGTTCCCTCTCTTTTAAAGAGAACTTCCGCCTGTTAAATAGGCACTGAGAAAAATCAATGATAGAATAGAAAAAAGATGGAAATATTCTACAACTGAATACGAGTGATGGGGAACTAGATTGAATATGGAGGACGAGGACAATGGTAAAAAATTCGCAAATCTTCATTGAAGCTGACTCCGAGAATTCTGTATTTATTGGACTGGAATTTTGTGAGTATACACAAAAAATGAATCCTACTTGTTTGTCCAAACAGCATATAAATGTGTTTATTCATCCGGAAGAACTCACCGTGGAATTTAAGAAAACAAAAAGTGATAGAACTATCGATGATTTTCATCTCATGCATATCGTTCCGGTTCATTGCTTTAATTATTTATTATGTTCGATTTCGCAAGGTATTGTTACAGATGTTCAGCTGAAAGCGGTTGGCCATCAAGGAGAAACGTTGTTTGAAGAAAATCTTACATTGAAGTTTCATGAAAAAGCGACGGATTATGAAGAAACCCTCTCATTTTTCAAACATTTAAATCAAGAAATACAAAAGCAGACGAAAAAATATACAGCCAGTTATATGAGCTCATAATAAAGCAAGCTGCGGTTTTTAAAACCGCAGCTTTTATTCGTTTAACCGAAAAAATTATGTTAGAGATGCTTACAAATCAAGAGATTTTTCAGTGGGAAATTGATAAAGTAAAACTAAGAGAAATCAGTGGACAGAAAAGCTTTTAGCGGCTGGCCGCTCTTTATTCAATATATAAGGGTTAGGTTTTAAGGTTAAAAAAATAGCGATGAATACGTATTGTCGTTGTAGATGAAGTGCTAAGGTCGCTCTATCTGCAATCATCTAGAATCTTCGCGCGCTTATAGTCTGTTTTACGGAACGAAAAAGCTGCGGAATTAGAAGCACTCCTTCTATTTCTGCGGTTTTTTTTATAAACAAGAAATAAATTTACTTATTGTACGGAGGCGATGCAGATGATTAAAGATTTAGTATTGGCTAAGGAATGGCTGCCTGCAGCTTATTCACATGATTTAACAGATCAGCCCTTGCAAGTAACGATTTTAGAAGAGCGAGTTGTCCTTTTTCGCACAACTAATGCTATTAAAGCATTTAAAGATTTGTGCATCCACCGCGGTGCAGCGTTATCTCTTGGAAAAGTGGTAGATGATTGCATTGTATGCCCTTATCACGGATGGAAATACGATGATGCCGGGGCTTGTGTGAAAATTCCTCAACAGCCGCCGGGAAGAGCTATTCCTTCAAAAGCAAAAGCACAGGTGTATGACTGCGTTGAAAAGTACGGGATTATATGGGTGAAGATGAACAGCGAGGCAGGTGATACTCCTTTTCCCCTGTATGATGAACATCTTAACTCCGGATTCAAAACGGTTTGCGCCAGCCCTCATACTCTACAGGCAGCAGCTCCTCGTGTCGTAGAAAACTTTCTAGATGTAAGCCATTTGGCTTTTGTTCACGAAGGAAGCCTTGGGCACTCTGACTACGCCGAAATTCCTGATTATAAGGTGCATTGGAAAGATAATCGCTACGTTTCTGATGAAATCGCTGTGTACGCAGATGCAGATGGCACGGGTAACTTTGCGACTATTTATTATACCTTTGAAATTCTTCGTCCTACCGTTGCGAGGTTGAAAAAAGTTAACTACGAAACGGGTGAAATCTTTTCAATGCTGTTTGCGGTTTTACCTGAAGAGGAAAGAAAGTCCACCGTGTTTGCGCTGGTTTCTAGAAACTATTCGTTTGATGCACCTGATCAATATTTCCGCGATTTTCAGCAGCTTATTATTGAACAAGATACCAGTATTGTGGAAAGTCAAAAACCAGAAGAGCTGCCGCTTGACTTACAAGCAGAGCTTCATTTGAATCCGGACCGACTGAGTATTGCGTATAGAAGATGGCTCGGCGATTTAGGAGTAACCTTTGGAAGTGACATAGGAGAAAGATTAAAAAAAGCTGCTCAATAAAAAAAGAAGAAAGGAGTCTCCTTTCTTTTTTTATGTATGCTCACGGATAAGCTGCTGATAGCTATTAAAAAGGGTAGGATATGTTAATTGGCTTAAAATGACGCAGGAAAGCGTAGCAGACGCTAGAATAGTAAAAACGATAAGCAGCTGGAATTTGACAGCTTGTATCGGATCTGCCCCTCCAATAATCTGGCCTGTCATCATACCCGGAAGCTGAACGAGTCCAATTGTTTTTTGACTTTCTACAGTAGGAATCATGCTAGCTTTGATTGCGGCATTTAAAATACTATGAATAGCTTGTTTAGGAGTGCCGCCAAGCGCCAGAATCAATTGAATTTCGTCTCGTCTTCTATTTACTTCAGCATCTAACCGATTTAAAAATAAATTGGCCAAAATCATCGAATTTCCAATAATCATACCGCTGACAGGAATGATATATCGTGGAGTAGCAGGGATAATATGTAGTCCGAGCATAACGCTTTGGGTCAGGATTTCTACAATAAAAAGAGTGACAAATACACGAAAAAAAGCTTTAACTCCCTGCTTTTTTTTCTTTACAACATTTTGGGAAGCGACTGTCAGCATAAGGAATAAAATGAAGATCATAAAAGCAGGGTGATTCGCGTCAAAAATAAACGATAAAACATATCCGATCACTAACAGCTGAACGGCTGCTCGAATACTGGCAATAATAATATCTTTTTCGAGTCCTATACGAAAAGATTTTGATAAAAAAAGAGCAATAAAAACAAAAACAATGGTAAAAATCAGTGAAAGTGAACTCATAGAAAGGCTCCTTCAATAAATTGTTTTGTTTCAGCTTTTACAGGAGCATGAAAAAAGGTCTCTGTCTTGGCTTTTTCTACAATCACTCCGTTCATTAAAAGCCAGACTTCCTCTCCTAAACGTTTCGCTTGATCTAAATTATGGGTAACCCAAATAATCGTTTTATTCTGCTCTTTATGTAAATGAGAAATAAGCTGTTCAATTTCATGAGCAGAAGTGGCATCCAAAGCAGAAGTGATTTCGTCTAAAAGTAAAAGGTCAGAGCCGTTCGACAGCGTGCGGGCTAATGATAACCTTTGCCTTTGACCACCGGATAAATCTCTGGCATCCTGCTCTAACAAGTCAGGGGAAAGACCCGTTAAGGCACAGAGTTCTTCAGGCATAATATCCTGCTTGCCATGCAGTTTTTGAACAAGCATCATATTATCACGCACTGTTCCATCAATAACAGGAGCTGATTGAAAAGCAATGCCCACTTTTTTTCGTAAATCAGAAATAGTCCATTTGCTAATGTCTTTTCCATATACTTCAATACTTCCTTCATCAGGTGCAGAAAGTAAATTGCACATGGAAAGAAGGGTGCTTTTTCCGGATCCTGATGGTCCTACCATCATGACGAGCGAGCCTTGCATTACTGTACCCGATATGCCTTTTAAAACACTATGTTCTTTATCCTTAAATGTTTTATGAACGTCTGTAAATGTGATAGCAGGTATTGAATTGAACGTGTTCATAGTAACTCCTTTTTCATTCGTTTTGTTTATTGTAGCATAAGGGAAAGTATAAAAAGTTATTGGATGATATAAAAAAAGCTGTGAAAAATCACAGCTTTTAAACAGTTGTATTCACTTTTTGGCTGGCTTTTAAGGCATAATCTAAATCTTCAAGAAGGTCGTCGATTGCTTCTGTTCCAACCGATAGACGAATGAGTTCTGGGGTCACACTCGAAGCTTTTTGTTCGTCTTTAGATAGCTGTTGATGAGTGGTGCTTGCCGGGTGAATAATGAGTGATTTAGAGTCGCCGATATTGGCTAAATGAGAAAATAACTGAACCGAATCAATTAACTTAGCCGCAGCGTTTTTTCCTCCCCTTACACCAAAGGTTAAAATTGCTCCTTGCCCTTTAGGCAAGTATTTTTGTGCCAAAGAATAGGAAGGGTGGGAAGGAAGCCCCGCATAATTTACCCATTCTACTAATTCATGCTGCTCTAAAAATTTCGCTACCTTTAATGCGTTTTCGCTGTGACGCTCTAATCGCAGATGGAGTGTTTCTACCCCTTGAAGGAGTAAAAAGGAATTAAAAGGTGATAAAGCAGCTCCAATATCTCGTAAAAGCTGAACGCGCGCTTTTGTAATATAAGCAGCTTCACCGGCAGCTTCTGTGTATACAAGGCCATGGTAACTTGGATCTGGAGTTGTTAAGTCTGGAAATTTCCCGCTCGCTTCCCAATCAAATTTTCCACTGTCTACGATAACACCCCCAATTGCTGTTCCATGCCCTCCAAGAAACTTAGTAGCAGAATGAACGACAATATCTGCTCCGAAATCGATGGGACGAAGAAGGTAAGGGCTTGGAACCGTATTATCAATAATAAGAGGAATTCCATGTTCATGGGCAATGTCTGCAACTGCCTCGATGTCTAGCACATTTCCCTGCGGGTTTCCAACAGATTCAGCATAAATTGCCTTTGTTTTGGAAGTGATTGCACTTCTAAAATTTTCTGGATGATCGGCGTTTACAAATTTGACGGTAATGCCCAGTTTAGGAAGCGTAGACGAAAAGAGGTTATATGTTCCTCCATATAAACTGCTTGCTGATACAATTTCATCTCCTGCGGAAGCGATATTCAAAATGGAAAAGGTAGTAGCAGACTGACCCGAAGCTACTCCTAGAGCACCTACTCCGCCTTCTAACTCAGCAATTCGCTGTTCAAAAACGTCCGTAGTAGGGTTTACAATTCGAGTGTAGATGTAGCCTTGTTCACTTAAATTAAATAAAGATGCAGCATGCTCCGTATCTTTAAACCCAAATGAGCTTGTTTGATAAATAGGTACCGCACGCGAAAAAGTAGCCGGGTCAAGCTGTTGGCCAGAATGGATGGCTTGTGTTTCAGGACGAAATGGTTTCTTAGCAGACATTGAAACTCCTCCTTAAATATAAAACTTATAAAAAACATAGGAATAATAAACTTTAATCATAATATACGAATTCTATTGAATGTTGTCAAATGATAATTTGAATATTTAGAAAATATAAATAAGATTAATGCTGTCATTCAGCATTAAGACATCTCTTTAATTTCTAAAAATACCATAAAAAATATAAAATGTAATAAAAATGTAAATTAATTTGTATAATTATGTTAGAATATTAGGTGTTTGAGAGTTTCTTAGAAAGAGCCGATTTTGCTAGAAGACTTTAAAAAATAGTAAAAGACGGGTCTTAAGAGCTAATAACGAAACAAAATAAAAGGAGTTTGATTATGAGCACAGAAGTCAATGTATCTTCGGAAGTCCAAGAGAAAGGAAAGCCTTCTATTTTTGGTTTTATTACGAGTCCGGTTGTACAGCTTGAGAAAATGAAAAGCAGCCCGGTCATCTGGGGACCTCTTTTACTTATCCTCATCTTAACAGCTGCAACAACGATTCTAGCCGTCTATACCCCTCAGGGACAAGAGGCCCTGCAACAGCAAAAAGAAGCTGGCATTGAAGTGAATTCAACATTTAGTATGATTGGTGGAGCGATTGGAGGATTGATTGCAATAGTTGCTACACTGGCATTCACGAGTTTGATTCTGTTTTTAATTGCAAAGTTAGGGACTGGAAAAACAACTTACCGCCAAATGTTTAGTTTGAATTTGTTTGTTACATTCATCACAGCAATCGGTCAGCTAATTAATACGGGAGTAGCTGCACTAGCCCATACTTCAGCTAATGTGACTTCGTTAAATGGAATGGTTGGTGCGAAAGGTGCTATGGGAGGAGTGTTTACTTCCATTGAAATCTTTTCTATCTGGGGACTTATTCTGACAGCAGTAGGACTACAAAAAGTGGCAAATGTATCAAAAGCTGTTTCTATTATTACAGTGATTATTTTATTCATCTTAGGAGCCGCTATTTCAGGAGCTGGAGGAGCTGCTTCAGAAGCTCTTAAAGGAGCAGGGTTGTAAATGAAAAAAGGAATAATTATTACAGCTGTAGCAGTTGTTATTGTTGTGGTTATTGGGATTAACGTATATCGTGCACAAAGTGTAAGTGGGAAAGCAATCAATGTTCACGTAGCAAATATAAAGGAAAAAAAGTTAAGGAATATAGTTATGGTTCCGGGTACGTTAAAGCTTGCTGATGAGCAATATGTCTATTTTGATGCTGAAAAAGGCGAGGTTGAACGATTTCACGTAACAGAAGGCTCTCGTGTACAGCAGGGAACCTCTCTTGTAACTTACGAAAGCGATACGCTTGATTTAGAGCAAGAACAAAACAAGCTAGAAAAAAAATCCAGTCAGCTGCAAATTGACTCAGTAAGCAAACAGCTTTCTAATTTAAATAAAAAACAAAAAGAATTGGAAAAAGAAATGAGTAAGCAAGAAGCGAGAGATCAAATCGATACAGAGCGTACGCAGCTCAATCTCGATTTAGAAACGGCTAAAATTGATTTAGAACGAAACAAACTAGAAGCCAAATCAATTGCTAAAAAAGAACGTAATTTAGACGTAGCGAGTGATATCAATGGGACGGTGCTAGAAGTAGATAAAGAAGCGGTTAATAACACAAGTGACGTTCAAAAACCGCTTATACATATTGGTAATACCGATGAATACTTAGCTACTGGTGTGCTGTCTGAGTACGATGCATTAAAAATTAAAACCGGTCAAGCTGTCAAAATTACATCAGATGTGCTGCCTGATAAAGAATGGGCAGGGAGCGTTAAACAAATTGACTATCTACCTCAGCAGCAGGCATCAGCAGAAGCCGGCAATGATGCAGCTAATCAATATCCAATTGAAGTAAAAGTAGATGACCAGGATATCACGATGATTAAGCCGGGATTTAAGCTGCTGCTTGAAATTGAAACAAGCAGTAAAAAGGCTTCATCTTTGCCAATAAAAGCAGTTGTAAATGAAGACGGAGAAAAATATGTATATGTGGTGAAAGATAAAAAGGCGGTTCGTAAGGAAGTAAAGATTGGAGAAACAACAAATAAATTTATTGAAATCAAAAGCGGCGTAACTTCTAAAGACAAAGTCATTACAAATCCTACAAAGAACTTAACTGACGGTGCGGAAGTGACTGTTCAATGATTGAGCTTGTGAATATTCATAAAAGTTATCATCTTGGCAAAGAGGAAGTGCCAATTTTAAAAGATATTAATTTGAAGATTTATGACGGTGAATTTGTTGCGATTATGGGACCTTCTGGCTCTGGTAAATCAACGCTAATGAACATTATCGGATGTTTAGACCGTTCGTCTTCAGGATCCTATTTATTAAATGAACAAGAAATCTCTACTTATAGTGATGAGCAGCTTGCAAAAGTAAGAAATATTCATATCGGTTTTGTTTTTCAGCAGTTTCAGCTGTTGCCGCGTTTAACAGCGGTAGAAAACGTAGAGCTTCCAATGGTATATGCCGGTGTAACGCGTAAGGAAAGACGAGCCAGAGCAGAAGCTGCACTTGAAAAAGTAGGGCTGAGTGAGCGGATGAAACATTTACCGAGCGAGCTATCAGGAGGGCAAAAGCAGCGCGTTGCTATTGCTCGTTCTATTGTTAACAATCCGACGCTTATTTTAGCAGATGAACCAACAGGAGCTCTAGATACAAAAACAAGTGCTGATATTATGGAACAATTTTCTCAGCTTAATGCAGATGGCACAACGGTTGTAGTCATTACCCATGAACCTGAAGTGGCAGAATACACATCGCGTACAGTTATCGTTCGTGACGGTAAAGTGCTAAGTCATAGCGATAAGGAGAACGATAGCGTATGAGTTTGATAGAAAATATTCGCATGGCTCTCTCTTCGGTTCTTGCTCATAAAATGCGCTCTATTTTGACGATGCTTGGTATTATCATTGGCGTAGCGGCTGTTATTATCGTTGTAGCCATTGGTCAAGGCGGAGAACAAATGATTAAGTCGGAAATAACAGGAGCAAGCAATACAGTTGATGTATACTATCAGCCTCCTGAAGACGAGATGCAAGCTGATGACCTTTCAATGACGGGTGAGCCCATCTTTACAGAGGATGATATTAAAGCTCTTTCGACTATTCCCGGAGTGAAGAATGTGGTGGCTTCTAGCTCAATGGG
Organism: Priestia sp. YIM B13486; assembly: GCF_042787865.1. Lineage (NCBI taxonomy): Bacteria > Bacillati > Bacillota > Bacilli > Caryophanales > Bacillaceae > Priestia > Priestia sp. YIM B13486. Next base: position 337,844 of record NZ_JBHZOZ010000004.1, on the reverse strand, counting down.
AATGGGGGTAAGATATAGAGACAAGGAATCTGATACGACTGTTAATGCTATTAACGAAGGATATATTGAAGTTAATCAGCTGGAAGTTTCAAAAGGAAGAATGTTAGACAGCTCTGACTTTTTATCAGGTAATCGAGTAGGTGTTATCACAAGCGATATGAAAAAAGAGCTATTTGATAAAAAAGAAGCCCTTGGACAAGTAGTATGGGTTCAAGGGCAGCCTATCAAAATTATTGGTGTAACAAAAAAGGCAACGGGCTTTTTAGCATTTGAAATACCGACCATTTATATTCCAAATAATACGTATAAATCAAGCTTCGGTAAGCTCGATTACACCAACCTTAGTGTTCAAGCGACAAGCTCTGATCAACTAAAAAAAGTAGGCAATGACGCAACGGATTTGTTAAATAATTTGCATGGTGCGGAAGATGCTTACCAAGTGCAGAACTTAGAAGAAATAGCAGATAGCATTGGAAATGTAACGCGAATTATGACAACGATTATTGGATCGATTGCGGGCATTTCTCTTCTTGTTGGCGGGATTGGCGTTATGAACATTATGCTGGTTTCGGTAACGGAACGTACAAGAGAAATTGGTATTCGTAAAGCGTTGGGAGCATCTAAAAGACAAATTCTAACTCAGTTTTTGATTGAGTCCATTACCCTCACGTTAATTGGTGGTTTGCTTGGAATTGGTCTCGGCGCGGGCGGGGCAGCTCTTGTTTCGTTATTTGCTGGCTGGCCGTCATTAATTTCGTGGCAAGTAGTACTTGGAGGAGTGTTGTTCTCCATGACGATTGGCATTGTATTCGGCATGCTTCCTGCAAACAAAGCGGCGAAGCTAGATCCAATCGAAGCATTAAGATATGAATAAAGACATGCGTTCGCATGTCTTTATTTTAATTTAACGAGAACCAAGAAGATTTCTCGTTTTTCTTATTTATTACTTACTAGGGTTGATACGGGCTACGTTAATAATATCATGTATTTTCTCTACCAAATCGAGCATGAGAAATCCGTTTCCTTCAGAGCTTTTTCGATATCCAAGAGGAAGGGTTCTTCTTACAAGTTGAGCATAGATTTCGGCTTCGATTAAAGAACGGCCAAATTCCTTCTCACATAAGTTAATTAATAGAGCTAAAGCTCCTGCCACGTGGGGAGTCGCCATTGAAGTTCCTGAAAGAGTCGCGTACTTATTTTCCAAGTAAGTAGAGATAATGTTAACTCCCGGTGCGACTAGGTCCACTTCTTCATTTGCATTAGTAAAAGGGGCAAGATTTAAGCTGTTGTCCACTGCTCCTACTTGAATGACTTCGTTGTAACTTCCTGGATATGAATATTCAAAGGTTTCTTCGCGGTCGTCACCTTCATTTCCAGCCGCAACAACAACAGAAACATCTTTATTCACAGCATTTTGAACAGCTTCGTGCAGTTCTGGAACGTCTTGTGGTCCCCCGAGTGACATGGAAATAACTCGTGCTCGCTCATTGTTAGGACCGCGCCATTCGACGGCGTAGTTAATAGCGTCAATGATCCATTCGTAATTTCCCGATCCTTCACCGGTAAGTACTTTTAAGCTTAGAATTTTTGCTTTGGGTGCCACTCCTACTACCCCTTCATTATTGAGCGCGGCAGCAATGGTACCAGACACGTGAGTGCCGTGCCCATTATTATCTTCAAATACAGAAGAATCTCCGTCATAATCCGAAGTGAAGTTTCTTCCTCCGATAATACAATCTTTTAAGTCAGGATGATTTGTGTCAACACCAGTGTCGATAACTGCAATTACAATGCCTTCTCCTTGATTGCTTTGTTCCCAAATAGCAGGCGCTTGAATTAAGCTTACTCCTTTAGGCGTTTCGTTTGTTGAGTCGATAATCGACTCAATTGTATAAGGAATTAATTTGACTTGTAACGGTTGTTGAGTCATAGTCATCCTCCTTAAAATGAATTCCATAAAAATGGAAGTTACTTAATTATAAATTCCCAACTATTGCTATAAATTAAACACTTTTCATGCGAATCCTTTCTTTTTGAATAAAAAGACTCACAAAAGATATGAGAAGAGGAAAAAAGACCCTGAAGACAAGCACGATAGAGATTTTTAATGTTATCTGTGTATTCACTTTTAATGTTTATCTCACACTATAGAAGAAAGAAACTCCAAGAAAAATCACATAGGACTGGTAACTTTTGATATAATTACGAACGGTATGACATTCTCAAAATACATGATATTTATAAATATACATCAATTTGCAAATTACGAAGGGGCTGAGGATAGTGTCAACTTTAACGTCTCAATCGGTTATCAAATGCGGAAAGTATGAACTGAATTATGCGGACCGTACGCTTATTATGGGAATTTTAAACGTAAACCCGGATTCATTTTCAGATGGCGGAAAATACTACGATGTAGATAAAGCGGTTGCTCATGCTGAGGAAATGGTGAAGCAAGGAGCAGACATCATTGATATCGGAGGAGAATCAACTCGTCCTGGTTATACAAGAATTAGCGATGAAGAAGAGATTAAACGGATTGTGCCCGTTATTTCTGAAGTGGCTAAGCGCGTAGAGGTGCCGATTTCTGTAGATACATACAAGTCGGAAGTGGCCAAGCATGCGCTAGAAGCAGGAGCACATATTATTAACGATATATGGGGCGCAAAGGCTGATCCCAAAATGGCTCAAGTTGCAGCTGACTATAATGTTCCTATTATTTTAATGCATAATCGCCATGAGCCCAATTATACAAATCTGATTACAGATATGATAAGTGATTTAGAAGAAAGCATATCAATTGCAAAAGCTGCAGGAGTTCGAGATGATCAAATTATTTTAGATCCAGGCGTTGGTTTTGGAAAAACGGCTGCGCATAATGTAGAAGTGATTCAGCATCTAGATCATTTGACAAAGATGGGCTATCCTGTGCTGCTTGCTACTTCTCGTAAAGGATTTATTGGACAAATAGTCGATGCTCCTCCTACGGAAAGAATGGAAGGAACTGCAGCTACTGTATATGCAGGGATTGCACAAGGCGTTCAAATGGTTCGAGTTCATGACGTATTAGAAATCAAGCGCTTTGTAAAGATGGCAGATGTATTGGTAGGAAAACATATATTTCAGTTTTAATAATCATTTAAGCAGACGCGTAAGCGCTGCTTTTTTATTTTCCTTGATTTCCCCGGATAGAATACATGCCTTTAGATAAATTTAAGTAATATAAAGGTTATAAAAAGGGAGGGTGAAAATGAGAGCGGTAACGTATCAAGGGCCTAATCAGGTAAAAGTAGCAGAAGTAGAAGATGCGAAGTTAGAGAAGAAAGATGACATTGTCATTAAAATAACGTCAACGGCTATTTGTGGTTCTGATCTGCATTTATATCAAGGAAGCATGCCATTGCTTCACGGTTATATTATTGGTCATGAACCAATGGGGATTGTGGAAGAAGTAGGACCGGATGTTACAAAAGTAAAAAAAGGAGATCGAGTTATTATTCCTTTTAACGTAGCGTGCGGACAGTGTGCGTACTGTAAGGATGATTTAACGAGCCAATGTGATAATTCTAATCCACATTACGATTCTGGCGGCTATTTCGGTTATACCGAAAAGTTTGGAAATCATCCAGGAGGTCAAGCTGAATATTTAAAAGTGCCGTTTGGAAATTTTACACCATTTGTCATTCCGGAATCGTGCGAATTAGAAGATGAATCGCTTCTTTTTTTATCAGATGTGCTTCCAACTGCTTATTGGAGTGTAGAGCATGCGGATGTTAAAAAAGGGGATACCGTTATCGTACTCGGCTGCGGGCCAGTGGGATTAATGGCTCAAAAGTTTGCTTGGATGAAAGGTGCCAAACGGGTTATTGCAATAGATCATGTTCCATACCGAATGCAGCATGCAAAGAAAATGAATGCCGTAGAAACCTTTGATTTTACAGAATACCCAGATATGGGGGAGCACTTAAAAGAAATCACAAAAGGCGGAGCAGATGTGGTGATTGACTGTGTAGGTATGGATGGCAAAAAGTCGCCTCTTGAATATATTGAACAAAAATTAAAACTTCAAGGTGGAACGCTCGGACCTATTCAAATTGCGACAAAAGCCGTTCGTAAATGTGGAACCGTCCAAATCACCGGGGTATACGGAAGCAACTATAACAGTTTTCCGTTAGGAGCTTTTTTTGCTCGAAATGTAACTCTCAAAATGGGGCAAGCTCCTGTCATTCCCGTTATGCCGAAATTATATGATCAAATTGTACAAGGAGAATTCGATCCAAAAGAAATTATTACTCATAAAGTCGCTTTAGCAGACGCAGCTGATGCCTACAAAATCTTTAATGATCATCAAGATAACTGCATTAAAGTCATTTTAAAACCTTAAAAGACCATCTCTATTAGGTGAAGATTCCTGAGCAGTGAAGCTCGGGAATTTTTTATGTATTTAAAGTGGCGGAGGAAAATAATGCACGATTGGATGGTTGATTTTACATAATTTAGCTTTATGATAGAAAGAGAAGATATAACGCTTTCATATTCTTATTAAATCGTGCTGCTTAAAATGAAATAAATAACATCTTGGTATTCAGTCTTATTCAATCACCGAAATATGGAGGAGAGAATGAATGAAACTAGCATTGCTTCTTGTCATTATTATCGGCGTTGCTGCCCTTGCAGGTACGATCAGTGCTGCAAAGAAAGTAGATGAAGATTACGGAAAATCTAAAAAGAAAAGTATAGTGAATTTATCTATTATTTACGGAGTCGTATTCATAGGATCAATCGTAGGAGTAGCGTGGTATATTGCAGTGAGACCATAAATAAAACGAACACTTCCGTGTTCGTTTTATTTTGATTTTAACGTTAATTCTCCGCTTGAAACAGCTGCATCAATAGGATATTTTCCATTTCCATGCTTTCCTTTTAATACATCTTCTGTTACGGTTGCATTGCTTAACTTAAAGTCATTGTTTATATCACCGCTGCTTACTTTTCCATTCACTTTAAAACCAGCGCTTTTCGGAAGAACCAGCACGGCATCTCCAGATCCTACATCTACAGAAACGGCCTCTTCTAGTTTTTTAAAATCCATATAGAGATCACCAGATCCAATGCGCGCCTGAAGTTTTCCTTTATAGTTTGTTCCTTTAATTTCCCCAGAGCCTACAGCAAATTTAGCCGTTTGGCTTTCAACATTACTCAGCTGTAAATCTCCAGAATTGACATCCGTACGAAGAGAGGTGCTCCTCAAGTTTGAAATACTTGCATTTCCAGAACCTACTTTAATCGAAACATCTTTCAGCTGAAGTGCTTGCTCAGGCTGTGCAGCAACTTGAAGGTCCCCAGAACCTACCGTAAGCGCAAGGTTGTGGTGATAATCTCTAGGAATGTAGATTGTCACTTTTGTATTTGAAAAAATAGAAAGCCATTGAAAAGGACTTTTTTGATAAGTGACGACTAGGGTGTCTCCATTTTGCTTTACATCTACTTTTCCTTTACCTTCTACTTTTGTTTTAATATCTTGACGATCTTGCGGCACGACAGTTGTACTAATGCTTGGAGAGTCAATTTGAATATGCTGAATATCACTTGATAACGCCGCTTCAGACTTGGACGTCTTGAATGAACTTAACGACCAAGAAGAAGGTGCAAATGCAGTAGAAAAGAGGACTGCCGTACCACCTATTACTAAAATAAAAGCCAATATTTTTTTCACGTTATAACCCGCTTTCTACCTAAATTAAATTTGTTTTCTTCTACCATAAAGTGTAAATTGAAAAGCGGTTAATTTCAACGAACAGCAGGATTATTTTTTTCTACGTCTCAAGTCGTAAAAATGAAATATTTTTGAGGAATTAAATGAAAAGCGAAGTAGATATTTAAACATACTCATCAAAGAATCAATTTCTTTGTTTCAAAAACAGGAAAATAATTGAGTTAAAAGAACGGTTAAATTCACTTTTTTTGTGTAATTTTCTGATGAGTAGTTCAAAAGGAGTGATAAATAAATAGAATTTTCATACCAATTTTATTATTCCGAAAAACTTTTAAAGTGTTGATTATTAAAAAAATAAAGGGTAGAATTTGTTCATATCAATTGAATACAGCTAAGATTACGATCTTGTATATTATCAGTAATATGGTCTGATAGTCTCTACCTAGTAACCGTAAAAAACTAGACTACAAGAAAGTTTGGATATAAGCAGCAAAAAGAAGGGCGTATTCTCATGAGTACAGTCTTCTTTCAAAGCTCTTACTTTTCATACTTTCTGTTATTGTCAGAATTTATGAAAAGTAAGAGCTTTTTTGTTTTTCAAATACACACCTGGGAGTGGCTTGCATGTACTTTTTATTAAATTTATTAGGCGTTTTTGTCGTAATGGGTGTCGTCTTTTTATGTTCTCCTAAAAAGAAAGAGATAAAGTGGCGTCCAATTGCTTCACTGCTAGTCGTTGAAGTCCTCATTACTTGGTTTATGTTAGGAACTTCAATTGGAACATGGATTATTAATAAGATTGCTTCGTTCTTTACTTGGCTAATTTCCTGTGCTAACGATGGAATTGCTTTTGCGTTCCCATCCGTAATGGGAAATGAAACGGTTGACTTTTTCTTCAGTGCATTACTGCCTATCATCTTTGTCGTGACATTTTTTGATATTTTATCTTACTTTGGTATTTTAACGTGGATTATTGATAAAGTAGGCTGGGTCATTTCGAAAGTTTCTCGTTTGCCTAAATTAGAAAGCTTTTTCGCTATTCAAATGATGTTTTTAGGAAATACGGAAGCATTAGCGGTTATTCGTAATCAGCTTTCTGTGTTAAAAGACAACCGTTTGCTTACGTTTGGAATTATGAGTATGAGCAGTATTAGCGGATCTATTATCGGTGCTTATTTAACGATGGTTCCCGCTACGTACGTGTTTACAGCAATTCCACTGAACTGTTTAAACGCGCTTATTTTAGTGAGCTTATTGAATCCAGTTCATGTTACAAAAGAAGAAGATATGATTTACGTACCGCCAAAGTCGGAGAAAAAAGACTTTTTCTCTACCATTTCAAACAGTATGTTAGTCGGAATGAACATGGTTATTGTTATTTTAGCGATGGTTATTGGATATGTAGCTCTTACATCTGCGCTTAACGGTATTTTAGGCGTTATCGTAGACGGCTTGACTGTACAAAAGATTTTCTCTTATATCTTTAGTCCATTCGCATTTTTACTAGGGCTAACGGGACATGATGCAATGTACGTAGCTCAGCTGATGGGTATCAAGCTAGCAACAAATGAATTCGTGGCAATGATGGATTTGAAGAAAAATCTAGATACACTTCCACCGCATACGATTGCAGTTGCTACAACATTCTTAACATCTTTTGCTAACTTCAGTACGGTGGGTATGATTTATGGGACGTATAATTCTACGTTATCAGAAGGTAAATCGACGATTATTGGAAAAAACGTATGGAAACTGCTTGTGAGCGGTATCGCTGTTTCGTTATTAAGTGCTATGATTGTTGGATTGTTTGTTTGGTAAAAAGTTAAAAAAGCTGTGCTTTCTTCTTAGAAAGCACAGCTTTTTTCTTGTTGCATCACCTATTCATTTGCAGAAAAATGGTTATGAATATCCACAGTAAAAGAAAATCACACTATTCAAGAAAAATTCATTTTACTTTTGCAGAAAAACATTTTAAATCTAGTGAGCATTATGTTAAGATTACAAAAGGCTGTTTCATTTAAATTGAGAACACCGCATAAATATGTAAGTAAATATGCATAGAAAACAAAGGTTTATTAATTTTTTTCTAGGTAATATCTCGTAATAAATAGGTTGAAAGGAAATGTCGTTAATATGATAGAAGGACAACAGCAAACAAATGAATTAAAAAAGACGATGAAAAGCAGACATTTGTTTATGATTTCGCTCGGCGGGGTTATCGGTACAGGTTTCTTTTTAGGAACAGGATACACGATTAGCCAAGCAGGAGCGATTGGAGCTATCCTTTCGTTTATCGTAGGTGGCTTCATTATGTACTTAACAATGCTTTGCTTAGGGGAACTTGCAGTAGCAATGCCAGTTTCCGGTTCGTTTCAGACATATACAACAAAATTTATTGGCCCTGGTGTTGGTTTCGCTTTTGGATGGTTATATTGGTTGGGCTGGGCTGTAACGGTTGCATTAGAATTTTTGTCAGCAGGTCAGCTTATGCAAAGATGGTTTCCTGATTCTCCTGTATGGATCTGGTGTGCTATATTTGCCCTTTTATTATTCTCATTAAATGCACTGTCAGCTAAAGCGTTTGGTGAAGCGGAGTTTTGGTTTGCCAGCATTAAAGTGTTAGCTATTATTTTATTTATCGTGCTTGGTGGAGCTGCTATGTTTGGTTTTCTTCCATTAAGTAATGGAGACAGCGCACCGCTTTTCTCTAATTATACAGCTCACGGTGTGTTTCCTCACGGAATTAGTGCCGTGTTGATTACCATGATTACAGTTAACTTTTCATTCCAAGGCACGGAGCTTATTGGTGTAGCGGCTGGGGAAAGTGAAAACCCAGACAAGACTGTACCAAGAGCAATTAAACAAACGGTATGGAGAACGCTTGTATTTTTTGTACTAGCTGTAGCTGTCTTAGCGGGTATGATTCCGCTTGAAAAAGCAGGTGTAGTTGAGAGTCCATTTGTTGTTGTATTTGACCAAATTGGTATTCCATATGCAGCAGATATTATGAACTTTGTTATCCTAACGGCACTGTTATCTGTAGCTAACTCAGGTCTTTATGCAGCAACGCGTATGCTGTATTCATTGTCAAAAGATAACATGGCAAGTTCAGCTTTCATGAAAGTAAATAAACGCGGTGTGCCGATGAATGCCCTGCTTTTAACATTAGGCATTGCGCTTTTATCTTTACTTTCAGGATTCTTTGCTCAAGAAACAGTATTTGTATGGCTCATTTCTGCAGCGGGTTTAGGTGCACAAATTGGCTGGATTACCATTGCTGCATCACTGCTTGCATTTAGAAAAAGATATATAAATCAAGGAGGGCAAATCGAGGATTTAAAATTTAAAGTCCCTCTTTACCCATTATTACCTTTAATCGCATTAGTATTAAATACAATCGTATTGGGAAGCATGGCATTTGATGCAGAACAGCGAATGGCACTGTATGTCGGTATTCCACTAGCGCTGCTGTTTTATGCTTATTATCACGCACGTGTAAAAAAGAAAGTTGATTTATCTATCAGCCGTCAAGAAGTGCAGCTTAAAGACGACAAAAAAGTAATTTTATAAAAATCAAAAGACGCAAAAGCCCAGGTTTTTGCGTCTTTTTTTATTGTTTATTTGTAAACTTAAAATAAAATTAAGTTGACAAATAAAAAGAAATTATTGCAAACTTAAAGCAACGAAAAGAGAAAGGAGGGTGAATATGAAACCGAAAACAATGGCGTATGTTTCCTTATTTGCAGCTTTAACGGCGATTGGTGCATTTATAAAAATTCCTATTCCCTACATACCGTTTACTCTTCAAATTGTTCCTGTTTATTTAGCCGGTGCGCTGTTAGGTCCGCGTTTAGGTTTGTATAGTCAGCTATGCTACATAGGTATTGGGTTAATCGGTGTTCCGGTTTTTGCAGAAGGAGGAGGTTTAGGGTATATCTTCAAACCAACGTTTGGCTATTTAATTGGCTATGCTATGGGTGCATTTATGAACGGCTACCTTATTCAAAAATATGACTTAAAGAAACCTTTTTCTATTTTTTTAGCTAATTTATCTACGTTAGCTATTGTGTACGCAGTCGGCTGCTTCTGGCTTTACGGAGCAATGAAATGGATAATTGAAAAGCCTCTTTCACTGAGTGATACACTTCTTTTTGGAGCTGTTTTGCCAATGCCTGGAGATCTTTTGTTATGTATTTTATGTTCAGTGCTGATTCACCGAATGCAGCCTCAATTTAGTCGTTTGTCATCAAAGCGGGTCAAAGCGGGGTAACTAAGACATAGAAAAAAAGGAGAGAAAAAAATGGGCAAAGCGTATTTTATTACGGGAACTGGAACAGATATTGGAAAAACCCTGGTTACAAGTATTTTGTATAAAGTACTTGGTCGTCTAGGAATAAAAACGACAATTTGCAAACCATTTCAAACCGGCTACCAAGACGAAATTGGAGGTTATCCGGATATTCACTGGTTTGAAACAAGGCTCGGAGTAGCAGATACGGGTATTTATCAGTTAAAGCCGGAGACGTCTCCTCATTTGGCTATTGCACTGAGCAACAAGCAAGTAGAGCCTTCAATCGTCTTAAAACGCATTAATGAATTAAAAAAGAAATTTGATGTAGTGCTCGTGGAAGGAGCAGGAGGCCTTGCCGTACCTTTAATTGAGGAGGAAACAACGTTCTATATGACAAAAGATTTGATCATAGATGCACAAATGCCGGTTATTGCTGTTGGAACAACGGGATTAGGAGCTATTCACGATGCGCTTTCTACCTTTTCATATGCAAGTGAGCATCACCTTAAAATCAACGGACTCATTTTTAATCGTTTTAATCACAGCAGTATCATTCATAACGATAATGTTCGAACGATTGAAAAGCTGCTTCAAATATCATCTTTAATGACCGTTCCAGTATTCACACATATCGATGAAGAGTTAGATGCATATATTGAGAAAATGATGAGGCAAAAAAGTGTTATTCAACATATTCAGGAGGTGTTTGACTGTGCCGTATCAAAAAGCTGAGCTGGAGAAATGGGATAAAGAATATGTATGGCATCCGTTTACGCAAATGAAAGCTTACCGTCAATCAAATCCTCTTATTATTGAAAGAGGAGAAGGAAGCTATTTATATGATGTAGAGGGAAACAAATATTTAGACGGATACGCTTCTCTATGGGTGAACGTGCATGGACATAATGATCCGGAATTAAATACAGCTTTACATATACAAGTGGAAAAATTAGCGCATTCTACGCTGCTTGGATCCGCAAACGTTCCATCTATTTTGTTAGCCAAAAAGTTAGCGGAAATTACTCCTGGCAGCTTATCGAAAGTCTTCTACTCTGATACAGGCTCCGCCGCTGTCGAAATTGCGTTGAAAATTGCCTATCAATATTGGCAAAATCTCGACTCTGTAAAGTACAAAAACAAAAGTAAATTTATCTCATTGAATGAGGCATATCACGGAGATACAATTGGGGCAGTCAGTGTGGGAGGCATGGATTTATTTCATCGCATCTTTAAGCCTTTGCTGTTTGAACGAATTCCCACACCTTCTCCTTATACTTACCGTATGGAAGGATTTGAAACGGAAGAGCAAGCTTCAGCTTACTGTATTCACCAGCTAGAGAAGCTCTTGCAGAACAAAGGGGAAGAAGTAGCTGGGTTGATTATTGAACCGCTTGTGCAAGGAGCAGCGGGTATTATTACACATCCTCCCGGTTTTTTAAAACAAGTAGAGCTGCTGTGCAAAGCGTACGGGGTATTGCTGATTTGTGACGAAGTAGCAGTTGGATTTGGACGAACAGGAACGCTGTTTGCATGTGAACAAGAAGATGTTGTACCGGATATTATGTGTGTAGGAAAAGGGATAACAGGAGGGTATATGCCGCTTGCGGCTACGTTAACAAGCGAAAAGATATTTAATGCTTTTTTAGCTCATCCAGATGAAAATAAAACCTTCTTTCATGGACATACGTATACGGGAAATCAATTAGCCTGTACAGTAGCGCTTAGAAATATTGAACTGATAGAAGAAAGAGAATTAATCCGTAGTGTAAAAGAAAAGGAAAAAGTTTTTAAACGTTATCTATTAAAGCTTTATGAGCTGCCTAACGTGGGAGACATTAGACAAAGAGGATTAATGGCAGGAATCGAAGTTGTGAAAGACCGCCAAACAAAGTCTATTTTTGAAGATAAAAAAGTGATGGGAGACATCATTTTAGCGGCTCGCCAAAAAGGTTTAATTATTAGAGAGCTAGGTCCTGTGATTACGATGATGCCTATTCTTTCAATGACAAACGAAGAATTAAAAACAATGGTTGAAATTGTATATGAATCAATTAAAGAAGTAATTGCACGTCATACAGTGAGTTAAATAAAAAGATGATAGGACAAAAGTATTTTATGTTAAAAAAAGATCCGAACGATAAAGCGTTCGGATCTTTTTATGGTTATGGTAACGTGAATGTACTCTATTTAGCTGCTTCTAGCGGTTGATTGGTGTAGTTATCTCTCAATCTCTTCTTTTTTTTATCAATAAATATTTTTAATACTTGATAGGCGAAGTGATCGTACATGCTGATTTTCATCTTTTAATAGAAGAGTTTGTTCGAGTAAGTTTAAGTTTTGAATATAACCTTTTACTGTTTGAACAAAACCGTTGTTTTGATAGTTAATAGTTAATAATTTATTTGTTTTTAGCGCTTTTAAAATCATACCTATTTTCTCCTTTCTTATATCGTAGCTGACGAAAAACTACAAAATAACGAAGAAGCATTGGAGGCTTGTATTATTTATAAAGTCACTCTATTTTTTATAAATGCTCTCCTGCTATTAATAGTAGAGAGTGATGGTGAAAAATAGATGAAAGATAAAGGATAAGGTTTGATTTATTGTAATGAACTGACTTTTCCTTTACAAATACCTATTTCAAATTTCTTTTTAGTGATAAAATACTGTTAGTGAAATAACTACTTCTCTCCATTAAAGGGTAAGAACGGGTTATGTTGATAGAGTTTTAGTTCTCTATTTCTAGTAATGAAATAAGAGATAGAGAAATAGGCTAATAAAAATCAATCAAGGAGTTTTTTTATGGATCAGAGTTTTATTTTAAATCTTTTAGAAATTTTACTGATTAACATTGTACTGAGTGGCGATAACGCAGTCGTGATTGCTTTAGCTTGTCGGAATCTTCCGGACGAGCATCGAAACAAAGCGGTTGTTTTCGGTACATTAGGAGCGGTTGTACTACGTGTAGGGCTAACATTTGTCGCTGTATATTTATTAACAATTCCATTTTTAAATTTCATCGGAGGCCTGCTTCTTCTATGGATTGCTATTAGTCTTTTAAAAGGTGAAGATGATGGAGATATTAAAGCGAATTCAACTCTAGCAGGTGCTATTAAAACAATTATTATAGCGGATCTTGTTATGAGTTTAGATAACGTAGTAGCGGTTGCGGGTGCGGCTAACGGCAATATTCTACTCATTATCCTTGGTCTTGTTATCAGCATTCCGTTAATCATTTGGGGAAGTCAGCTTTTAATGAAAATTATGGAAAAATTCCCGATTATCATCATTGCCGGAGCAGCGCTTCTTGGCTATACTGCTGGTGAAATGATCTTTAAAGACAAAGCGGTGGGACACGTATTAGAAGGGTTGAATCCGCATTTGCATACGATTATTCCTATTTTGTTAGCTATTTTAGTTGTGGTTGTTGGGAAACTTAGCGGACGTTCTAAAAAAGAAACGCATTAATCCTAAAAAAAGTTTGGGACAAAAGTATTTAAGATGAAGTGAAAAACGAACCACTAATCAATTTTGATTAGTGGTTCGTTTTTTTGTGGTGAACGTAGGCTTCATTTGTTTAGATCCTTCTAGCAGTTGATTGGAGGACAAGGCGAAGACTCCTGCGGGAAAAGCGGAACAGATGAGACCCCACAGGAGCGTACGCGACGAGGAGGCTCATCGGCCGCCCGCGGAAAGCGAAGTCTTGTACGGAAATCAACTGCGGTGTCATAAGCGGTTCAGCTCATGTATCCCATTTATTCGTCTTTAGATTGGATTCATTTCGCTATGTCTTAACTTCTTTTTTTATTACTTAGCTAATGGAGGTGCGGAATTAACGTCTTGTACTGTTTCTACAGGAGGATGAAATTCATTTTCCATTTTCGATACAACTACAGTTGCTACACCATTTCCAATTAAGTTTGTAATGGCACGAGCTTCCGACATAAAGCGGTCTACCCCAATTAACAGCGCGATTCCTTCAACTGGAATCATCGGAAATGCAGCAAGCGTAGCTGCTAGTGTAATAAATCCAGAGCCAGTAACTCCGGCAGCTCCTTTAGACGTTAGCATTAAAATACCAAGTAGCGTAATCTCTTGCATTAACGACAGATCGACTCCATACGCTTGAGCGATAAAGATAGCAGCCATGGATAAGTAGATTGCTGTTCCATCTAGGTTAAATGAGTAACCAGTTGGAATGACAAGTCCTACTACAGATTTTGAACATCCGTACTTCTCCATTTTGTCCATCATTTTTGGCAGTGCAGATTCCGAAGAAGACGTACCTAATACAAGTAGAATTTCTTCTTTAATAAAAGCAATGAATTTAAAAATATTAAATCCATAAATCTTAGCAATGGTTCCAAGTACAAATACAATAAATAAGAACATAGTAATGTAAACAGATCCCATTAAGAAACCGAGTTTTTGAAGAGAGCCTATTCCAAAGTTACCGATCGTATAAGCCATCGCTCCAAACGCCGCAATAGGTGAAAGTTTCATAATCATATTAACAATGCCAAAGAAAATATCTGTACAGCGTTCAAAGAATGTAATGACAGGAGCCGCTTTTTCGCCGAGTGTAGCTGTAGCCATTCCAAATAGTACGGCAAAGAATAAGATTGGCAATAATTCACCATTTGCCATTGCGCCAAATACGCTGTCTGGAATAATTCCCATGATAAACTCCATAAAGCCATGCTCCGCTTCAGCTGCTTGCTGCGTATATTGAGTAACATCAGCTCCGCTTGCGCCATTGATATTAAAGCCAGCCCCAGGTTTGATAAAGTTTACAACGATAATTCCAATTGCTAAGGCAAAAGTAGTGACAATCTCAAAGTATAAAAGAGCTTTACCTCCAATTCGTCCCACTTTCTTTAAATCTCCCATGCTTCCGATACCGATGACCACTGTTAAGAAAATAATTGGGGCAATTACCATCTTAATTAATTTAATGAAGATATCAGCCAATACTTTTAATTTGGCTCCAAATTCAGGAAACATGAAGCCAATTGCAATACCGAGAAGGATACCGATAACAACTTGAACAGTTAGATTTTTAAAACTTAATTTCATACGTAATGCTCCTTTCGAGAATGTTTTTTGTTAACGCTTACATTATTCTTATCCTTATATTAACTGATAATTTTAACTATTTATATTTCTGGTGATAATGTTCTTTTTGGTCATTTTGGTCAAAAAAAGTGATGAACATATAGTCATCACTTTTTGCTTTCGATATTTTTTATTTGTTGAATGATATCAAGCGTTTGTTTTGTTGCATTGTTTTCAAACGATTGATAAAGAGAGCTAAACTGTTTTTTCCATTCGGATTTTTGTAAATCATTTAAGTAATAAACGCGCATGCCAGACTTATTTTTTATTTGCTGCAGCTGTTCATCGTTCATCATTTTTGATTGAGTCCAAATCCAGTTAGTTGTTTCTACCATTGCATCACTTAATAGTTGTTTTACATCTTCAGGGAGGCTGTCCCAATACTTTTCATCCATTAAAACAGCGTAGCCCAAGTATCCATGGTTGCTGATGGTCATATATTTTTGCAGCTCGTACAAACGTTTTGAATAAATATTAGAAATGGTATTTTCCTGTCCATCAAATTCCTGTCGTTCAAGGGATTGATATACTTTATTAAACGAGACAGCCTGAGGCTTGGCGCCAAGAAGTTCGAATTGTTTTTTGATTACTTCACTTGGCATAATGCGAAACGTTTGACCTTGAAAATCTGCTGGATGGAGCAAAGGTTTCGTATTGCTAGTCATTTGTTTAAAGCCGTTGCTCCATAAAGCAAGCCCTTTAATGTTTTTCTCTTGCAGCGTACTCAACAAATCCTGTCCGATTTTACCGGTAAACACTTGTTTTGCCTCGCTGTAATCATCGAAAATGAAGGGAAGATCAAAAAGTTGCCACGTAGGGGAGAGGTCGCTTAGCTTGGAAATGGAAGGTGCAATCATTTGTACATCATTTCGGCGAAGGGCGGCAAGTTCTTCGTCGTCTGAATACAATACACCGTTTGAATATACTTCAATTTTAACTTTACCATCCGATTTTTGATTAACGATTTCAGCAAATTTTTGAGCGGCTAAGCCTTTTGGAGTGTTTTCAGCTACCACATGGCTAAAATTAATCACAATTTGCTTATTTAATCCTTTTTGCTCATCGTCATGATACACATTATCCTGATTTATAACCGTATACTGCAAAAAAACATAGATCATCAAGAAAACGCTGACAATTATACTTGCCCCTATAAACATCTTCAAAATGTCCAACCCCGCGATTCAATAATTTTTCTCTACAAATATTCTAACACGCAATTTCTCAACGTGGTAAAATTAAAATAAACTTCAATCAGCAGTAGGTGTTCCGCTATGATGCGCTTATCGATGCAAACGAAAATGACGGGGTTAATCTTTTTTATCGTGGCCTTTTCGTTGTTTTTAGCAAGTATCGTGGTGATTAATAATTTTGTACAGTCAAAAGAAAATGATTTAGAGCAAAGGGCTTTAATCACTTCGAGAACAGTTGCTGAAATGCCTGAAATTCGAGAAAAAATTGAAAAAGATAGTAAGAACATTAATCAAATTGTAGAGCCGATTCGCATTATTCACGGTGCTTATTATGTAGTAGTTATGAATATGAATCATGAACGTTTGTCTCACCCTTTGCAAAGCATGATTGGAAAAATCTCTAAAGGAGATGATGAGGGACAGGCGTTTGCAGAACATACCTATACCGATAAAGCAAAAGGAGAAGGCGGAATGGTCATTCGCTCTTTTGTGCCCGTTGTAAACGATCAGCATGAACAAGTAGGAGTGGTTGTCTCAGGCTATCTTCTTCCGAAATTTACAGAGGTCATTTTAAGTTTAAAAAAAGAAATCTTTCTGATCTCAGGTCTTGCTCTTTTTTTTGGAGGATGGGGAGCGTGGGCGCTTGCATCTCGTATCAAAAAAGAGATGTTTGAGCTTGAACCTCATGAAATTGCTCGTTTGTTCGTAGAACGAACGGAGACCTTTAATGCCATGCATGAAGGAGTCATTGCCATTGATAAAGAGGAGAATATCACTATTTTTAATCATAAAGCGAAAATTATGATGGATGTACCCGATGAGGTAATTGGAAAAAAGATCTATGATGTGATTCCAGATACAAGGCTTCCAGAAATTCTGCAGCTTAATCAGCCTGTTTATAATCGAGAGCTTCAAGTTCGAAATTTGAATATTTTAAGCAATCGTGTGCCGATTAAGGTTAATAATCACACAGTCGGTGCGGTCGCTATTTTTCAAGACAGAACAGAAGTTAAAAAATTAGCCGAAGAGTTAACAGGAGTTAAATCATTTGTAAGCGCTCTTAGAGTTCAAAACCATGAATACATGAATAAACTTCATACGATTGCAGGGCTTATCCAACTTGGAAATAAAGACAAGGCTCTTCAGTATGTTTTTCAAGTGTCTGAACAGCAAGAAGAGCTCACCCAATTTCTTCATAAGCATATTAAAGATGAAAGTATATCGGGATTGCTGTTGAGCAAAGTCAGCCGTGCCAAAGAACTTGGAATTGAGTTAGCTATCGATCGCCACAGCGAGCTTCACTCATTTCCTCCTTACTTAGATCATCATGATTTTGTGATTATTATTGGTAACTTAATTGAGAACGCTTTTGATTCGTATCAACATATGGAGCGTCGTGAACGGAAGATCTATATAAGTATGGAACAAAATGACGGCATTCTTTCTATACTAGTTGAAGATAACGGGTGTGGCATGAATGAGGATCAAGTAGAGAGAATCTTTGATGAAGGTTTTTCAACCAAAGCAAAGGAAAATAGAGGAATTGGTTTGCATTTAGTAAAACAAATTGTTGAAAAAGGAAACGGTCAGATCGAAGTAGAGTCAGAATTAGATGTTGGAACGACTTTTATCATTACATTCTTTTTATAGGGGGAGTGGGAAATGAACAAAAAAGAATGGACGGTGCTTCTCATAGAAGACGATCCTATGGTACAAGAAGTGAACCGCCAATTTATTGAACAAGTTGAAGGATTCATCGTTATCGCTGCAGCTTCGAATGGTTTAGAGGGGGTACAGCTCATTAAACAGCATCAGCCTGATTTAACGATTATTGATATGTATATGCCTAGTCAAGATGGCTTAACTACCTTACAGCAAATTCGAGCAAATGGCTATAAAACAGATGTGATAGCAGTTACGGCTGCAAGTGATATTGAAACCGTACGGAAAGTTCTTCAATACGGCGCGGTAGATTATATTATGAAACCGTTCAAGTTTGAACGAATGAAGCAAGCGCTTGAGCAGTATCGTTCGTTTCAAGATAAAATAAGTCAAAAAGAACATATTACTCAGTCTGAATTAGATTCTATGCTGTTTCAGCAATTTGAAGAAAAAGCCGATTTGCTTCCAAAAGGGCTAAATGCGGTTACGCTAAGGAGGATACAACAATATCTTTCCGAACAAAATCATCCAATTTCTGCTGAAGAAGTGGCGGACGGCGTAGGAATTGCGCGTGTTACAGCAAGAAGGTATTTAGAGTTTTTAGAACAGGAAAACGAGCTGAAATTATCAGTTGAATACGGGAGAGTAGGGAGACCTATTAATCGCTATATGTTAAAAATAAATTAAATGATACAAAACAGCTTTTATTTGGAAAAGCTGTTTTTTTGCGTTAGAAAGTATATCTTTTTCTCTCCTAGAACAAATTAAGGTATACAGTTTTCGATATCCAAAGAATATTTCGTGCGGTCATTAATTCATAAAATGTCCCTGAAAAAGGATTAATGGCGGAAAAATTGGGGAATATGCACTTTGACATTTAATTTTAGCACAGGAAGGTTTTGAAACATGGACATATTTTTAGCTGTCTTACCAGCCATATTTTGGGGAAGCATTGTGCTTTTCAATGTGAAACTAGGCGGAGGACCTTATAGTCAAACGCTTGGAACCACATTGGGAGCTTTGATTTTCTCCATCGGTATTTATATTTTTGTACACCCTACGCTTACACCTTTAATCTTTGGGGTTGGAGTTGTATCGGGGCTATTTTGGGCAGTTGGACAAAGTAATCAGCTGAAAAGTATTGATTTAATTGGAGTTTCTAAAACGATGCCTATTTCAACTGGGCTTCAATTAGTTTCCACTTCATTATTTGGAGTAATTGTGTTTCACGAGTGGTCTACAAAAACTTCAATCATTCTTGGTGTGCTCGCTCTTATCTTTATTATTGTAGGGATTGTTTTAGCATCACTTCAAAGCAAAGAAGAGAAAGAGGCTGAAGAAGGAAAAGGAAACTTCAAAAAAGGAATTGTTATTTTATTAATTTCAACCGTTGGTTATTTAGTTTATGTTGTAGTAGCCCGTCTATTTAATGTAGACGGATGGTCGGCTTTATTACCTCAAGCAATTGGTATGGTTATTGGAGGAGTATTGCTGACGTTTAAGCATAAGCCATTTAATAAATATGCAATTCGCAACATTATCCCAGGTCTTATTTGGGCCGCTGGTAATATGTTTTTATTCATCTCACAACCTAAAGTAGGCGTAGCGACAAGCTTTTCGCTTTCTCAAATGGGAATCGTCATTTCAACATTAGGCGGGATCATCATTTTGGGTGAGAAGAAAACGAAGCGTCAGCTAGTTGGGATTATTATCGGGATTATACTGATCATCATAGCAGGAGTCATGTTAGGGCTCGCCAAAAGCTAACTAGGAGGTTATTAACAATGTATAAAGATTTAGAAGGAAAAGTAGTTGTCATAACAGGTTCATCTACCGGTTTAGGAAAAGCAATGGCGATTCGTTTTGCGACAGAAAAAGCTAAAGTAGTTGTGAATTATCGTTCGAAAGAAGAAGAAGCTAACAGCGTTTTAGAAGAAATTAAAAAAGTCGGCGGAGAGGCAATTGCGGTTAAAGGTGACGTAACAGTTGAGTCTGACGTGATCAATTTAGTTCAATCTGCTATTAAAGAATTTGGAAAGTTAGACGTTATGATTAATAACGCAGGAATGGAAAATCCGGTTTCATCTCATGAAATGTCTTTAAGCGATTGGAATAAAGTAATTGATACGAACTTAACGGGAGCATTTTTAGGCAGCCGTGAAGCGATTAAATATTTTGTGGAAAATGATATTAAGGGAACAGTTATTAACATGTCGAGTGTTCACGAGAAAATTCCTTGGCCATTATTTGTTCATTACGCAGCAAGTAAAGGCGGAATGAAGCTCATGACCGAAACACTTGCATTAGAATACGCTCCAAAAGGTATTCGTGTAAATAACATTGGACCGGGAGCGATTAATACACCGATTAACGCTGAGAAATTTGCTGATCCTGAGCAGCGTGCAGATGTAGAAAGCATGATTCCAATGGGATACATTGGAGAGCCGGAAGAAATTGCAGCGGTTGCTGCATGGCTAGCTTCTTCAGAGGCAAGTTATGTAACAGGGATTACGCTCTTTGCTGACGGCGGTATGACACAGTACCCATCATTCCAAGCAGGACGAGGATAAGAAAAAACGCACTCTATAATAGAGTGCGTTTTTTAGTTTTCCTGAGCTTTTTTTTGGTTCTTAGGAGCTGACTGGTGTTGAATTCGTAAAAAAAGCAAAATCAAAACGATGCAGCCAGTGATGCTGTACATCCCAAGAATAAGCGGCTGCTGTGTATCTGTTCCAGAAGTAATGCCGTGATACAGTGCGAGCAAATAGCCTGGAAAAGCAAGAAAATGAATGGCTTTCCAAGTTTTTCTCCCCAGCTGTTTTATAAAATCGGATGTAATAATCAGTACGAATAAAATGTAGAGTGAAATAGTACCAAGATCTGTGCTAATTGGTTTGTAATCGGAGGTGAATGGAATTAAAATATCAGAAAGTGGAAAGTGAATCGATTGATCAAATGATAAAACAAGTCCGTGAATCATGCCAAATAATAACCCGAACCACCCTGATGATTGATGAACCAGCAAGAACTGTTTTTTTCGTTTTGGTTTAAAAAACGAAAAGCTGTGAGAAATGCCAGCGGCAACCGATACAAACATTAGTAAATAAGAAGTTAAGCCGGCTGCCCGAATGGTATTCCAAACGGGAAAGTGGGCACTAAATTGCGCGAGGAGAGTAGCCATAGTGGTATACCTGACCTTTCGCATTTTTTTCGATTAACACCTTGCCTTCTTTTGTAACCGCAATTACCTCTAAAGAAGGGTGATGCATTTTAGCTAATCTTAATCCGGCGTCCCATCCGAGAATAAGCATGCATTTTGCATAGACTTCAGAAACGGTCAAGTCTTCTGAAACAACCGTTGCTTGCAGAAGCTCTGATGAACTAGGCTTGCTGATTCTGCCGTCAATAATATGATGGTGAGTGTGTCCGTTTACTTTCCACAATCGCCTGCCCACACTGCTTGTGGCAATGCCACTGTTGCTCTTTACTTTAATGCTCATGAGATTTTTTGATAAATCAAATGGATGAGAGAGCGCGATAGACCAGTGCTTGCTAGCAGGCCCCCACGTTACAATATCACCGCCTCCATCGATTGCCCCAAGTGAAGTTCCTTTTTTCTTTAATTGATTCGCCATTTGCTGAATGCTCCAACCTTTTGCGATTCCGCCTAAATCCAGACCGACATTAGAAGCAAGCTGAATACTTCTCATTCCTTTATGAATCATAATAGGGTTAACAGCATCAAAAGCTGCTACTTCTTGAGGAAGCTGATTGTTAGGCAGTTGTTCAAAACTTTGGTCATATCCTAGAGTTTGAATAGAATGATACAGAAATGGGTTGAAAATTCCGTTTGTCTCATTGTAATAGTAAGAGGCTGTTTTTACAGCTTCATACAACATTTTTGACGGTAAAAATAATCTTCCGTTCAGCGAATTAAGCTGTGAAAGCTCGCTTGTTGGAAGAAAGCGGCTTAGCGTTTCTTCTACAAGATAACACCAGCTCTCCACTTTTTGGCTGACAGGTGTTTCAAGCTGGTATACGTTAAATGTAGTATTCATTGCTTTAAATGAGTAGCTCATTACATCACATCCTTAAGAAGGTCTTGACTGCATAGAAGAATCATCGTTATTGCCCCAATTATCCTGACTATTTCCGGAATCATCATTAGACCACTGATCTTGCTGGCTACTTGAATCATCGTCTGACCATTGACCACTTTGTTCACTAGAACTGTCATTTGACCATTGATCTTGCCCGTTAGTTCCATTGTCCATATTGGAGTCGGATCCTGAATCTGGAAATAGGTCCGTCTCATCTTCCGTTTGAGTTTGAGATGAATTATCGGCTGATGTATCGTTATTTAGTGCTGTAGCTGTTGAATTTGTTTGATCATATTTTTGAGACAGTCCTACAAAAGTGGTAAATGCAGCAACGCTCGATAAACCAACCATCCATTTTGTCCATTTATTAGCTGCCATTGATATGCTCCTTTTATCTTTCATATTTTGCAACTGAACACTGAAGAAAAACTGCAGTGGAAGGTAACATTCATCGTTCAATTGTTATAGTTCAATATAGACAGAAAAAATGAAAAAATAGTGAAATAGATGTAGGTTGGATTATTTTTGTAGGAAATTCAGTGAATTATTAGATTAAAAAAGGGTTGTTCTTTTTAGAACAACCCTTTTTTAATCAGCGATAAATCTTACTAATTGATACGTAATAAACCGTTAACTGCACAAGAGAAAGAAGCAAAAGAACGGCAATGGGATAGAAGCTAAAAGAATTAGGCAACAGCGGATAAAAAGCTATTAATATAGCACCTATAGGAATAGAAAATAGGAGAAAAACAAAGGCTTTTTTACAAGCTTCTGCTGTTATCATCTTTTCACGTTCATCTTCTTCTGCAAATTCAAAAGGAAATAATAAAGGCAAAACGTTCTTCGTCTTTTTACGCGCGCGGTAGTAAAAAAATGAGACAATTAAAAGGACAATTAAAGAAGCAAAAGAGCCTATAGACATAGTAATTTCCCACGGGGGTTCAGGGTCGGTCATAACTTCACTAAATTGAATATTTAGGCTTAAAAAATCATATAAAAACCACCCTACGCATAACAGAGACACTACATTCAATAAATAAGATTTAATAACATTACTCAATATTTTTCTCCTCCTTTTGAAGTCTAAAAACATCTTCCATTTTTAATTGAAAGACATCACAAATTGTTAAACCAAGTAGTAGGGAGGGAACGTAATTTCCCTTTTCAATAGCTGCAATGGTTTGGCGAGTGGCTCCAACTTTTTCAGCTAAATCTCCTTGTGTATATCCATGTTTAGCTCTAAGCTCTTTTACGTGATTAATAAGAGTCAATATGATCACCCGCTGCCTTTTTAATAAATTTGTTAAGTTGATTTAACATTATGTAAAGTTAATTTAACACCAATGGGATGATTTTTCAATAAGTAATGGATAAAAAATACAAAAAAGATCCTAGAAGAATTCTTCAGGATCTTTTTTGTTAATAAATTTCTTTAATGCCAGACAAACGAATGGAAAAAATGTTTTGTTTTTCATCTCGTAGGGAGAGGGTTTGGTCGGTTAGGTTTAAATTTTGGATTTTTCCTTTGAAGGTTTGAAGCAGGCCATTTTCGTAATAATTCACGGTTACATGTTTGTTTTTCTTTAGCGCTTTTAAAATCATTTATTCATCTCCTTTCATGTGTGCATCTGTTATGAAAAGAAAGCTGTGGCTTAAGCATAGGAATTTGGAGAATGCTCAAGGCAGAATTATTATTATACAGCAAGATGAGAATAGTTTGTAGATAAATTGTGAAAAAATGCACAAGTTTGCAGTACGGGTGTTGCAACAGAATACAGTATATGAGGGGAGAAGGGGTTTTATGATAAAAAAAGGTGATTTTAGTTTATTTATTTGTGGGTATTAGGTAAACTAGTAGATGAATTTAAAGAATCTATCTATAGTTGTGAAGGCTAGGATTTCATTTAATTTTCATTTTCTATGAGTATAATGATAAAGGTTTTCTATATGTTCTTTGTGAATCTACTCATAAACTAATCGAGAAAGGAAAATCAAAATGAAGCGAATCGTTTCTAAGCCGCTGCACTATTTCATATTAGCCGCTGTTTTAATGTGGATAAAGTCGTACGTGGCTTATAAAACTGAATTTAACTTAGGCGTAAGCGGCGTAATGCAGCAAATACTGCTGTTCATAAACCCTGTGAGTTCAGTGCTGATTTTTTTAGGAATCGGCTTATTTTTTAAAGGAAAGAAAGCAGGAGCTTGGATCCTTGCAGGCAGTTTCATTATGACGCTGCTGTTATACAGCAACGTTCTCTATTATCGTTTTTTTAACGATTTTGTAACGCTTCCTACACTGTTGCAAACAAGTAATGCAGGAAGTATGGGCGGAAGCATTATGGATTTATTAAAAGCACATGATGTTTTTTATTTTGTTGATTTTATTATTTATTTTTTCTTCTTTTTTAGTAAAAAAATTGACTGGCATAATGAAAAAGTATCGGTTAAGAATGCTGTAACCATTCTTTCTTTAGGATTTATGGTTTTTTCTGTAAATTTAACATTAGCAGAAATTGATCGCCCGCAGCTTCTATCTCGAACTTTTGACCGCAATTATCTAGTGAAGTATTTAGGCGCCTATAATTATACGATGTATGACGGTGTTCAGACTGCTCAAAACTCTAAACAGCGAGCTTTTGCAAGCAGCAATGATTTAACAAACGTCGTTAATTTTAAAAACAGTCATTATGCGGAGCCTAATTCCGTTTATTTTGGAAAAGCTAAAGGGAAAAATATTATTAAAATTCATTTGGAATCATTTCAGTCTTTTTTAATTGATTACAAATTAAATGGCCAGGAAGTGACACCTTTCTTAAATTCGTTGGCCCATGGAAATGACTTTACGTATTTTGATAACTTCTTTCATCAAACGGGACAAGGAAAAACATCAGATGCTGAGCTGATGATGGACAACTCTCTATACGGCCTTCCTCAAGGTTCTGCCTTTGTACTGAAAGGAAGCAATACGTATCAGGCAGCACCAGCTATTTTGGATCAAAAAGCTGGCTATACGAGCGCTGTGCTGCACGGAGACTATAAGACGTTTTGGAACCGTAACGAAATTTACAAGCAGTTCGGTGTGGATAAGTTCTTTGATGCAAGTTATTACAATATGACGGGTGAAAATAAAATTAATTATGGTTTAAAAGACAAACCGTTCTTTAAAGAATCTGTTCCAATGCTGCAGTCTTTACCGCAGCCGTTCTATGCGCATTTAATTACGTTAACAAATCACTTTCCATTTTTACTTGGAAACAATGAGGCAAGCATACAGCCGGCTAACACGGGCGATGCAACAGTTGACCGTTATTTCCAAACGGCTCGTTATTTAGACGAATCATTGCAATCTTTCTTCCAAGAACTGAAAGCTTCTGGGCTTTATGATAATTCTGTGATTATGATTTATGGAGATCACTACGGTATTTCTGAAAATCATAATGCGGCAATGGAAAAAGTAATGGGAAAAGAAATTACCCCTTATGAAAATGCTCAGCTGCAGCGTGTACCTCTATTCATTCACGTTCCTGGAGTGAAAGGCGGAGTTAATCATACGTACGGTGGAGAAATTGACGTTGTGCCAACTCTTCTTCATTTAGTAGGGATTGACAGCAAAGAGTTTATCCAATTTGGCACAGATTTATTTTCTAAGGATCATGATGATGTAGTGGCATTCCGCAATGGCAACTACGTATCTCCTAAATATACATTAGTGGATGGAACGTATTATGATTCTAAGACGGGCCAAGCCCTTAAAGAAAATAATCAAATGAAAGCTTATAAACAGAAGGTAGCAAAAGAACTGGAGTTATCTGATCAAGTGCTTTATGGAGACTTGCTTCGTTTCCACAAGCTGAAGGATTTTCAAACAGTCGACCCTTCAAAATATATGTACGGGAAAGAAGAAACAGAAACATCAGCTAAATAAAGCTAAAATCAAAAGAACATGATGACTTCTGCAAAGCAGAATGAACATCATGTTCTTTTTTACTGTAAACTATTCATCAATAAATTTCTTTAATTCCCGATAAGCGAATAGAGAAAGTATTTTGCTGTTCATCTTTTAATGAAAGCGTTTGGTCCGTTAAATCTAGGCGCTGTACTTTTCCTTTAAACGTTTGAAGCAAACCGTTTTTATAATAGTTAATTGTAACGGCCCCGTTT
This sequence comes from Priestia sp. YIM B13486, assembly GCF_042787865.1. Lineage (NCBI taxonomy): Bacteria > Bacillati > Bacillota > Bacilli > Caryophanales > Bacillaceae > Priestia > Priestia sp. YIM B13486. The sequence goes on along the minus strand of NZ_JBHZOZ010000004.1, from coordinate 311,606 downwards.
TTTCTTAATGCTTTTAAAATCATCTTCAAAACTCCTTCCATATTTAAAATGTTTATGATTAACGAGCTGTAACATTCATTTTCATTTGCATATTTTTATTATACACAAAAATAGAAAGCGTTTTCACTTAAAGTTTGAACACTTTGTGAAAACTTTAACAGAGAATGTGACAAATACATACAGAAACTAATTTATTTGTCGTATTCATCATAAAACACATTTATGAAAGGAGTGTTAAGAACGTGTTAAAACTTTATGGATGGAAGAATATTATAAAATATCGTTTGAAATGTCGTAGTGAATCCATTCATCGTTTGTTACATTTCCGCCCATTTTTCTGTAAAGCATTTGGGCTCTTGTGTTATCATAAGCCGTTTCCCAAGACATAGTTGCATACTGATGTTCTTTTGTATACTGGTGACTAGTCGAAAATAACTTTTCTCCAATTTTTTGTCCTCTTGCTTTTTCAGTAACGTACAAGTCATTTAAAATCGCTACAGGCTTTACACGCGTGGTGCTAAATGTAAAATAAAGCGTCGAAAAACCTACTGCTTCGTCATTTTGAGTCGCGATAAACTGAACGCCAGCATCCGGATGCTGAAATAAGTGATTAATTAAATTTCTCAGCTGCTTTTTGGTAGGCTGAGGGCGCTTGTAAAAATCAACAATGTATTCGTTCATTAATGAAATAAGTGCTTCCATGTCAGCGGCATTAGCTTGACGAATTGTAATAGTAGTCATTAAATCTTCTCCTTTTTAATCAGATGATCTACACTTATAGTAAAAGAAATGTATCCCCTCTAAAAGAGCCAGATTTGAAAAATAAAATAGGGACAGATGAAAGGAGCTAGCGTGAAGTTCACACCTTTATTAAACCGCAAAGATGATATGCCTTTGTATCACCAGCTATATGAATATATAAAAAAAGAAATTGTATCCAGCAGGGTAGAAGTGAATGACAAACTGCCTTCTATCCGGTCTTTTGCTGATTACTTAAACGTAAGTCGAAATACTGTAGATATGGCCTATCAGCAGCTTTTAGCTGAAGGGTATGTAGAAAGCAGGCCCAAAAGTGGACTGTACGTAACGAATACACAGTTTGATTTACTGCAAACAGATAGAAAGCCGACTGTATTTTTACATCCTCACTCAGAAACAAAGTCGTGTACCTATGATTTTCGGTATGGAAAAGTTGATAACCGTTTGTTTCCCTTGGATGAGTGGAAAAAACGATACAATGAAAGTCTTCAAACTTATAGAGAATCTCTGTTTACTTACCAAGAAAGTCAAGGAGAAGAATCACTACGAGAAGAAATTGCGACGTACCTTTATCAATCAAGAGGAGTGGTTTGTTCAAAACATCAAATTATTATTGGAGCAGGTACGCAGCAATCACTCAGTTTACTAGCGCAGATGCTAAAACCAAGCATCTGGGACATTGCCTTTGAAAACCCTTGTTATGACGGGGCTAGCTTTGTATTTAAGCAGCATGGATTTTCCTTAAAACCCGTGTCGCTTAATAACAAAGGGATAAACATCCAAGAGCTTTATGATAGCCTAGCACGAGCTGTTTATGTCACACCATCTCATCAGTTTCCATACGGAATGATCATGCCTGTTTCAAGAAGAATAGAGCTTCTTAAATGGGCGAATGATCGCAACGGATTTATTATTGAAGATGATTATGACGGAGAATTTCGTTATAAAGGCTCTCCCATCCCTTCATTGCAAAGCTTAGACACTGAGGGGCGCGTCATTTATACAGGTACATTTTCAAAATCTTTTATGCCTTCTTTAAGAATCAGCTACCTTGTATTACCTGAAGTTCTTCTAAAGGAATATCATGAACGCTTCTCTTTATACGAGCAAGCTGTTCCAACTCTCCATCAGCGGACGCTCGGGCTGATGATGAAAAATGGAGAGTGGAGTAAGCATTTAAGAAGAGTAAGAACTGCTTATCAACTGAAACACAGTACTCTTTTAGCAGCTTTACAGAAGGAGTTTAACAAAAACATCACGTTGTCAGGAGAATCTGCAGGTTTGCATATACTTATACGCGTGCACAACGATATGAACGAACAGCAATTAATTAACGCAGCTCGAAAGCAAGATGTCTCTGTCTACGGTACCTCTCGTTATTTGCTTACGGAAGTACCTAAACAAAAGCCTCATGTTTTGTTAGGCTTCGGAAGTTTGGGGAGAGAAGAAATAGAAGAAGGAATAAAACGATTAAAAAAAGCTTGGTTATAAATCCATGCTCGTTTTTTCGGTTTCTTGACAAAAGTTGCCTAGTCCTTTAGACTTTTTTGCATATATTTTAAATTATCTGAAAGGAGGATAGGGTAATCGAAGCTAACTGCTAGTGGACAACCCTAGATTAAACAATGAATCCTATCCAACAAATTTTACATACATTTCCTGTGATTGTACTAGATGGTGCAATGGCAACTGAACTGGAGAGATATGGCTGTGATCTAAACGACAGCTTATGGTCTGCTAAAGTGCTGATGGAGCAGCCAGAATTGATTAAGAGAGTGCATCAAGATTACTTTTCAGCAGGAGCTGACTGTGCGATTACAGCAAGTTATCAAAGCACATTTGAAGGTTTTTCTAAACGTGGTTTGAGTGAAGCAGAGGCTCGCGAGTTAATTCAAGCATCTGTAAAAATTGCGGCTGAAGCAAGAGATGAATTTTGGCAGCAAGAAGAGAATCGTCTTAATCGCCCAAAACCAATTGTCGCCGCTTCGGTAGGGCCTTACGGAGCATTTTTAGCAAACGGATCGGAATATACTGGACAGTATGACGTAACAGAAGAAGAGTTAATGGAATTTCATCGTCCTCGTATGAAAGCATTAATTGAAGCAGGAGCAGACGTATTAGCTTGTGAAACTATTCCTAATGTAATGGAAGCAAGAGCCATTGCGAGGCTGCTAGAAGAGTTTGAAGGAGCGTACGCATGGATTACGTTCAGCGCAAAAGATGACCTGCACATTAGCAGCGGAACATTAATCTCGGAGTGTGCACGCTATCTGGATTCCTATGAGCAAGTAGCGGCTCTTGGAGTTAACTGTACGCCGCCTCAATATATTTCTTCACTTATTAAAGAAATTAAATCTCAAACGGGTAAGCCAGTCATTGTGTATCCAAATTCAGGGGAGCATTATGATGCTGAATCTAAAACATGGAACGGGATATCTGCAGGCGAAACGTATGGCTGCAGCGCTCACAGCTGGTATGAAGCAGGTGCTCAGTTAATCGGAGGGTGCTGTCGTACAACTCCAGATGATATCAAAGGCATTACAAAATGGGCTAGAAAATAACGGATTAAAAGAAAGAGAATGTGAGAAAAGTTGTTTCGCTAACGTTAAACACGAACGATCTATCAAAAATAGATCGTTCGTGTTTTTTATGGTCATGGTGAACGTAGGTTTCGTGTGGGCAGGTCCTTCTAGCTGTTACACGGAAATCAACAAAGGTGTCATAAGCAGTTCAGCTCATTTATCCCCATTTTCTGTCTTTAGATTAGATTCATTTTATTATGTCCCAATCTTTTTTTCTTGTAAAATAAAAGAATACAAGTTGAAAAATCTTTATTTGAACGAAAGAAGGGATGATGAAAGTGAAAGATATTAAAAATATTTATTGTGTAGGGCGGAACTACGCACTGCATGCAAAAGAATTACATAATGATATTCCAACATCACCTTTTTTATTTTCCAAACCTACTCACGCTCTCGTTGAAGCAGCTGGACAATCAATCACTCTTCCTAGCGACCAAGGAGAGGTGCACTTTGAAACTGAACTGATTCTTCATATTGGACAATCTTACAAAGAGGGCATAACAGTAGATGAACTTGTTGACGAGATGACGATTGGATTAGACTTGACCCTTCGAGACGTGCAGAGCGAATTAAAACAAAAAAAGCACCCTTGGCTGCTTGCAAAAGGGTTCAAACGTTCAGCAGTCGTGGGAAACTTTATTCCATTTGAAGGAGTAGAAGCATCTAAGAAGAAAGACTTTTCGTTAGTGAAAAACAATGAACGCGTGCAGCTGGGGAATATTAAAGATTTGATTTTTGACTTACAAACGATTATTGATTTTACAGGAAAACATTTTGGTCTTGATAAAGGAGATCTTATTTTTACAGGGACACCTGAGGGAGTAGGTCCGCTTACTCATCATGATGAGCTTTCACTTAAATGGGGACAGCAAGAGCTTGGTTCTTGCATCATTTCCTTTCGTTAACAAAAAGAAGCTGAAACAAAAGTAGTTTAGTTGAAGGAAGATCCGAACGATGAATTGAGATTCTTGATAGAGAATCCAACTCGTTCGGATCTTTTATTGTGATGGTGAACGTAGATTGTATATATTTGCTTCTAGCTGTTGATTAGAGGGTAAGGCGAAGACTCCGGGAGGAAAGTGGAGTGGCTGAGACCCCGCAGAAGGGTAAGTGAAGTTTTGCACGAAAATCAACAGCGGTGTACCACGCAGTCCAAATCATTTATCCTATTTGTTCGTATTTAGTTTGGCTTGCTTTCGTTATGCCTCAATCTCTTTTTCTGCGAAGTCTTAATTTTTTAGCCTTCAGAATGAATTTAATATCCAATGGGAAAGCTGTTTCTATCTCCTATAGAAAACGAGGTCCTCAGCATGGTGCTCTTAATCCTTACAACGGTGATTTCTATTTTGAGTGTACTAGTTATGCCAAAACGTATCAGCTGGATAGAAATGTACACAACTTCTTTGTTTGTTATGTTTTTAGGATCGGTAGCAGATATATATCTTGATGTTAAATATGATCTTTATGGATTCTTCACAAAAGGAGTAGATTTTGAATATCTTTTAATTTTTATTTTTGTTTATCCTGCAACGAATAGTGTGTTTTTAAATTTTTATCCACAGAGCAAGAGTTTGGCTAAAAAAGCTTTATATATTACAGTGTGGGTAATTCTTACAACCCTGTTTGAATACATTTCTGCCCAAACAGAAGTGTTTTATTATAACGAATGGAAGACGCTATACTCGTTTTTTTGCTATCCTTTTCTTTATATAGCAATGGTTTTAAATTTAAAAATGATACGGAGGCTTCAGATTATCGATAAACAAAAATAGAAATAAAAAAAAGTAATGATAAATCATAAAAAAATGATATTTTATTAATGGCTACATATGTAATATAGTAAAAATAGAAAATAAACGAAGCAGCATATAAGCAGGGTTAAAAAACATCAAAACGGGAATCTTGACATTAACTTCATGTTTTTAACCATGTATTGTGAATGAATATACTTATTGCTAAATAATATGTTGTAGAAGGAATTTAGCAAAGGAGGCAAGAAGATGTTTAAGCGTAGTGAAAAAATCCAAATTCATGGCGTAACGTTTCATGGAGTCATGAGTGCGAAGCAAAAAGCCGCCCTGCAGGAAATTGCTAATGTAACAGACGAAAAAGACTGGGATGGGCTAAAAGGTGTGTATTGCTTAGGCAGTGTAAAAGTGCAAGGGAAAGATGTGCTAGGCGTGTACTATGGCCAATTTAATGATAACCTTCCAAAAGATAAGCGCAAACTTCAGTTTGAAATTGACTATATTAAATATACAGTAACGGAATGTCCTATTGTCTTTATCGATACAACAAAAAATAAAAAGCCTCATCAATTTGCTTTTATCATTCTGCATGAATTAGGCCATCATGTGGATCGTATGACAAATGGAACGCTTTTAAAAGAAGGAAATAGAACGCAAGAAATGTTTGCTAATACGTATGCTTTAGAGAAATATTCAAAAATAGAAAAGTTCCAAACAAAGAAGTTGAAAAACATTCCATTTTTAGAGGAGTCTCTTACTCAATGGAATAAAACTCCTCATTCTGGAGCTTATTCTCTTAGAGTTCAAATTGAATAATTCACGAGAATAGTTCCTCTCTCTCCGTTTTTTATTTTCCTATCTTTTTTCCTCTTCCTTTCTTTTATTCTTCCAATGAACAAAAAGGATTTAATTACCCATAAAGTTTTAAAAGTTTTTATAGTACGAATTATTTACACTATACCCTCCTGTAAATTATGATTATTTTAAGAAAAAACAGAAAATTTTAAAGTTTTAAGGTACAACTTAATAGTGAACAAGCGATGTTGTAATCGTATAGACGAACTGGCATACATATGCGAGTCATACATACAAACGAATCGCTTCCACTGTTATGAAAGCGGATTCAAAAATAGGAGGGGTAATAATGTTAGCTATTCTTGGGTTTTTGATGGTTTGTACATTTATGTTTCTAATTATGACAAAACGATTAACGCCGCTTATTGCTTTAATGGTTATTCCAGTATTGTTTGCAATCATAGGGGGATTCACAAGTGATATTGGAGAAATGGCTTTAAATGGTGTAAAAGAATTAGCACCTACAGGCGTTATGTTAATGTTTGCTATTTTATATTTTGGGATTATGATTGATGCTGGTTTGTTTGATCCAGTTGTAGGAAGAATTTTAAAAATCGTAAAAGGTGATCCACTAAAAATCACAATTGGTACAGCTATTTTAGTTCTTATTATCTCATTAGACGGAGACGGAACAACAACATATATGATTACGCTCTCAGCGATGCTTCCGCTTTATAAAAAGCTAAACATGAAGCCTATGATTTTAGCCTGTATCGCTATTATGGGTAGTGGAGTTATGAACTTAACGCCTTGGGGCGGACCTACTGCTCGTGTGATGAGCGCATTGAAGTTAGATGCTTCACAGGTGTTCACACCACTGATTCCAGCCATGATTGGTGGAGCTGTTTGGTTATTATTTACGGCTTACTATTTCGGGAAAAAAGAGCGCCAGCGCTTAGGTGTTATTGATATTCAAGACGTTACAAATGCCCAAGTAGCTTTTGCAGAAGCAGCCGCTGCTGAAGGAATCGAGTACAAGCGTCCGAAGCTTTTATGGGTAAACTTTGCTTTAACAGCTCTCTTATTAGTAGGACTTATCACAGCAGTTATGCCGCTTCAAATTCTGTTTATGATTGGATTTGCAATCGCTATCATGATTAACTATCCAAATTTAGAAGTTCAAAAAGAGCGTATCACAGCACATGCCGGTAATGTACTTGCTGTTGTATCTCTTGTATTCGCAGCAGGCGTATTCACAGGCATTTTATCAGGTACAAAAATGGTAGATGCAATGGGTAATAGTTTAGTAGGATTAATTCCAGATGCGTTAGGGCCTTACATGTCTGTGATTACAGCCATCACAAGTATGCCATTTACGTTCTTTATGTCAAATGATGCTTACTACTATGGAATTTTACCAATTATTGCTCAAGCAGCTTCAGCATACGGTATTGATGCTGCAGAAATTGGCCGTGCTTCATTGATTGGTCAACCTGTTCACTTACTAAGTCCTTTAGTTGCTTCTACGTATCTATTGGTCGGTATGGCAAAAGTCGAGCTTGGTGAATTCCAGCGCTTTACTTTAAAGTGGACGATTGGAACAGCGATGGTGATGCTTTTAGTAGCTATTATTACAGGAGTTATTACGCTGTAAAGATCATGAACCTAAAAACTTATCAATTCCGCTTTTGGGATTGATAAGTTTTTTTGTCTAAAAAGCTTTTGGAATAAGGAGCGGATATACAAAAAATTTTGATAAAATAAAAGAGGAATAGAACTATAAGGTAAAGGCTAAAGGTGCGATGAAATGAAAAAATGGTTTCAAGTATCGCTGCAAACAAAAATCGTAGGTTTATCCGCAGCATTAATCATAACTGTTATTGTTCTTTTAGCGAGTATTTTCTCTTACATGCAGTTTGTAGAATCTAAAAGGCAAGCCGAGCAGCTGGCTCTTCAAGCAGCCAAATCAATATCATTTATGCCGGAAGTCAAAGCTGCTTTTCAAAAAAAACAGCCGAGTCGCTACATTCAGCCGCTTGCCGAGCAAGTGAGGGAACAAATCGGAGCAGCAAGTATTGTAGTTCAAAACCGTGAGCAAATCATCTATTCTCATGCTAATCAAAAATGGATAGGAAAGAAAGACAAAGAGGCGGTTAACGATAGAGCACTATTATTCGGCGGATATTATACGCTTGACGGAGAGGGAACCACAGGTCCTGCAATTATGGGGAAAGCGCCTATTGTCATCAGTCACGGAAAGTATACGGAGGTCGTGGGAGTAGTGACGGTTGAGTTTTTAAAGTCTCATGTTCATGCTCAGCTCATTACGCGCATTCAGCAAATTATCCTATTTTCACTAGCTGTTTTATTGCTTGGTATGATCGGGGGTATTTTTTTAGCTAAAAGTATTAAAAAAGATACTCTCGGTCTTGAGCCCCATGAAATCGCTTCTTTATACCGTGAACGAAATGCGATTTTACTTTCGATAAAAGAAGGAATTATTGCTATTGATCATCAAGGCTTTATTACGATGATGAATACATCAGCTAAAAATATGCTAGGACTGCAGACGGAATATTTACATCATCATATCATTGAAGTGTTTCCTTATACGAATATGATTGAAGTGCTAGATACGGGAATAGCCCGAAGCGACCAAGAGATTTTTCTAAATGAAAAAACGTTTATCTTAAACTTAACACCTATTATTGAACATCAGCGAATTGTAGGAGTGGTCGCTAGTTTTCGTGATAAGACAGAATTAAAAAGTTTAATCAATACGATTTCAGAAGTACGAAAGTATTCAGAGGATTTACGAGCTCAAACGCATGAGTTTACGAATAAGCTGTATGTGTTGTCGGGTTTGCTGCAGTTAGGGCAGTACAAAGATGCATTTGAGTTTATTCAAAAAGAATCAGCCGTACACCAAACACAAAACCGTATTCTATTTGATCAGATACTAGATTCTAAAGTCCAAGCAATATTGCTTGGGAAGATTGGAAAAGCATCTGAAAAGAAAATTCACTTTTCGGTTGATTCGGAGAGTACACTCGATACGCTCCCAGAACATATTGAAATTTCTCATCTCATTATCATTATTGGGAATTTAATTGATAATGCATTTGAAGCGGTGAGTCAGCAGTCTGAAAAAGAAGTGTCGTTTTTTATTACCGATATTGGTCATGATTTAATTATTGAAGTGATGGATAACGGACCTGGTATATCAGAAGAAGTACTAAATCAAATTTTCACAAAAGGTTTTTCAACCAAAGGTACAGACAGAGGATACGGACTGGCAAATATAAAGAAAATGGTAGATGAGCTTGGAGGATCTATTGAAGTGTATAATCAGCCAAAAGGAGGAGCCATTTTTTCAGTTTACCTTCCAAAAAACTGAATCATGAGAAGTAAGGGGAGAGTTGAAATGTTAAGAGTCGCAATTGCAGAAGACGATTTTCGAATTGCTCAAGTTCAAGAGCGATTTTTATTAGAAGTAGATGGTGTGGAAGTTGTAGGTAAAGCGTTGAATGCAAAAGAGACGCTTGAAATGCTAAAGGAGAAGAAAGTTGATTTACTTCTTTTAGACATCTATATGCCAGATGAAATGGGAACAGATTTACTGCCAAAAATCAGAGCGCAGTTTCCACACGTTGACGTTATCGTGGTAACGGCTGCTACCGAAAAAAACATTGTAGAAATCTGTTTGAGAAACGGGGTCGTTAATTATTTGATTAAGCCGGTTATGATGGAATCCTTCATTAATGCTATTAAACAGTATCAAGAGAAAAAGGAACTGTTTAGTACGCATGAAGAAGTTGATCAATCATTTATTGATGCGTACTTTGGACATGTCAGAACAAAGCCAAAAGCGGATAAATCTCTTCCTTCAGGTATTGATGGTATCACATTACAAAAGTCAAAAGATATTTTAAAAAGCATCAAAGGAATTACGATCGAAGAGATGGGGCAACACATGGGAGTATCTAGAACGACAGCTAGACGATATTTAGAGTATCTAGTATCAACTGGTGAATGTCACGTTGAATATGATTATGGGATTATTGGACGGCCAGAGCGCAAGTACTATTTAGCGTAGCATTAGCCTTGAAGGATGGTATATATGATCAAAAAGCTCATGATAGTGTTTATAAGTGTATTGCTTGTTAGCTGTTCTTCTCCCTCTAAAAAAGACCATATTGATATGGGGGAAATTGAAATTGTGGCAGCCGGTGCAAAAGGCGGAGGAGCAGATGCAACAGTAAGAGCCATTCAACAGGTGCTAACGGAAAAGAAGATTGTGAAGGTACCCGTTTCTGTTAGTAATAAAATAGGTGGGCAAGGTGAAGAAGGATGGAAATATATTAAACAGAGAAAAGAAGGGAATATTGTTTCCGGAAATTCCAGCTTACTGATTACAAATAATTTGCTAGGGCAAAGTCAATTAACCTATAAAGACTTTACTCCGCTCGCTATTTTAACATCTGAATGGGAGGTCATCGTAGTCCCGGCTAACTCTCCTATATATAATTTAAAACAGCTCATACGCACGTTAAATCAAAGTGAATCCAGCATGAAAGTGGGAATATCACCTCGCTTAGGAAACGACGATCATTTATCGTTCATGCAGCTAAATAAAAAAGCAGGCGTAGACTCTTCCAAGCTTGAGTTCTTCGTTTACAACAGCAGTCATAAAGTGATCGATGCGCTCGTTCATCACCAGCTAGATGTAGCACCTATGTCATTATCAGAAGTAAAAAAGCAGTATGAACAAGGGCAGGTAAGAATACTCGCCGTTTCTTCTCCCAGCAGGCTAGAAGAGTTAAAAGAGATCCCAACGTGGAAAGAAGCGGGAATTGACGTAACATTTAGCCATTGGAGAGGTCTAATGGGACCGCCTAATATGACCAAAGAGCAGGTAGCATATTGGAATAAGACAGTGTATGAAATGGTTCATACAAAAGAATGGGAACAGCTGCTTAAAGATAACGATTTAACCTCTTTTTATAAAAATAGCAGCGGTGCTAAAGTCTTTCTTGAACAGCAAAGCAAGCTGTATTCTGACTTAATGGGCGGAACAAATGATGAATAAATACAATAGAAAGAGGTTGGGATAAAAGGATTTTAGACGGAGTGAAAAACGAACCATTGATCAAGGTTTTTGATTCGTGGTTCATTTTTTTGTTTTGGTGAGCATAGTTTCATCTGTTTTGTTCCTTCTAGCAGTTGATTGGAGGGCAAGACGAAGACTCCTGCTGGAGAAGCGGAGCGGAACAGAACAGATGAGACCCCACAGGAGAGTAAGCGACGAGGAGGCTCACACCGGCCGCCCGCGGAAAGAGAAGTCTTGCACGGAAATCAACTGCAGGGTCAAAAGCAGTTCAGCTCATACATCCCATTTGTTCGTCTTTAGATTGAATTCATTTCGGTATGTCTCAACCTCTTTCTATCAGTGTACATCTTTTAAATCCAAGTTTTGAATGAACTCAATAAAAGCTTTTACGATGTTAATCTTTAATGAATCCTCATGATAAAACATCCATGTACTGCGCGTTAAAGGCTGCTGGTCTTTTGTTTTTAACGTGTATCTGTAAATCTCTGCTGCGTCATCAAGCAGCATACTCGGCAAAATCGCATAACCGAGTCCGTTTACAACCATCTTTTTGCATGTTTCTGCTTTATCCACTTCAATACTGACAAGGGGAGGCTGAGAGTAATTTTCAGCCCACCAGTTATCAACAGATGTTTTTAAAAAACGATCTTGGTGATAATCAATTCGAGGTATATTGGGAAGGTTGTTTATATCAACAGGCTGTGCAGACGCAATGCAAATCGTTTCTTTAAAAAGCAGCTCTTTCTGATCCTGCCAGTTATAATCACCTTTTACAAACGCAATATGAACATCGTGCTTATAAAGTAAGTGGGCCATGTCACTGCTCCATCCGGTAGTGACTTTGAATTCAACGTCAGGAAATCGCTCTTTAAATAGCCGTAATAGTCCAGGGAGCTTGTAGTCAGTGAAAAAGTTAGACACTCCTAGACGTAAAGTACCGGTTAATTGATCATCCATGTTTAACACATTTTCTTTTATTTTTTGAAGCGTGAGCAGCATTTCTTCTGCGCACTTCACTAAATATTCCCCCTGTGGTGTAAATTGAACGCCGCGGCGTCCTCTGTTCACAATCTGAACATGAAATTCCTTCTCCATCTGCTGCAGTCTATGCGTAAGCGCAGGCTGAGAGATAAACAGTTCCTTGGCTGCTTTTGTAATGTTTTTTTCTCGATACAACACTTGTAGAATAAGCCAATCTCGATCGTCCATACTATCCCTCCAGGAATAAAAAAAATGAATGGTTTATAATAAAATTTCGATATTTTAATTATCTCTAAAATTATACTATAGTTAAGAAGAGGAATGTTCGGTGTAAGAAAGAAAAGCCTTGTAGAAGGAAGGAAGTAGATATGAACGCAAGAATTATTTTTTTACAATCTATATTTTTTATTTTATTAACAAGCATAGGAGGATTTCTTTTATCGTTAACAGGTTTATCCATTGGCTGGATGCTTGGGACCCTCATTTTAGCTGCTATTCTAGCTTTCCGAAAGCCGCGTTTTTTATCTCAAACAAGCAAAAAAGGTATTCCAAAATATTGGCTGTACGCAGGACAGTGTATTTTAGGGATTGAATTAGGTCAGAAGATTAACTTGTCTGTATTAACTACGTTTCAATCTCACTGGTCCACCATTACGATCATGCTTTTGCTGTCCGTTGTTTTTTCTCTTTTATCCGGTTATTTGCTATGGAAGTTCAGTTCCACAGACTTATTAACAAGCTTTTTCGGCACGACTCCTGGAGGAATGAGCGCAATGCCAGGCATGGCTGAAGAGGTAGGGGCCAATACGGCAATTGTAAGCATTATTCAAACGATGCGCGTGTTTTTAGTTGTGCTTGCTGTTCCTTTATTTGTGGTCTATTGGGGAAGTAATACAGGTCGGCATGCAGTGGCAGCTACTCCAAGTATTTTTGGGTGGGAATCACTGCTATGGACAGGCGTTTTAATCGTTACAGCAGTAGTAGGCTATTATATAGGAAAAAAACTAAAATTTCCTGCTCCTTGGTTAGTAGGGGGAATGCTTACTGTTGCGATTGTTCAAACAGCTGCTTCATCGTACGTGGGATATAATCTTCAAGCATACTGGCCTCATTCTGTTATGATTTTATCGCAAATTTTTATCGCGTCAAGCATTGGTTCTCGCTTTCATAAAGAAATGTTTATTGGCGTGAGAAAAATTATAGTTGTTGCGCTTATTAATACAATCGGTTTGATCGCTGCTATGTTTGTTTGTGCACTAGCAGTCTCCAAAATAACTGGAATCGGGCTTATTACGTCTATTTTAGCGTTTGCTCCTGGAGGCATTGCAGAAATGGCAACAACATCAATTGTACTGCAAGGCGATTCGACGTTGGTAGTAGCGGTCCAAGTGCTTCGAATTTTAACCATTTGGCTGCTTCTTCCTCCGCTGTTTCGCATGTTTCATCAATGGGGAGAAAGAAAAAGAATACATTCACACGTTTCATAATAAATATGTGAATGCACTAGGCAAAGTAATAGAGAGTTTTAAAGAGAAAAATGGGGGGAGAATAGATGAGTAATAAAGAAATGGTGGTCAGTCAGTTCGGGGGGAATGCTGGAAAGTACGTCAAAAGTAAAGGGCATGCGAAAGGCAAAGATTTAGCTATTTTAGCGGAAATTGCTGAAGAAAATAGAGGAGGAAAGCTGCTTGATGTAGCAACAGGAGGAGGACACGTGGCAAATAAGCTAGCACCTGTTTTTCAAGAAGTAACGGCTTTTGACTTAACTCCTCAAATGCTGCAAAGTGCTGAAGGCTTCATTAAAGAAAATGGTTATGAAAATGTATCGTTTGTTCAAGGAGATGCTGAAGATATGCCATTTCAAGATGACGAGTTTGATACGGTAACGTGCAGAATTGCACCGCACCATTTTCCTAATATTAAACAGTTCATCAAAGAGGTGTACCGAGTGTTAAAGCCAGGCGGACAGTTCTTGCTCATTGATAATGTAGCACCGGAAGTGAATGCTTATGACGAGTTTTATAATCGAGTTGAAAAGACAAGAGATCCAAGCCATTATCGTGCCTATAAAAAAACAGAGTGGCTTTCTATGCTTGAAATGCAAGGATTCCGTACAGAAGTGCTGACAACTTTTCCAAAGCGCTTTTTATTTGATGACTGGTGCGGGATGATGAATGTTTCGGAAGAGACAAAGCGTGAGCTTACTCAATATATGCTGAATATACCAAGCGGATTTAAGCAATTTTTCGACATCAAAACAAATCAACAAAGAATTGAATCGTTTCAAGGAGAAGCAATCTTTGTAGCGTGTTACAAAAATAAATAAAAAGAGGCCAACTCATCGGAGTTGGCTTCTTTTTTTACTTATGCTCGTTGGTTTGAACGATTTCCAAAATATTGCGTAATACGATCTAAAATAATCGCTAAAATAACGATTGAAATTCCAGCTTCAAAGCCCGTGCCGACTTCAAGTCGAGAAACTGCACGATATACTTCCGCACCAAGTCCCGGAGCACCTACAAGAGAGGCAATAACAACCATTGAAAGAGATAGCATGATGCTTTGGTTAATTCCGGCCATGATTGTTTTTGTGGCTAATGGAAGCTGTACTTTAAATAATTTTTGTTTTGTTGTTGAACCGTAGGCATTTGCTGCTTCTACTAGGTCAGCGGGTACTTCGCGAATACCTAGGTTCGTTAAACGAATCGTCGGAGGCATTGCAAAGATAACAGATGAGATAACACCTGGTACCACACCGATTCCAAAAAAGAAAAGTGCTGGAATCAAATAAACAAATGCGGGCATTGTTTGCATAAAGTCTAAGATTGGCGTAATAATTCGAGCCGTCTTTTCGCTTTGAGATGCCCAAATGCCAAGCGGAATTCCTACTATAATCGAAATCAGTACGCTTGTTAAAACGAGAGCTAGTGTGTCCATGGTTTCTTGCCAGTAGCCAAGATTAAGAATAAATAACAGGCCAATCATCGATAAAATAGTAAATGACCATTTTTTACTTGAAAACCAAGCAATGATTCCGACAATTAAGATTAAAATTAATGCGGGTGGAAAGGTTAGCACTAGTACAATAAAACTTACAATACCATCGACAATAGCTGAAATAACATCAAAAAACCCTTTGATATTATCATTTAAAAACGTGACAAAATGGTCAATCCAATTGCCAACGGGAATTTTAGGAATACTATTCATTTACGTTCACCTCATTACTATCAGTACCGGCGAGTGCTTCAATCACTCGTTCTTTTTTAATGATGCCGCGCAGACGATGGTTTTCATCTACAACCGGTAGTGGAAAGCGGCTGATAACCATTTTGTCGTACAGGTTTTCTAGTAGCGTATCTGTTGTAACAGTTGGAATATCCGTATCTAATACGTCTGCTGTCAGTTTATTTTGTTTAATGGCACGGCTAATATCATCTGCAGTTACAACTCCTAAAAGAGTTTTTTTCTTGTCTACGACGTAGATGCTTGAATAACCAGCTTCTTGCATAATTTTAAGAGCCACGCGCGGACCTCGGTCTACGGTAATAGATTCGGCACGGTTCA
The DNA here is from genome assembly GCF_042787865.1 of Priestia sp. YIM B13486. Taxonomy (NCBI): domain Bacteria; kingdom Bacillati; phylum Bacillota; class Bacilli; order Caryophanales; family Bacillaceae; genus Priestia; species Priestia sp. YIM B13486. The sequence goes on along the minus strand of NZ_JBHZOZ010000004.1, from coordinate 296,064 downwards.
TCACGCTTTCAGCTGTGTATACTTTAGCTACATTAACGTCTTCCACAAAGCGCTCAACATAATCATTGGCAGGGTTTGTCATAATTTCTTCAGGTGTTCCTACCTGAACAACACTGCCGTCTTTCATTAAAACGATGCGATCTCCGATTCGAAGAGCTTCATCAAGATCATGGGTAATAAAAATGATTGTACGTTCCATTTTTTCTTGAAGCTCCAGTAAGAAATCTTGCATGTCTTTACGAATAAGCGGATCTAGTGCACTGAATGCTTCATCCATTAATAAAATATCAGGGTCATTGGCAAGTGCTCGGGCCAGTCCGACACGCTGCTGCATACCGCCGCTCAGTTCACCAGGGTATTGATTTTCGTACCCTTTCAAACCTACTAATTCAAGCGCTTCTTTTGCTTTCTTTTCACGTTCGGCTTTTGGTGTACCTTGAACTTCTAGTCCGTATTCTGTGTTATCAAGAACCGTACGGTGAGGGAATAGGGCAAAGTTTTGAAAAACCATGCTCATTTTTTTTCGGCGCATGTCGCGGAGTTCATCTTTGTTCATTTTTACTACATCGTCACCGTCTAAAATAAGGGATCCAGATGTTGGTTCAACAAGGCGATTAAACATACGAACTAAAGTGGATTTACCACTTCCAGACAGGCCCATAATAACGAAGATTTCACCGGATTTGATTTCGAAGTTTGCTTGATTAACCCCTATTGTCATTCCTGTTTCTTCTAGAATTTCTTTTTTTGTTTTTCCTTTTTGAAGTAAATCAATCGCTTTTGACGGATTCTTACCAAACACTTTGGTTATATTTTGTACTTTTAATTTTACGTGTTCCATATGTCCACCTCAATTGTTGTTTTCTTTTACGTCCATTAATCTTTTGTCCAACTGTCAACTAGCTTTTTATGCTTTTTTACCCATTCTTGCGCTGCTTCTTCAGGATTCGAAGATTTTTCAACTTGTGATAGAAGAGGACTGATTAATTTATCATTCATCTGTGCATTATTCATCCATTTTATGACTTGAGGATTTGTCTTTTTAAATTCCTTGCTTGTCATTGTGTAAATGTTGTCAGGGTCTCCAAACGAATTTTTAGGATCTTTTAAGTATTTGATATCAAAGTCTGCAAAAGCCCAGTGAGGATTCCACATAGTAACAACAATTGGTTTTTTGGCATCATAGGCTTTGCGCAGTTCACTGAGCATAGCTGCCTCAGACGATTTTACAAGCGTATAGCTTTTAAGGTCATAATCCTTTAACGCCTGTTCGGCTAATCCATTAATACTGGAGCCTGGGTCAATTCCAATTACTTTGTTATCGACATCAGAAGCAACCTTAGCAAGGTCTTCCGTTGTGTTCACATCTTTCATATAGGCGGGAACTGCGAATCCTAAGCGCGCGTTTTTTAGCCAAGGGTCTTCGATGTTCACTTGATCTTTATACTTTTTGTAAAAAGGCGCATCTGTTGTAGGCAGCCATGGTGCAAACGAAATATCAATGTCGTCATTGGCCGTTCCTACCCAAACACCGGCTTTCTCTAAGAAAACAGTTCTAACCTTGTAGCCTCGATCTTCTAAAATCTGTTTCCATACGTACGTGTAGGCGATGTTTTCAGTATAGTTATTCATGCCGATGGTAATGGTTTTTTTATCTTTAAATGCGCCATTACCGTTGCCGCAAGCCGAAGTAATAACTAGAAGAAAACAAATCATGCTGATTAACAATAGTTTCTTCATGCAATGTAACTCCTTTATAAAGTTTTAAATCAATCTGACTGATATGTAGAACGAGTGCTAAACACAACGAAGTGTATACCCGGTTTTTTTAGGTGGTAAACATAGAAAATATAAAATGTGAAATAGAGTGGGTGATTTTTCGGCGTTATAAAGTTATTTTTAGCTAAAAATGTACATCGTAGTTAAGAGAAATTATGGGAAATAAATGGATAAAATAAGTGACTGTAGAATCAGTTTTACATGTTACCACTCTTTTTTTTACTCCGTCAACTTCGAGTGAAGAGTAATTAAGCGATAAAGCTTTATAAATAAACGCAGAAAAGTATCTTTCTACTAAAGATACTTTTTCAGAAAAATAGTTGCTTAAAGAGCGTTGTATCAGCTTTTACTTTGGATGGTGAAAGGAAGAGAAATAACAGTGAGACATATAAAAAGAGCGAGGGTAAAATGATAAAATAAAAAAATATTTTGAAGGCGGCATGCGACCGATTTTTTAATTAAATTTAAAGGTTCAGAAAATTTTATCTTGCATAATTTGTGTTGCTTATAGTAAAATGAATGAAAGTCATTCATTTTATAGGTGGAGGGAAAGAGTTGGTTACAAGCACAAGTGAAAAATACGATAAAATCTTACAGGCAGCGATTGAAGTTATATCTGAAAAGGGGCTTGATAAAACGTCAATTTCAGACATTGTAAAGCGTGCAGGCGTAGCTCAAGGAACTTTTTATCTTTATTTCAGATCCAAAAATGCCCTTGTTCCTGCGATTGCAGAAAACTTACTTTCTTTGTCGCTTGAAAAAATTAAAGAAAGAGCTAAAACAGCAACGGATTTTTTAAGTACATTAGAGGTAATGATTGACGAAACGTATAAAACAACTGATGAATATAGAGATGTTCTTGTTTTATGCTATTCGGGGCTCGCTTTTGACTATTCATTAGAAACATGGGAAGCTATTTACTTACCTTATTACAACTGGTTTGAAGAGGTATTAAACGAGGCTGTTAGAAAGGAAGAAGTCATTAAGCAGCTTAATGTTAAATGGACAGCTAAAACGATGATCAATTTGATTGAAAATGCTGCGGAACTTTTTTATATCGGGCGAGAGCAAGATGTCACACTTGAGCAATCAAAGGAAGAACTTTTTCAATTCTTAAAGCGTTCTCTTGTGCCATCCGTGTAATATTAGCGCTGCTGATATTACACCTATCAAAATGACTGACATTCATTCAAACTATATAATTAATTATCAGAATTATAAGTTTTTAAAAGTTTAAAATGACTGACAATCAGTCGTTATTTAATAAGGAGGTATCTTATGGATCGTACAGCCGTTAAAACGTTAACTTTAAATATGTACATAAACGGAGAGTGGAAAAAAGCAGAGAAGCAACGTCCTACTGTTAACCCAGCCACAGGTGAAGTAATTGGATATGCTGCAGAAGGCAGCGCAGAAGATATGAAAGCAGCAATTGAAGCTGCACGGGAAGCCTTTGACAGCGGAAGTTGGTCTGAGACTTCTGCATCTGAAAGAGCAGCTATCTTATTTAAAATTGCCGATAAGCTTGAAGAAGCGAAAGAGGAATTAGCAGCGCTAGAAACAATGGATAACGGAAAGCCATATCGCGAGGCTGAGGCTGATGTGGAAGATGCAGCTGCTTGTTTTAGATATTACGCTGGATTAATTACAAAGCCAGACGGTCAAACGTACAGTGTTCCTGCACCTATGCAAGCAATGGTTATAAAAGAACCAATTGGGGTGTGCGGACTGATTGTACCTTGGAATTATCCGCTGTTGATGAGCGTGTGGAAAATTGCACCTGCTTTAGCTGCAGGAAATACGATTGTATTTAAACCTTCTGAAGTGACACCGGTTACTCCTACAAAACTTTTTGAGATTTTAGAAAGCGTAGGATTGCCAGAAGGAGTAGCAAACCTTGTTATGGGAGCCGGAGATACTGTAGGAAATACGCTTATTCAAGATAAGCGTGTTGATAAGATTTCCTTTACGGGCGGAACGGTAACTGGAAAACACATCATGCGTCAAGCAGCAGAGAATGTAACGAAAGTCTCTTTAGAACTTGGAGGAAAGTCACCGAACATTATATTTGCTGACGCTGATTTTGAAACAGCTGTAGATTATGCCTTATTTGGAATTTTTGCAGGGAGCGGCCAAATTTGCGCTGCAGGTTCTCGTATTTTAGTAGAAGAAAGCATCGCTGAGAAATTTATTGAACGTTTTGCAGAGCGTGCTCAAAAAATTAAAGTAGGAAATGGAATGAATCAAGAGATTGAAATGGGCCCTCTTGTAAGTGAAGAACATATGAAAAAAGTATTAAAGTACATCGAAATTGGAAAGCAAGAAGGCGCCCGCCTTGTATGCGGAGGCAATCGAATCACCAGCAGTGGATTGGAAAAAGGATTCTTTGTAGAACCTACGGTTTTTAGTAACGTTACGTCAAATATGAAAATTGTGCAAGATGAAATCTTTGGACCCGTTGTTGTTATTCAAACGTTTAAAGACGAAAAAGAAGCTATTAAGCTTGCAAATGATACGGAATATGGTTTGGCAGGCAGTGTGTTTACAAACAACGGCGCAAAAGCTCTTCGGGTGATTAAAAAGCTGCGTGCGGGCATCACTTGGGTAAACACATATCATTTTACATTTAACGAAGCGCCTTGGGGCGGATATAAGCAGAGCGGAATTGGTCGAGGGCTGGGCACGTTTGGATTGGAAGAATTTCAAGAAGTAAAACAAATTAATATTAATTTACAAGTAGAGCCAATCGGCTGGTTTAAAAATTAAAAAGTAGAGAAGGAGCGATATTAAAATGAATACAGTGACGAAAAATCAAGAGGTAAACAAAGCATATGGTGAAGTAAACGAATATATCAACAAAGTGCTGGGACTTATTGAAAAAAGCGAAGTTTCAGCTGAAGAAGCACAGTGGATTACGAAAGAAACAGTAGACGGATTTCGTGAGCATGTTAACCCAGGCTTTTTAGAATATCGCAAAACAGTAACGGTGGATACGCAGTTTGCAGCTGTGGAATGGTCAGATGAAGGCTCTTGTTTTACGGATGTAAACGGTAAAAAATACATTGATTGTTTGGGCGGATTTGGAATTTATAACGTGGGGCACCGCCATCCTAAAGTAGTCAAAGCTGTTCAAGATCAGCTTCAGCGTCAAGCGCTCCATAGCCAAGACTTATTAGATCCACTTCGTGCGATGCTTGCGAAAATTTTAGCAGATATTACACCGGGTGATTTGAAGTATTCCTTTTTCACAAACAGCGGAACAGAAAGTGTAGAAGCCGCTTTAAAATTAGCGAAAATGTATAGTGATCGAACAACGTTTATTTCCACAACACGTTCTTTTCACGGAAAAAGTCTAGGTTCTTTATCAGGTACGGCAAAAGGAATGTTCCGTAAACCATTTCTGCCGTTAATTCCAGGTTTCCGTCACGTGCCGTTTGGTGATATTGACATGATGCGCAAAACATTTGAAACGTGCGCGCTTGTAGGGGAAGATGTGGCAGCTGTTTTATTAGAACCAATTCAAGGAGAAGGCGGCATTATTCTTCCTCCTGAAAATTATTTAAAAGAAGTGCGTGCACTATGTGATGAGTACGACGCTATCTTAATTTTTGATGAAGTTCAAACAGGTATGGGACGTACCGGTGAAATGTTTGCATCAGAACTATACGATGTTGTACCCGATATTTTATGTCTTGCTAAAGCGTTTGGAGGAGGAGTTATGCCTGCTGGCGCGGTTGTAGCAAAAGAAAAAGTGTTTTCAAGCTTCTTTGATAATCCGTTTATGCACACAACAACGTTTGGAGGCAACCCGCTTGCCTGCGCAGCCGCTATTGCAACCATTAACGTGTTGATTGAAGAACAGCTGCCAAACCGTGCAAAAGAGCTGGGAGAATATTTCCTTGCTGGTTTAAAGAAAGCAGCTGAAAAACATGGAGATAAAGTACTTGAAATCAGAGGGCAAGGTTTAATGATTGGAATTGAGTTTCACCAAGATGAAATTGGCTACGCGCTTTCTAAAGGTATGTTTGATGAAGGGATTCTAGTAGCCGGCACGCTTGTAAACTCTAAAACAATTCGTATTGAGCCACCGTTGACTATTTCAGCGGAAGAAGTAGATCAAGTCATTTCTACATTTGAAAAAGTATTAAATGAGCTGAACCACCAATAAATGTAACAAGGAGCAACGAATATGAGTCGGCAAACGTTTCTTATTCCCGTATTGCTTTCAATGATTTTAGTAGTGGAAATGCCTAGCGACTAACTGAAATCATTGAAACGGAGGAGTAAATTATGAAATATCCATTGTCCCCAGATGTCAAACCAGAATTTTGTACAACGGGCTCATTTATGAGGCTGCCAGCGGAAAGAGAAAATGCAAAAGTAGGGCTAGTAGGGATGCCGTTTGATACGGCAGCATCTTTCAGAGTAGGTGCGCGCTTTGCACCTCAGGCAATTCGGCAAGCTTCCATGACGCTGTTTCCTTATCATCCGGTACACGACGTATATCCATTCGATGATACAAATGCTATCGATATTGGTGATGTGCCCGTGATTCCGCATAATATTCACAGAAGCTATGAATTAATGGAAGAAGCGGTAGGCACTCTTATGGATAGAGGAATTGTTCCAATTGGAATTGGAGGAGATCATTCGATTACCTTGGCAAGCCTTCGTGCTGCTGCTAAAAGATATGGTCCAGTGGCTATGATTCATTTTGATTCTCATACAGACACGTGGGATACGTATTACGATGAAAAATATTGGCACGGATCTCCTTTTATACGCGCATATGAAGAAGGGCTAGTAGATCCAAAGAAGGTCTTTCAAATTGGTATCAGAGGAACATTAAATCATCCGGGAGATGTTCAAGAAAGCAAAGACCTCGGTTATCATGTAGTAACGGCCGGGGAGCTTGAACATCAAGGATTTTCAGTGATTTTAGAGCAAATGAAGACAGCGATTGGAGATACTCCGTGCTTTTTAACGTTTGATATTGATTTTGTTGATCCTTCTTGTGCACCAGGAACAGGAACGCTTGAAGTAGGCGGATTCAGCAGCAGAGAAACGCTGAAAATGATCCGTTCTCTGGCGGAATTTAACTATGTTGGATTTGACCTGGTGGAAGTGCTGCCTTCTTATGATCCAACTCAGATAACCTCGTTGCTTGCAGCTACAATCATTCATGATTTTGCTAGTTTAGTTGCAGTGAAAACGAAAAGAGAGTCATTGGATACGATGATTGAATAACGGCTTGTAAGCAGAAATCCCTCTTATTCAGAGGGTATTTCTGCGTTGATATAGCAGGAGATTAGGAACATATAGCTATTTAAAATAAAACGCTTTCATAATATGATAAAAGAAAAAGATAGGTTGTTAGCAACCCTTACCAACTTAAAGAAATAAATCATATATTTGCTATAGTAAATGTAACTACTCTTTATATAAAAATGAATGAAAGTCATTCATTTTTATATAAAGAAATTAAATACAGGCATTTATGGATTTAATTGTCAGAATGTTCTTAATAAATAGAAGGGGGAAGATAAATGAAACATGAAACAGTAACATTAAAAAGGTCGTTGAAATTATGGCAGATTGTATTAATGGGGATCGGATATATGACTCCGATGGTAGTGTTTGATACGTTTGGGATTGCGTCTGATATGACGAATGGACACGTTCCCACGTCTTATATCATAGCCCTTGTCGGGATGCTTCTCACGGCAGTAAGCTATAAAAAGATGATTCAAGTGTTTCCAAATGCAGGGTCAGCTTATACATATACGCAAAAGACAATCAATCCACATTTAGGATTCTTAGTTGGCTGGTCTGCACTAATGGATTATCTCTTTTTACCGATGGTTAACGCACTTATTTTTCAAATTTATTTATCATCTATTTTTCCTTCGGTACCATCGTGGGTTTGGGTTGTCAGCTTCGTCATTATCGTTACGCTGCTAAATTTACGAAGCGTTAATTTCACCGCCAATTTCAATACGTTTCTTGTTATATTTCAAATGACGATTTTAGTATTGTTTGTTGCTGTTTCAATCAAAGCCTTGCTAGGAGGAATGGGGGAAGGTACTCTTTTTTCTATGAAGCCTTTCTTTAATCAGAACATGACGTCATCAGGGCTAATAGCGGGAGCCACACTTATGTGTTTTTCCTATTTAGGATTTGATGCAGTGGCTATGTTATCAGAAGAAACGCCTAATCCTAAAAAAACGATTCCGCAAGCTATTTTTTTAGTTGCGTTAATCGGAGGAGTCATGTTTACCGTGACATCTTATTTTATTCAAGCGGTTTTTCCAACGTTAGAAGGATTCAAGCATCCAGACGCTGCGGCTCCTGAAATTGCTATGTATGTGAGCGGTACGCTGTTTCAAATTGTCTTTTTAGCTGGAGGAATTGCAGGAACGTTATCATCAGGCATGTCATCGCATGCAAGCGTTTCGCGTTTATTATACGTAATGGGACGCGATCGAATTTTACCTCAGTCATTTTTTGGTTATGTTCATCCTAAGCTGCGCACCCCTTCGCGAAATATTGTATTAGTCGGAGTTGTATCAGCAAGTGCCATTTTCTTCAGTCTGGCAACAGCTACGTCATTTATTAATTTTGGAGCACTCATTGCGTTTTCTTTTGTTAATATTTCGGTTATTGCGCACTATGCTGTTCATCAAAAGCAGCACCGGTCGGCTAAGGGATTTTGGTCATACATTGTTATGCCACTATTAGGAGCAGCAGCGATTGGCGTTTTATGGCTTAACTTGGAGCGCAACTCCTTTTTACTTGGTATTGGCTGGGGGATTGCTGGTTTGGTTTATTTAGCGTATGCAACGAAAGGTTTTAGAAGGCAGCTGTCTTCCATTGAGTTTAAGGAAACAGAAGAAATGTCACCTTTGATGAAAGTCGGAGAAAAGTAAGGATAGAAACTACCTGTTTAAGCCTATCTTATTAAGGAAGCCACATTTATGGATTACGCATTTTGAACGTGTTACTATGTAAGAACGATAAGATAGAAAAAGGTAGGTAAATTATGATTAAAGCAGTTGTGTTTGATTTTGATGGATTAATTATTGATACAGAATCAGTGTGGTATGAGGTATACCAAGAAATGTTAGAAGACAGGGGAGTAGATCTACCGATTGCAACGTTTGCTTCTTATGTGGGAACGGATGCTACGGCACTTTACGATTACTTGCTTCAGCAGTTTAACAATGAGTTCACAAAAGAGGAACTAGCTCAAGAATCGTTAAGACGTCATCAAGAAAAAATGAAATCATTAGTAGCCCGAGAAGGTGTAGCGGAGTACTTGGCAGAAGCAAAAGAACTTGGATTGAAAATTGGTTTAGCAAGCAGCTCATATCGCGACTGGGTAACAGCTTTTTTAAAAGAGCTAGATTTGCTGCACTATTTTGAAGTCATTCAAACGCGCGATGATGTAGAAAAAGTGAAGCCAGATCCGGCTCTTTACCGAAATGTAATTGAAAAGCTAGGAGTAGAGCCCTCTGAAGCTTTGGCATTTGAAGATTCTTCTAATGGAGCAAAAGCTGCTATGGCAGCAGGCTTGCGCTGTGTGATTGTACCAAATCCGTTAACTAAACATCTGTCGTTCGAAAGATATCACTTACACATCGAATCGATGAAAGAGAAAAGTTTAAAAGAAGTGATTCAGTATCTTTGTATTGAAGATTAAAAAGAAAGGACGCTCCTGCTGCGTCCTTTCTTTTTTTATAGAATAGATATAATTTTTTTAATTAAAAAATAACGAATCAGCTTGTTTAAATAGATAAAACTGATATAATGATAACGATTATCAGTTTCAAGAGTCGATTATCTACATAAAGATACAAGCAGGAGGAATGACATTTGAATAAGAAAAAAATAGGACTGCTGGCTTTTATTACAATGCTGGCAATCGGAATGCTTATCGGCTGCAGCAGCACGAATAAGGGAGATTCAGCTGATGAAAAAAGTGAAAAAACAAGAGTGGTCAAGCATGAGCTTGGAGAGACAAAGGTAAAAGAGAATCCAAAGCGAGTAGTCGTATTAGAGTTAGGCTTTATTGATGCATTGTTAGATGCTGGTATCAAACCTGTAGGAGTAGCTGATGATGATAAAGCAGAACAGCTTATTGATAAAGATGTACTAAAAGAAATCAAAGGATACAAATCAGTTGGCACGCGAGCGCAGCCAAGCTTGGAATCGATTAAACTGCTGAAGCCCGATTTGATTATCGCCGATTCAGAACGTCATAAAAATGTATACAAAGAGTTATCGAAAATTGCGCCAACTATTGAGTTAAAAAACTTAAATGCTAATTACGATGATTTACTAAATACAGAGTTAAAAGTAGGAGAAGCAGTTGGCAAGAAAGCAAAAGTTGAAAAAGTGGTAGAAGAGCATAAGCAAAAAATGAAGGATTTAAAAGCAAAAGCACCAAAAAATCCGGGCAACGTACTTGTTATCGCTGATGCAAATGGTAATATTAATGCTAGAACTTCAAATTTCTTTACAACGGGTGTTCTTGAGCAATTAGGCTTCAAAAATGCATTAACAGATCCTACAAAAGAGTACAGTGTAAAAATGACAATGGAACAGCTTGTAAAAGCAGATCCGGACAAACTCATTGTTATGCGAAATAAAAAAGGTCATACGCCTTTAGCAAAACAGCCATTATGGAAAGAGCTAAAAGCGGTTAAAAATAATCAAGTGTATGAAGTTGATGTATTTAAATGGTCTCTTCGCCGAAGTGTACAAGGTGCAAATGGTATTGCAGATGAAGCAGAAAAGTTATTATTTGAAGGCAAATAATAACGAAGAAAAGAACAATCCAGCGGGATTGTTTTTTTTCTTTTTAATGAACTTTCAAATGGAAGGAGGCGCATTCTACTATGAAAGCTGTTCACGGCTTATCCAAAAGAAACAAATCTCCGCTTCGTATAATAGCTATTTTTTTTGCGGTTATTATTCTTTTACTGATTTCAATGTTTTTATCTATTTCCATCGGTTCTATACATATTTCTTTTGGAACGATTAAGCAAGCTATACTAAATTTTGACGGATCAAAAGAACAGTCTATTATTCAAACTGTCCGTCTGCCTCGCTTACTGGTAACGGCATTTGTTGGCGCTAATTTGGCTGTCGCTGGAGCGTTGATGCAAGCATTAACTAGAAATCCATTAGCTTCTCCTGGTATTTTTGGTATTAATGCCGGCGCATCAGCGGCAATGGTATTTTTAACGGTTTTAGTGCCTAGTGTAAGCATGATTGGCGGGGTATTTGGTGCATTTTTAGGAGGCGCATTTGCTGCTGTTATTGTTTATGTCATGAGTTCGTTGATTAAAGGAGGCGACAGTGATGTAAAGCTTGCTTTAACAGGTGTTGCTATACAAGGTATGCTTATGTCTCTCACGCAAACGCTGCTGATTTTTAATGAAAGCAAAACAGAAGGCGTTATGTTCTGGCTCACTGGTTCAGTTATTGGGCGAGATTGGGGACATGTTCATGTATTGGTTCCTTTTAGCATCGCGGGCCTGCTTATTGCGTTTGGTCTGGGAAGAGCGTCTTCTTTATTGTCTTTAGGAGATGACGTAGCTAGAGGACTGGGGCAGCGAGTCTTTGCCATTAGAGCGTTCACTGCAGTTGTTGTGATTGTATTAGCAGGTGTTTCGGTGGCAATTGCGGGTCCCATTGGCTTTGTAGGGCTTGTTGTTCCTCATATGGTACGCTATTTAATAGGTGTAGATTACCGGTTCGTTTTGCCAATGAGCGCGCTGCTTGGTGCATCTTTATTGCTGCTAGCAGACGTATTATCACGATTTATTACATACCCGTATGAGACTCCTGTAGGTGCAGTAACAGCGTTGCTCGGAACGCCGTACTTTATTTACTTAGCGAGACGCAAAAAAACAGAAAGGAAGGCATGAGTTATATGCAGACTGTCAATAAAACAAAAAAGCAGCCATCTCGATTCAAGTCTGTCGGCCTGTTTATCATTCTTTCTGTCTTAATTATAGCGCTGAGTGTGATAAGCCTTAGCTTAGGAGACATTAACATACCTCCTCTAGACATTATTACGTCTTTTATTGGTATTGGCGATCCTGACTTGACGTCCATTTTAGTAGAATTTCGTCTGCCTCGTATTTTGCTGGCTATTTTAACAGGAGTCGGCCTAGCTGTGTCCGGAGTCGTCGTACAGTCCATTATGAGAAATCCGCTCGCTAGTCCAGATACATTAGGTCTATCAAGCGGATCAGGATTAGCAGCTGTTGCAGTCACTATTTTACTGCCTTTAGCAAGCCCATCTGTTTTATCTGTCGCTGCGTTTGCAGGAGGCTCGCTTGTCTTTGTAATCGTCTATTTGCTTGCTTATAAAAAAGGAGTAGAACCTATTCGATTTGCATTAATAGGTGTAGCAGTCAGCGCTTTTTGTTCATCCGGTATTCACTTGTTAATTTCAAAAGCAAATCCAAACGTAAATGCGGCACTGATTTGGCTGAGCGGCAGCTTATGGGGAAGAACATGGGATCAATTAATTGGTTTACTTCCCTGGGTCGTTATATTAGTACCGTTGATTTGGCTGTTAGCTGCTCGGTTAGATTTAATTCATTTAGGTGATGAAGTGGCTCGAGGACTAGGGGCTAGAGTAGAGTTAATTCGTCTAGTATTGCTGGCAAGCGCAGTGGCAATGACGGCTGCGGTTGTATCGGTGGTTGGCACAATTGGCTTTGTAGGGCTTATTATTCCTCATGTGGCCAAACGGTTAGTGGGACCGAGACACAAAAAATTGATTCCTACAGCCGCTTTGCTTGGCGCTTTGTTTGTATTAGCAGCAGATTTAATTGGGAGAGGAATTGCTCCTCCGATTGAAATTCCCGCTGGATTAATCATTGGCATTATCGGCGCTCCGTATTTTCTTTATTTACTGTGGAGAGAATCTAAAAAATGAGGCTGTGACAAAAGTAGTGTAGTTAAAGTTAAACACGAACTATTCATCAAAAATGGATGAATAGTTCGTGTTTTTTTGTAATCATGGTGAACGTAGGTTTCATATATGCAGGTGCTTCTAGCTGTTGTTTGTAGAGCAAGGCGAAGACTCCTGCGGGAAAAGCGCAACAGGTGAGACCCCGCAGGAGCGCAAGCGACGAGGAGGCTCAGCGGGCGCCCGCGGAAAGCGAAGCCTTTCACGGAAATCAACAGCGGTGTCACAAGCAGTCCAACTCATTGCTCGTCTTTAGATTGGGTTCATTTCGTTATGTCCCAATCTCATTTTTATTCCAAATGAATTTTTGGGAATGGAATATGCGGAGGCTCTTCTAGCCATCCTTGTTCAATGCTTATTCTTGATACTTCTTTGGCGTATTCCAAAATTTCATTCGTGAAGTTTGTATAGTTTAAAGCGAGATCTAAACGCGGGCTCGTTGACATCGCCAGCCCGTATCCACGTACATTTTCAGTAATCATCGCAGCCAGGTGAAACATCATGAGTTTTTCTGAAAATGGAGGAACGGAAGACTTTTCTACTCCGTAATCCCACTTCATTGTGACCGGTATGTTTTCTACCATTAGCGGTTGTGACAGGGATTCAATGTGCTGCTGTACCTGCTCTCTACCTTTTAACAAAAAAGCTTGAATTTCCTGAGAAGGAGCTGTTTGAGCAAACCCTAAAATTAAATCCTTTGCAATTAAGTTCGTCTGTATGCTTGACACGATATGAGAAATTTCAATGACCGTTAACGGCCGCTTTTCATCAAAATAGCTTCCTAAGAAGAGTTCTTTATCGTTCATATCAGACGCATCTGCAATAGGAATAGGAGGAAGCTCTATAAAAATTTGTTTTTCTAACAGCAAATCTGTAATCGTTTGATTAAGCTTTTCTGCTTTTAATAGCAAGCTGCGAAAAAAAGATCGTACATCACTTCTTGCGGCAACATCGACGCCCGTAGTTGCTGATAGCAGAAGGACATTTGAAATATGCTTCAAATAAAGCAAATAAAAAGAATCCGAAAATAATTTTGGAGCTTCAATATTAAGGTCTTCTTCGCCGAAACCTAGCGGGATTGGCATATTTTCTTTTAAAAAGATAGCAGTGAGCGCATCACTGTTTTTTGTTGTGATATGCAGTGTACCTTGAATCGCTTTTTGAATATCTAAATCGTCTACATGACACAGAAAATGTTTAAGCATACAAGAAATTGCTTTATCGTTCATATATTGCTTCCAAATAACAGCCATCTCGGCGGCTGATAGTGGAGAAAATGATTGATTGTTCATAATAAACTCCTCATATATAGATAAATAACAAGTTTCTAAAAGGTTATCAACTAGTATAAGTCAAAGGAAGTAAGATAAACACTATAGAAAGTAAAAAAGGTATCAACATTTTACTATAAGAGTAACCGTCATGCATAATTTAAAGGTTCTTTTAGGAAAAGAAGAGTTCAACCGCTTCTTTCTTGCAAAGCAGAAATAAAACCGAAATAATAAATGAAGAAAGTTAGGCAAGAAAGGAGTTTCATTATATGCCAGAAGGTCCAGAAATTAGACGAGCAGCCGATGAAGTGGAAAAAGCGATTATTAGTCTTCCCGTTAGAGAGATATGGTTTGCTTTTCCATCTTTACAGCATTACGAAGAAGTATTAACGGGTGCTCGTATTAAAAGGGTAGATACAAAAGGGAAGGCTATGCTTATTCGTTTTGACAATGGCTATACCATTTATTCACATAATCAGCTTTATGGAAAATGGTATGTACGTTCATCTTACAATTATCCATCTACAAACAGACAGCTGCGTCTTGCTATTCATAATGAAAAAAAATCAGCGCTGCTCTATAGCGCTTCTGATATTGAAGTATTGCGTGATGAAGAAGTTTCTGCTCATCCTTTTGTATCAAGAGTAGGTCCGGATATTTTAAGTGAAGAAGTAACGGCAGAAGAGCTTTTAGATCGCTTTTACTCTAAGTCATTTTACCGCAGAAAATGGGCGTCACTGCTGCTAGACCAAAGCTTTATAGCGGGGATTGGAAATTATTTGCGCAGTGAAATCTTATTTGTAGCGGGAATTAATCCTGCAGCTCGTCCGGTAGACTGCACGGAAGAACAGCTTAAAAAGGCAGCTGAAGCAACCATTTCTCTTGTCAAACGGTCCTATGAAACAGGTGGCATTACAAATGATGTAAAGCTTGCTGAAACGTTAAAAAAGAAAGGCCAAAAGCGCTCTGAATACCGCCACTGGGTTTTTAACCGTGAAGGAGAAGCTTGCCGAATTGACGGCACGCCTATCTTAAAAGTGCAAGCTGCTTCTAGAAGGCTTTATTACTGTCCTACTTGTCAAAAATAGCAGGATATATTTATTCTGCTATTTTTTTGATGTAGGAATGAATGACTGTTCATTTTTTGTGATATAGTTAAAAAGTAAAGTCATAATCTTAAGGGGAGGGATAAGATGGAATGTAAAACAGGAGATACATTTACGTGGCAAAGAACGTTTCAAGAGGAAGAAATCATGCAGTTTGCGGAGATGACTGGAGACCGGGGCAAACATCATATAGAACGTGACGAAAAAGGGCGGATAATGGTGCATGGACTTATGACTGCTAGTATTGGAACAAAAATAGGAGGAGACTTAAACTACATTGCAAGAGAAATGGTGAGTGAATTTCTTCGTCCAGTTTTTGCAGGAGATACAGTTACCTGTGAATGCATATTAACTGAAGTAGAAAAAGCAGATGGTTTTAAAAAAGTGAAAATCAAATCAGTGTATCGAAATCAACAAGGTAAAGAAGTACTGATAGGGACAAGTAATGGAGTTATTAGAGATTAAAATGAAAACGCTAACAAAAAATAAGTTATGAATGTTGTTAGAAAAGTCACGGATTCGTGACTTTTTTATTATGCAATTTCCTTCTTTTGTTGGTTACCATTTAAATGTAAATATGGTAATTTAGTAAAGTTGAGTTTCGCAAATGGTAAAAATGTGTATTTACTAAGTACATAGATTCTTATTTTTGGAAAAATATTTAAAAAAGGAGTTTCTTATATGAAAAAAATAATGAATACAGGCTTAGCACTATCATTCGCTCTATTGCTTTCGGCATGTGGGATGCCGTCTTCAGAGGAATTAACGGGTGACGTGAAAGAAGCACAAGAAAAGGTGAAAAATGTTCAAGTGAAAGTCACTGGAAAAGCAGAAGGATCCTCTGATTACCAAGTAAACGGAGTACAAGAGTTTGATTTTAAAAGTAAAGCAGGTTACATTAACACAAAAATGAACGGCGAAGAATTGAAGATGTATCATGATGGTGATGAAACGCTAGCTGTGGCTGGAGAAGAAAGCACAAAAGTACAGGGAGAAGAAAAAAAGTACGTTGCGGCTTTAATTAATAACGCTATGGAGCTTCAACAAAATCCAATACGCTACTATCAAAAATATGATAAAAATCTTCCAAATGAATTTGGCGTCACCGAAAAAGACAAAGAGTATGTATTAACATTTAACGGAGACAAAGACAAAAAGCAAAAAATTGTAGCAGGTGATGCTAAAGCTTATTATAAAATAACAAATCAAGGCAGCGATACCGCTGTAGACCTTGACCAAATTAAGGGAAAAGATTTTTCGCTTGTTGTGACAATTGATAAAGAAACGAAGCAAATAAAGAAAGTAGTAAAAAATCAGTCGTATTCAGTTAAAGTAGACGGGAAAACAGAAAACTCAAAGTCTAAGCAAACGTATACGTATACATATAACCAATTAGACAATGTAACAAAACCAAAAGTGGAAGCAAAAGCCGCTGCTGCTTCTAAAGATAGCAGCACCGAAACGCCAAGTAAGGAAAAGCAAGCTGCCTATGCCAAGGAAGCAGGACAATACGTGGATGCTTTAATTCAAGCAACTGTTTATCAAAATACAGATCAATTTGTTGCTAAACATCCGAATCAGCAAGATAAGAAACAGGTGAAAGAAAAAGGGGAGTTCCAAAAGAGTTCGTTTGTAGAGTTTTTTGAAACGAATTTTAAAGGTGCTTTATCATCATTGAGCTCAAATATAACCGACGAGCAGTTAAACGAAGTAAGCAGCGCTTTTCTAAAAGCTCTTTCATCTACAAAATATAAAATTAAAGATGCAGCGTATAGTGATGAAGATGATGCGTACGTCGTACAAGTCGAAATTCAAGGATTTAACGATGCAAGTGTATTAGCGGAAGTCATGACACCACTTGCAGAAAAATATCAGGCGGGTGAGCTGAGTAACGAGCAGTTAGTAAACGAACTTATTAACGGAGTGGCAAAACGCTATCGTGAGCCAGTTGAATTACTTCCTGCAAAAACAGTCCCTGTACACGTCGTAAGAAATGGTGAACAAGATTACGAAGTTTTAATGCAAGATGAGTATCTGTTAACATTTGCTCAACAATCATAAATAGACATAAAAAAAGATTTTAGCTATATGCCTGAAGTCTTTTTTTGTGTTTTTTAAAATATAATTTTAAAAAATAAAATAAATTATTGAAATTATATTTCAAACGAATTATAATAGCCATAACTTCACTATATGATGAAAAAGGAGCCCAAAAGATGAATGAACAGCTTACGTTATTAACAACAGAGTCCCAAAACGAACACACAATGAAGATAGATACAGCTAGTACAAAGGAAATTTTAAACATAATGAATAATGAAGATCAAAAAGTGGCGCTGGCTGTACAAAAAGTACTTCCAGACGTAGAGGTGGCAGTTGAATTTGTAAGTGAATCGTTTCAAAAGGAAGGCCGGCTTATTTATGCCGGAGCAGGAACAAGCGGGAGGCTGGGAGTATTGGATGCTGTTGAATGCCCGCCTACTTTCAGTACCAATCCCAATCAGGTACAGGGATTGATGGCTGGAGGAGAAAAAGCATTTGTTAAAGCAGTTGAAGGTGCTGAAGATAACGAAGAATTGGGAGCAGCAGATTTACAAAAAATTCATTTGAATGAACGAGACACAGTCATTGGAATTGCTGCAAGCGGACGCACTCCTTATGTGATTGGTGCATTAAGATATGCAAAATCTGTAAAAGCTAAAACGGTGGCGCTGTCTTGCAATGGTAATTCTCTTATTGGAAAAGAAGCGGACCATAGTATTGAGGTGATAGTAGGTCCGGAAGTGCTAACAGGTTCCACAAGGTTAAAAGCAGCAAGCGCTCATAAAATGATTCTCAACATGATTTCTACAGCGGCTATGATCAAAGTAGGAAAAGCGTATGAAAACTTAATGATAGATGTTCATGTGAGTAATGAAAAGCTTAAAGAACGAGCAATAGGTATTATTTGTAAAATTACGGGTGTTTCTTATGAGCAAGCAAGTCGAACGCTTGAAGAAGCAAATAATGAGGTAAAAACAGCAGTGGTTATGATCAAAACAAATGAAAATTATGACACCGCGAAGATGTTACTGAATAATGCGGACGGTTATGTGAGAAAAGCGATTGAACATTACGTATAAAGGAGAGAAACGATGTCAACAGGCGGATTAACAATGATTAAAAACACGGTGGCTAAGCTTCCTGATTCGGAGAGGAAAATTGCTGAATATATTTTAAACAACCCGCATACTGTGGTAAACAGTACGGCTGGGGAACTAGGTAGACTAGCGAATGCGAGCAGTGCTGCTGTTATTCGTTTGTGTAAATCTATCGGGGTTAGCGGGTTTCAAGAATTAAAGGTAAGAGTAGCCGGTGATTTAGCTAGAGATACGGAGCAAGGATACCGCGATATTGAAACAAATGAAACGATTCAATCTATTGTCAAAAAAACGGCAAGCAACAGCATTCAAAGTCTAAGTGATACGGCCGAGCTTGTGAATTACAAAGAAGCAGAGCGGGCTGTTTTGGCGCTGATTGAAGCTAAAAACATTCATTTTTTTGGAATCGGTGCTTCACATATTATTGCTATGGATGCGCAGCAAAAATTTCTTCGAATTAATAAAAATGCGACTGCTTTTGCAGATAGCCATCTAGCAGCTACACTTATCGCAAATGCAAGTAAAGACGATGTAGTTGTGGGCATCTCTTTTTCAGGGGAGACTCCTGAAGTAAGCAATGTCTTATCTTTAGCTAAAAATCGCGGAGTAAAGACGATTAGCTTAACCAAGTACGGACAGTCTACCGTTTCGTCTTTAGCTGATATTTGTTTGTATACGTCTTATTCTCAAGAAGCGCCGTTTCGAAGCGCAGCTACATCGTCTCGTTTAGCCCAGCTTTATGTGATTGATGTGTTATTTTTAAGTATTGCAGCGCAGCAGTATGACCAGACGATTGAGTATATTGATAAAACAAGGGATGCCATTCAGTTTTTGAAAACTAAGAAATAAAAAAAGAAAACGATTACAAAAGAGGGTTTTGTGGTCTGTTTCCTCAGTACCGTGTCCATCTAAGAGGAAAATACAAAGGGGGATTAACATGTCTGTAGATAATCATCAATTAGCAAAGGTTATTTTGGAGATGCTTGGGGGAGCATCAAATATTGAAGCGTATACGCATTGTATGACTCGGCTGCGCGTGACTGTAAAAGATGATTCAATTGTAAAAAAGGCAGATATACGAAAGCTTGAAGGCGTACTTGGATTAGTTGAAGAAGAAACGCTGCAAATCATTATTGGTCCTGGAAAAGTAAACAAAGTAACAGAGGAATTTGGAAAGTTAATTGATGAATCTGGCGGTATTAATTTAGAAAATCGTGCGGCTCAGCGGAAATCGGAGCTGAAAGAAAAAAATGCAACGCCGTTTAAGCTCTTGCTTCGCCGAATTGCGAGTATTTTTATTCCGTTAATACCTGCTCTTGTAGCATCTGGACTTATCACCGGAGTGACAAAAGCAGCTGTTCAAGCGAAGTGGCTTCCGGCAGATTCACAGATTGCTATTCTTTTAACCGTTATCGGAAGCGGCTTATTTGCTTATCTTGGTATTTTAGTAGGTATTAATGCGGCAAAAGAATTTGGTGGTTCGCCGGCTCTAGGAGGCTTAGCCGGTATTTTAGTCATTAATCCTACCGTAGCTGATATTAAACTTTTTGGTGAAGCACTTTTGCCGGGACGGGGCGGCTTAATAGGCGTATTGCTTGCAGCAATCTTTATGGCCGTAGTGGAAAAACGAGTGCGTAAATTTGTCCCTCAGTCACTGGATATTATTATTACACCGACCGTTACGGTGTTAATTACAGGCATTATTACGTATGTAGTGTTCATGCCAATCGGAGGTTTGATTTCAGATGGAATCACAAAAGGCCTTTTAGGAGTTTTAGAGGTTGGAGGAGTTGTAGCAGGCTTTGTTTTAGGAGCAACGTTCTTGCCGCTTGTCATTACAGGACTGCATCAAGGTCTTACTCCTGTTCATTTAGAGCTTATCAATTCAATTGGAGATGATCCGCTTCTTCCTATACTAGCAATGGGCGGAGCCGGTCAGGTAGGTGCTGCTTTTGCTATTTATATCAAAACGAAGAAAAAACGTTTAAAGCGAGCAATTGGAGGCGCTCTTCCTTCAGGGCTGCTTGGAATCGGAGAGCCGCTTATTTTTGGAGTCACACTTCCTTTAGGGCGTCCATTCTTAACCGCTTGTCTCGGAGCTGGAATCGGCGGAGCGTTTCAGGCGCACTTTCATATTGCAACTGTAGCGGTGGGGGTATCAGGTTTACCGCTTACGTTTTTAGTTCATGCGCATCAAATTCTTCTTTATTTACTTGGATTAGTTGTTGCTTATGCAGCAGGCTTTGTTTGTACCTATTTCTTTGGATTTAACGATGAAATGGCGAGGGAGTTTGAATGATCGGTATTTCGTTTTATTTAAATGATAGTGATGCCCCCGAAAAATTAATAGAAGCGAGTGAGTGCGGGGTTACACGTGCATTCACTTCGCTTCACATTCCAGAAGAAAAAGGGGATTTGGCTGAACGGGCAAAAGAATTGCTTCATGTGGCTAGAGATTGTGGAATAAGCGTGTATGCAGACGTATCTAAGCATACGCCAGTTCATTTAGGTATTGAAAGCCTTATGTCGCTATCTTCACTTGGCGTATCTGGTATTAGACTAGACGATGGCTTTAGCGCAGAAGAAACTCTTTCGCTTGCGAATGAATTTTATATTGCTGTTAATGCAAGTACGTTATCCAAACAAGAAATTGAAGCACTCTTATCTGCAGGTCTTCATCATCATCAGCTACTTGCATGGCATAATTTTTATCCGCGGCCTGAAACAGGGCTTGAAGAAACGTTTTTTCAACAGCAGACAGATTTATTTAATGAACTTCGTATTCCAATCTGCGCTTATATTCCTGGAGAAGACGAAAAAAGAGGCCCTATTTATCAAGGTCTTCCTACTAGAGAAAAAGACCGTAATAGATGTCCTTTTACCTCTGCAGTAGATTTATACGGATGCGGAGTAGCAGAGGTTTATATTGGAGATCCATGCGCCGGTTCAAGTTTATTAAAGCGTTTGGTTCAATATCAAGAAAGCCGTATTATTCCGCTGCGCATTCGTTCACCTCATATAGAGGGAACGTACAGCGTGCGTCCGGATGTATCAAAAGACGTTCTGCGTTTAGTTGATACTCGATCTGTAAAACCAGTACCGCCATTTCATACAGTAGAGCGCAGAATGGGAGCAATTACAATGGACAATGATGGCTACGGACGTTACAGAGGAGAGGTTCAAATAGCTAAAACGAATTTGCCTGCAAATGCTAATGTGAATGTGATTGGGTATGTAATAGAAGAAGATCATGAGCTGCTTTCGTTAGTGAGACCGGGGCAAAAACTTGAGCTTATTCCTGTCTAAATAGATGAATATAGGATAAAAATATTTTAGTTGAAGTTAAATGCGAGCTATTAATTGGTAGTTCGTATTTTTTATGGTAAACATAGATTTCATGTGTTTAGTTCCTTCTAGCTGTTGATTGGAGAGAGAGGCGAAGACTCCTGCGGTAAAAGCGGAAGAGATAAGACACCGCAGAAGCGCAAGCGACGAGGAGGCTCATCGACCTCCTGCGGAAAGCGAAGTTTTGCACGGAAATCAATAGCAGTGTAAGAAGCAGTCCAACTCATTAATCCCCTTTGTTCGCCTTTAGCCTAGATTGGTTGCGTTATGTCCCAGCCTCTTTTATGTAAGATGAAAATAAAAAAAGAATTGTCAAACTAAAATGAAAGCGTTATACTGAGTTTAGTAAAACGTTAAACTAAAAATGGAGATGGTCATCTGGTTACCATTAAAGATATTGCAAAAGCAGCAGATGTTTCAATTACGACTGCCTCCCTCATTTTAAATAACAAGCCGGGAGCAAGCAGAATTTCTGAAGCTACTAAACTGCGTGTAATTGCAGCTTCGAAAAAATTAGGCTATATTCCCAACATGTCTGCGCGTAACTTACGTGGACAAGACAAATCAGCGCAGCTAACAATTGCTCTTATTTGGCCAATTGATACGCGCGTCTCGTTAGTGGGACGTATTCTTACAGGTATTCAAAGCTACATAGCTTCATTAAAAAGCGGTCCTACTATTAAATTATTAGTCGAAACGTTTCAAAATGAAGAAGGTATTTCCTCTGTAAAAGGTCTTCAAACATCTTCATATTTTAACGGGGCGATCATTGCAAATACAACGGAAGTTGATGAGGCGTATATTCACCGATCAAAACCTGGTGTTCCGATTGTTTTATTTAATCGTGTATCATCTATATACTCTGTTATACAATCCAAAAATTATGAAGCAGGTCAAGCAGTAGCAGATCATTTTATTCATAATCATCATCAGCACATTAGTATTTTAGTTCCAGACGTGTCTTCACAGGCTTTAGAAGCAGGAGTAAAAGGTGTGACAGATAGAATTGAACAGACTGATGTTACGTATTGTCACCATTACTGTTCATACACAGAACAAGGTGGCTATGACAGCATCAAACAGCTTATTGAACAAGGACAAGTTCCAACCGCTGTGATTTGTTTGAGTGACCATGTTGCATTAGGAGCTCTTTCTGCTCTTAATGACTACGGCATCTCTGTACCAGCTGATTGTGAAGTGATGGGATTTGATAACCAAGAGTTCTCTAAATTTACTAACCCAAAACTTTCGACTGTCAATTTGCCGGTAGAGAAAATGGCTTATTGTGCAGGGGAGCTTTTAGTTAAAACAATTTCTGATCCATATGGGGATGTGGACCAACAGATATTTGATCTGGAAATTATTCACCGTAATACCACGAGAATCAAATAAAAAGCAATGCCATTCACAAGGTCTCTTTAAAAAGAGACCGATTTAGAAAAATATAAGAGCAAGCTTTTTATTTTTTTATTAGTAAAACGTTGTACTAAAACGTTTTACTAACTATAGAGTAATTCACTACTAACAAAGGGGAGAAGAAAATGAAACATTTATACGGAGTTACAACAGCAATGGTTACACCGTTTGCTAAAACGGGTGAAGTAGATTTAGAGAAAGTAGTAAGTTTAACAGAGTTTTTAATTTCAAAAGGAGTGCACTGCCTGTATCCGCTTGGTACAACAGGAGAGATGCTTCGTCTATCTGTCAAAGAAAGAAAGCAAGTGGCAGAAACAGTAGTGAAACAAGCGGCTAATCGTGTAACCGTATTCATACACGTGGGAGCTATGAACGAAGAAGATACCATTGAGCTTGCAAGACATGCCTATGAAGTTGGCGCCGACGGTATCGGAGTGGTTACGCCTATGTTTTTTGGGGCCAATGATAATGAGCTAGAAACGTATTTTACGAAAGTAGCACATAGTGTCCCAGAGGATTTCCCCGTATATTTATATAATATACCTCAGTGTTCAAGCAATGATTTGACGGCAGAGGTAGCTCAAAAAGTAGCAGAGACATGTAAAAATGTAATTGGTATTAAATATAGCTATCCTGACTATTTACGCGTAAATGATTATTTAAATATTAACGATGGAAACTTCTCCGTTCTTCCCGGAACCGATCGTTTATTTTTAGCGGCTCTGGCCATGGGATGTGAAGGAGTTGTATCCGGTGTATCCGGTGTTTATCCCGAACCGTTTGTAGAGACTTATAATGCATTTAAAGCGAATGATTTAGAAAAGGCGAGAAAGATGCAAAAAGTCGCTATTCAATATTGTGAAGCTCTTTTGAACGGAAGCAACATGTCTTATTTTAAAGAAGCATTAAAATTAAGAGGCATTGACGTTGGTGGCATGAGATCTCCTCAAATAGATTTAACAGAAGAAGAAGTCAAAAAATTAGATAATAAACTAAATAGCATTCGTCCAAAGAGCAGTGTTTAATCATTGATTCATGTTCTAAATAAGCTCACGCAATTCTAGTGAATAGGGCTGTTTGAGTACAAGCACGCAGCTCGTTCACTCTAACTATTAAAGTTATGGAGGGATATTCTATGGCGATTACATCTAAAATAAATGAAAGCGTTAACAATAATTTCGATCCTGTAAAAAAGGATGTAAAAAAGACGAATATACGCTGGTGGCTCATTACTGTATTGTTAATCGGAGCAGTTGTTAACTATTTGGACCGCTCCAATTTAAGTATTGCTAATACTACAATTGCCAAAGAGTTTGGGCTGTCTTCTACACAAATGGGTCTTTTGCTTTCAGCTTTTCTATGGCCATACGCCTTAGCAAATCTACCTGCCGGCTGGTTGGTTGATAAATATGGACCCAAAAAAATGTTTGCATGGGCATCCGGACTATGGTCTGTGGCAACGGTAGCAAGTGCCTTTACTAACACGTATTCAGCTCTTTATGCTATGAGAATGCTTCTAGGTGTATCGGAATCTCCTTTTTTTACATCGGGAATTAAAGTGACGGAAAGGTGGTTTAAAAAAGAAGAGCGCGGCTTGCCTACGTCTATTATTAACACAGGGTCTCAAATTGCTAATGCAATTGCTCCGCCGCTGTTAACAGTATTGCTTTTAACAATGAGTTGGAGAGGAATGTTTATTGTTATAGGAGCAGCCGGCTTTATTGTGATGTTTGTTTGGCTAAAGATCTATCGTGATCCAGATCATATCGCCAATAAAGTGAAAACTGCCCCTAAAGAAGAAACGGAAATCAGTCCTATCTCACAAGCAAAATGGTCACAGCTTTTTAAATATAAAAGCACATGGTTTATGATTATCGGGAATTTCGGAATTATGTTTACGATTTGGGTTTATTTAACTTGGCTTCCAAGCTATTTAGAAACAGAGCGCGGTTTTAGCCTAAAACAAACGGGCTGGATTGCTGCTATTCCGTTTCTAGCTGGAATTATAGGAGTTTTACTTGGCGGTGCAATTTCTGATCGATTTATTCGAAAAGGAGTTCCTGCAGTAACAGCAAGAAAAATTCCAATTGTAGGCGGGGCGATCTTAGCAGCAGCATCGGTGGCACCCGTTCCTTTCATTGATAATGCAGCTTTGAGTATTGTCTTATTATCCATTGGCTACTTCGCGTCACAGCTGCCATCAGGTGTCATTTGGACTCTAGCGGCGGATGTTGCACCGAAGGAACAAGTTGCTTCACTCGGCGCTATTCAGAACTTTGGAGGGTTTTTAGGAGCAGCAATGGCTCCTATCGTAACGGGATTTATATTAGATGCAACCGGAACTTTTACAGCGGTGTTCCTATTAGGCGCAGGACTGCTTTTAATTGGCGCTATTAGTTACGGTGTATTTTTAAAGAAGCCGATAGCTAACTAGTAAGCTTATAAAAGTAAAGAGCACACACTGCTTAAAAAAGGTGTGTGCTTTTTATTTTACTAAAAAGGAAACTATTTTCATTGCTGAATCATGAACCTTTCTATTGAATAAAACGCTTTACTATGATAAAACTATTACAGGTAAACATATGATAATCGTTTAATTTTATAGAGATACAACGCCACTAGGGGTGCTTTCTAAGCTGAGAGAGACGAGAAGTCTTAACCCTTATAACCTGAACTAGGTAATACTAGCGTAGGAAAGAGGTATTGTAATGGATGTTTTGTATGGTATTTCCTTACGAACTCGTTATAATAATTTTTTGTATATAAACAAAAACACTTCTTTCCTGCGAAAGAAGTGTTTTTTTATGCGTAAAGGAAGGTGTCATACATGGAAGAAACAATTGATTTGATTGTCAAACAGGTAGAGGAGCGCAAAGGGGAGCTAATCCAGTTAGTAAAAACGCTTGTTTCATATAAAACGCCGGCGCCTCCTGCACGAAATTCTCATGAAGCGCAGCGTTACGTAGCAGATTTCCTTAAAAACTGCGGTTTTTCCATCGATATGTGGGATTTATATTGCAACGATCCTATTGTAGTGGGCACGTTAAAAGGGAAAAAATCAGCTGACTATCAAAGCTTAATTATTAACGGGCATATGGATGTAGCTGAGGTACAAGAAAATGAAAAGTGGGAGACAAATCCGTTTGAAGCTGTGGTAAAAGACAACATGATAATCGGACGCGGAGTTGCTGATATGAAAGGCGGCTTGGCAGGAGCATTATTTGCAGTCCAGCTTTTAACAGAAGCAGGAATCGAACTGCCGGGAGACTTGATTTTTGAATCCGTTGTAGGAGAAGAAGTGGGAGAGGCAGGTACGCTGCAATGCTGTCAGAAAGGATATACAGCTGACTTTGCGCTTGTTGCTGATACGAGTGATTTACATATTCAAGGTCAAGGCGGAGTGATCACGGGATGGATTACGATAAAAAGCAGTAAAACCTATCATGACGGTACACGCCGAAGTATGATTCATGCTGGAGGAGGTCTGTTAGCTGCGAGTGCTATTGAGAAGATGGCAAAAGTGATCGGAGGGCTGCAAGAATTGGAGCGCCACTGGGCTGTTACAAAAAGCTATCCAGGATTTTTGCCGGGAACAAATACGATTAATCCAGCAGTAATCGAAGGGGGAAGGCATGCTGCGTTTATTGCAGATGAATGCAGGCTGTGGATCACCGTTCACTATTATCCCAATGAATCATACGACCAAGTATCAAAAGAAGTGGAAGAATACATTTTAGCTATTGCAAAAGCAGATCCATGGTTAAAAGATAACCTGCCAACCTTTGAATGGGGAGGCACATCAATGATTGAAGACAGAGGAGAAATCTTCCCGTCATTAGAAATTGATGAAAATCACGCTGGAGTACAGCTGCTTGCAAATACTCATGAACAAATTGAAGGGAAAAAGCCCCCAATCGATGTGTCAACTAGCGTAACAGATGGCGGTTGGCTAGCTGATGCGGGAATTCCGGCAGCTATTTATGGTCCGGGAAATTTAGCAAATGCACATGCTGTGAATGAACAATTAGATATGAATCAGCTTATTCAATATACAAAAGTGATGGTGCAGTTCATTTATACGTGGCTGCATACGCATAAGGAGTGATCATCATGAAATTTAGTGAACGATTATACGAAAAGCTGCAGCCTATTTGGCGTCAAAATCATAATCATCCCTTTGTACAGGGAATGGGAGACGGAACGCTTGAAAAGGAGAAGTTTCGCTTTTACATGATTCAAGATTACCTTTACCTAATTGATTATGCTAAATTATTTGCGATTGGAGCCATGAAAGCTACCGATGTTCAAACGATGGGGAAATTTGCTGCACTTTTGGATTCTACATTAAACGAAGAAATGAGCCTGCACCGTGAGTATGCCAAGAAATTTGAAATCAGCGAAAAAGAATTAGAAAAAGCGCAGCCATCTCCTACAACGCTTGCATACACACACTATATGCTGCACGTTGGTCAAAGCGGAACATTAGCTGAATTAGTGGCGGCTCTTTTGCCTTGTATGTGGAGCTATTGGGAAATAGGAAAAGAACTCAGTGAAAAGCCTGGAGCTAACAATGAGTTTTATCGTGAGTGGATTGAAATGTATAGCTCAGAAGAATTTGGAGAACTAGCGACATGGTGTATTAATTTATTCGACTCACTTACTGAAGACAAATCAGAAGCGGAGTTAGAAAAGCTCGAAGAAATTTTCTTAAATACAACGCGTTTTGAGTATATGTTCTGGGATATGGCTTATAACGAAGCGATGTGGCCAATTCATGAATAAGTCTGTGTTATCTTTTCAAAACGTCAGTTTTACGTACAAAAATGGTGATCAACCGATTTTAACATCATTAAACTTAGACGTGAAAGAAGGCGAGTTTGTCAGTATAGTTGGAGCGAGCGGTTCTGGGAAAAGTACGTTGTTTCGTCTCATTACAGGTCTTGAACAGCAGAGTGAAGGCGATATCGTGATTAACGGACAGTCTTATGAAAAGCGGCTTGGAAAAGTAGGCTACATGCCGCAGCAAGATTTGCTTCTTCCGTGGCGCACGATTTTAGACAATGCAGCGCTGCCGCTTGAGCTTCACAATGTGTCAAAAGCAAGTGCTCATAGGCAAGTATCTCAGCTGCTCGAAGAGTTTGGTTTAAAAGGGTATGAAAATCGTTTTCCAAGTGATTTATCTGGAGGGATGAAGCAGCGTGTTTCTTTTCTGCGAACTGTATTAAGCGGTTCTAACGTACTGCTTTTAGATGAGCCTTTCAGTGCGCTTGATGCCATTACGCGTTTGTCGATGCAAGAATGGCTGCTTGAACAATGGCAAAAGCGTAAGCACACCATCTTATTTATCACTCATGACGTAAACGAAGCGCTTTTTTTATCAGATCGTATTTTTATCTTTTCAGACAAGCCGGTAAGTCATCTTGAAGAGATTCAAGTGCCGCTTAGCAGACCTCGAACGCAAAAAGATTTGAATCAACAGCGTGTGCTTGACGTAAAAGATTATTTAATTGAACAGCTTAGATCGAAGGTGAACACATGAAAAAGTACGGAGCTTCAGTGATATTAGTAGTCATTTTACTGGTTGCTTGGGAAATTGGAGCACGCATTGTAAACTATCCGTTTATTTTACCAACGCCCACCGGTATTTTAACGAAGCTTTGGGATTTGCGAATGGATTTATTGTTTAAGCATTTACCAGCTACGTTATCTATTGTCGTAATTGGGCTGGTTATATCCGTTGTGCTAGGGGTTCTGCTGGCCGTGTGGATGAATTGGAGCTCGCTTATTGAGCGTGCTTTCTATCCGCTTATTATTGCGTCACAAATGATTCCGACCATTGCCATTGCTCCTGTATTTGTTCTCTGGTTTGGCTACTCCATTTGGAGCAAAGTGATTGTGACCGTATTAATTACGTTTTTTCCCATTACCGTTAGCACGTTTGACGGGCTTCGTTCCACAAACAAAGAGTTAAAAGAACTCATGTTAACGATGGGAG
Source organism: Priestia sp. YIM B13486 (assembly GCF_042787865.1). Taxonomy (NCBI): domain Bacteria; kingdom Bacillati; phylum Bacillota; class Bacilli; order Caryophanales; family Bacillaceae; genus Priestia; species Priestia sp. YIM B13486. The sequence continues at coordinate 267,025 of NZ_JBHZOZ010000004.1, read as the reverse complement.
CAACAAAAAAAGATATTTTCTTTAAGTTGAACATTCCTTCTGCACTGCCTCATTTTTATTCAGGGCTCAAAGTAGCGGTTACCTTTAGTATAATAGGTGCTGCCATTGGCGAATGGTTAGGTGCACAAGCAGGCTTAGGATATTTCAGTCGTCGTATGATGACACAGTTTGATGCAGCTGGTGTATTTGCACCAATTGTAATTTTATCTGCGCTTGGTATTTTATTCTTTATTATTGTAGTAGGTTTTGAAAAACGTTCATTAAAGTGGAGGAAAACAGAATGAAAAAATGGTTTGTAATTGGCTTAAGCCTGATGCTTGTTTTGATGCTCGCTGCTTGTGGTCAGAACAAGGAAAATAAAGCTGGTGACAGTAAAAAATTAAAAGACGTTACAATTATGCTTGATTGGTATCCAAATGCAGTGCACAGCTTCATTTACGCTGCACAAGAAAAAGGATATTTCAAAAAAGAAGGGCTGAATGTAAAAGTACAGTTTCCTGCTAATCCAACAGACTCGCTTAATTTAGCAGCTGCGGGGAAAGTTACGCTCGGCCTTTATTATCAGCCTGATGTAGCAATGGCACGAGCAAATGAAGATGTGCCGGTAAAGTCGGTAGGAGCAATCGTAAGGTCTCCGTTGAACCGAGTTGTGGCGCTGAAAGATAGCGGTATTAAGCGTCCTAAAGATTTAGAAGGAAAAGTAGTAGGCTACAGCGGAACACCATTAAGTGAATCTGTTCTAAAGAAAATGGTGAAAAGCGATGGAGGAGATCCGAATAAAGTCAAACTAGTAGACGTAGGATTTGAGTTAAATTCATCGCTGATTAGTAAAAAAGTAGATGCCGTAATAGGGGCATATATTAATCATGAAGTACCATTGCTTCACAAAAAAGGATACAAAACGGTTGACATTGATCCTTCGGATTACGGCGTACCATCTTACTATGAGCTAGTGGCAGTTACTGGGGATCAAACATGGGCAAAAGATTCTGATACGATTAAAGCGTTTTGGCGTGCTGCGACAAAAGGATATGAGTACACAGAGAAGCATCCAAAAGAATCACTTCAAATTCTATTAGATAACCAAGATAAATCAAACTTCCCTCTTGAAAAAGACGTGGAAACAAAAAGTTTAAATATTTTACTTCCGAAAATGAAGTCTGAACACGGATTTGGCAGTCAAACGAAAGAATCATGGCAGTCAAATGTGGACTGGTTAAAAGAGTCAGGATTAATTAAGAAAAAGCCAAATGTAGATGAAATGTTTGAGAATATCGGAGAATCTAAGTAAATAATTTAAGACGAATTTAAAAAAACCTTCTTATACTGAACGTAACTTTCTGAAAGAGAAAGTGAAAAGGTAAAGGAGGTTTTTTTATGGCTTTTACGATGGTAGATAAGGAAACATGTATTGCTTGCGGAGCATGTGGAGGGAGCGCACCAGATCTTTATGATTATGATTCAGAAGGTCTTGCTTATGCGGTGTTAGATAACAACGAAGGAATAAAAGAGGTTCCTGAACATCAGCAAGATGAGATGATGGAAGCGTACGAAGGATGCCCAACAGACTCGATTAAGGTTGCAGAGCAGCCCTTTTATGGAGATGCAACAAAATTCGAATAGGGTTTTTGAAAAAAGTTAACGATAAAGTACATTTAGTTATGCGATAAATAAATATTTGGTGAAATAGAAAGTTTCAAAACAAAAAAGGTCTTGCCTAGAGCAAGACCTTTTTTTATTCTAAATTTGCATGCTTTCCGTACATTGTATGGGTATCAAGTTCTTTCTTCTCCATGAAGCGAAGAATCAGCGCATCGTAAAAGAGAAGAAGCGTTTGTTCAAACAATGATGCCATAGGCTGTACTGTTTGATAACTGCTTTGTTCTTGATCCTTAGGAGCACCAGGCAGCTTCACGATAAAGTCAGCCAGCTTGCCAAGCGTGGAGTCGGGAGAAATTGTGACTACTCCAACTTTTCCTCCAAGTTCTTTTGCTTTTTGAGCGATAGGAATCAAGCTCTTCGTCTCCCCAGAACCTGATCCGATGATTAATAAATCATCCTGCGTGAAAGTGGACGTCACGGTTTCTCCAATGACATAAGCATCAATGCCCATATGCATCATACGCATAGCAAACGACTTGCCCATAAGACCTGAACGGCCTGCTCCAGTGACAAACACTTTTTTAGATGAGATGATGCCATTTACAAGCTGCTCAGCTTCATCATCAGCGATTAGAGCTGTTGTTTGTAAAAGCTCATTCATAACTGTTTTTAAATGTTCGCTCGTCTGCATAGAAAACTCCTTAATTTGTAATAAGCTCTTTCATTTGAGAAGCAACTGATTTTTTATCGTCTTGGCTCGTGATTCCTCCGCCAACGATAACAAGATCAGGCTGTGCTTTTACTACTTCAGGTAAAGATTCTAATTTAATTCCGCCAGCAACGGCTGTTTTTGCATTTTTTACAACGCTTTTAATTGTTACTAAATCTTCAAAAGAGTTTTGACCAACAGCTTGAAGATCGTATCCTGTGTGTACACAGATATAGTCAACGCCAAATTCGTCTAGCTCTTTTGCGCGTCCTTTAATATCTTTTACCCCAATCATATCGACAAGAATTTTTTTACCTTGTTTTTTGGCTTCTTCAACTGCACCTTTGATTGACATATCTTCAGCAACACCTAAGATGGTAATGATGTCTGCTCCAGCTTGAGAAGCTTGCTGTACTTCATAGCCAGCTGCATCCATAATTTTTAGGTCAGCTAATACTTTTAAATTAGGAAATGCTTCTTTAATTTCTTTAACGGCGCGAAGCCCTTCATTGATTACAACGGGCGTACCGATTTCCACGATATCAATATGTTCTTCAACTTCTTTTACTACCTCTTTTGCTTGAGAGATATTAACAAGATCTAATGCTAATTGTAATTCCATTCTACTCCACTCCTTACAGAAATGTATAAATACCTTTTGTGCTTTTTTATATATAAAGCAGCTGGTGTAGTTATTGTACCCCCAGTTTGAGGTTCTTAAAAGTACGCACTTTTCCCACAAATAGTGTGGGGAATGATAGTATACAGAAGTATACTAATGGACATATCAGTCTTGTAACCGCTTAATCTTCATTAAAAATGCGGATGATGTTGAGTAACATCATCCGCATAAAAAAATAAAAACTATGGAATAGAAGGAGTAGTTTCCATCATTTAATCAACGTTTCCGCCTTTTGTTCTTGATTGATCAGCACTGTATCACGGTAATTTTTACCCCAATCATACATGGCTGTCAAAATGGGCATTAAACTTTCTCCTTCTTTTGTAAGTGAGTATTCGACTTTAGGTGGTACGACAGGATAAACTTTACGGTTAACAATTAGATCTTCTTCCAGTTCCCGCAGTTGGTTAACCAGCATACGCGGCGTAATATCAGGAATAAGCGATTTTAGTTCCCCGAACCGTTTTGTTCCTTCACGTCCTAAGTGCCATAGTATCAGCATCTTCCATTTCCCACCGATAATAGCAAGCGTTAATTCTTTTTCACAGTTAAATTCCTTATTAAGCTGGCTCAATTGCTTCACCCCTATGACCAATAGTATAAAATTTATTTTAAAGTACTTCTTATTATACCGGTGCTGACAATCCTTTTACAAAAATCCGGCTTGCGCTTTTCCGTTAAAAAAGGGGAGCTTTTTTAATACATAGTTATTCTTGACTAGTGGGAGCAAAAAGGTGGCCTTTAGTCATGTTTTTTGTGTTCAATTGTTTAAATATAAAAAAAGATGGGAAATCACTCAATAACAATGCTAAAGGAGGCAGTAAAAATGGAAAGAAGCCGATCTGAATTACAAAACCCTGCTTTAAGCAACAGCGCAGGCATTAATAACGACGTAGGAATCAATAACAATCCACAGACAGCTAATAGCACTACTGCTGTTAGCACTGGAAAAAGCTGCAGCAGCAAGCTAGTAAAAGGTGTTGTTGTCGGGGCAGTTGTGGGTGGATGTATAACATTACTTGATAATAAAACTCGCTCATCTGTTAAAAGAAGAGCCGTTACATTAAAGGACTCTTCTGCAAACATGATTAATCAAGTAAAAGAGAACCCTCAAGAAACAAAAGAAAAAATGGTGCAGCAAATGAAAAACGCATCGAATCTTTTAAAAGATGCAATTAATGATGCTAAACATTTGTACGAGCGTGTAAATGAAGATTTCTTTAAGCAAGCAGAAGATGTGAAAAGCGTTACGCATGATGCAAAATCGACGGTAGAAGATGCTAAAAGTGATTTACAGCAAATTGGTGAAAAAGTGAAAGATGCAACTTCTGAAATAAGTAAGGAAAAGATGACGCCAGACGAAAAACCAGAAGCTGAGCGTGAAAGAACATACCAGTCTATTCACTAAAAGGGAGATGTTAACTGTGAGTCAAATGAATGAAGGAACTACAAAAGACATGAATAAAATTGAAGAAACGGCAGATAATTTAGGGACGGAGAAAAAAGAAGCAATTTTGCAGAACTTTGATACGTTTACCGATTATTTAAGTCAAAAAGTTCATGTCGGTAAAAAGCTCGGGTTAAGTGAGGAACAATTAACGGCCGCTACAAAAAAAGTGGCTAGCTATTTAGCCAAAAATGAGGAGCCTCGAAACCGAGAAGAAAAAGTCCTTCATGAGTTATGGAAAGTCAGCAGTGAAGAGGAAAAGGAAGTCCTTTCTCATCTCATTTTAAAACTAGTTGCGTAACATTAAAAAAGCATCCCATCTATCAGGATGCTTTTTTAATGTATTAAGATGATTGATTTTGAGCCTCTTGAATCGTTTTATCCCAGTCAATACCGCAATCATCCGTTGCACAAGAAGATTGCTGTGCGCAGCTTGCACATTTTCCCTGAGTACTCTTGCGGAAGAATTTTGTCATATGATAAAGAGCATATCCAAATATCAAAACCCCAATTAAAATGTTAATAATCAATGTTATTCACTCCTTTTAAGAAAAACCAAGTACTTTTCCAATAGTGTGTACAAGCAAAGCTACGAGATAAGCGACAACCAAAGGGTAGGCCACAGCAAATGCTGTCCATTTCAATGAGCCGGTTTCTCGTCGAATAACAGCGACGGTTGCTAGACACGGAACATAAAGAAGAACAAACACCATAAACGTATAGGCTGTTAGCGGTGTAAAGAATGTCTTCATTGTGTCGCCAAGCTGTCCTTCTTGTACTTTATAAATGATGCTCATAGTCGAAACAACCACTTCTTTTGCTAGGAAGCCTGTAATCAGTGATGCTACAGCTTGCCATGTCGCAAAACCTAAAGGGATAAATAGCGGAGCGATAGCACCTCCAATAATAGCCATAAAGCTATTTTCCATATCTACTCCAAAACCGCCAGGGCCAGCGTAAGATGATAGCCAGATAAATACAGAGCCAGCTAAAATAACCGTACCTGCTTTTCGGACGAAATTTCGGCCTTTTTCCCACGTGCTTCTCCAAAGAGTCTTGGCTTGAGGTACGCGGTAAGGAGGAAGTTCAACAATAAAAGTTGATTGTTCGTCTTTAAGAAGCGTTACTGATAAAATTTTCGTTACAACAAGTGCTAAAATAATGCCAAGCAAGTACATAGAAAACACCACAGCTGCTCCGTTTTGTACAAAAAACGCACCTACAAACAAAGCGTATACAGGAAGGCGTGCTGAGCAGCTCATAAATGGATTTACTAAAATGGTCATAAGGCGCTCTTTTCGCTGTTCAATTGTACGCGCGGCCATGATCCCTGGTACGTTACATCCAAAGCTAATAATCATCGGAATAAATGCTTTTCCGTTCAAACCGAAAAATTCCATGATACGATCCATTACTACAGCAATTCGAGCCATGTATCCTGAATCTTCAAGCAGTGAAATGAAAAAGAACAGGACAAAAATTTGTGGTACAAATACTAGTACGCCGCCTACGCCTGCGATGATGCCGTCCACAATTAAATCATGAATAAATGGAGCGGCACCAGCTGCAGTTAGAAGAGAATCAGCGCCTTTACTAAGCGTTCCGCCAAAAAAACCGTCCAGTTTATCAGAAAGAGGAACGCCAATCCAAGTAAACGTAATATTAAAAATCAAATACATTAAGCCAAGAAAAATAGGGAGACCAAGCCACTTATGCGTCACAATTCGATCGATTCGATCTGTGAAGGTTAGAGGTGTTTCGCTGCCCTTTATGATACACTCGCTGGAAATGCGTTCAATAAATGCTGTACGCACGTCGAAGAAATGCTCGCTAAGCGGCTTGGTTAATTTTTGTGCAGCCGCTTTTCGAAGCTCAAGCAGCTCTGAGTAACTCGTTTTTTCTTTTAATGTTGATTCGATTACGCTATTTTCCGCTAAAAATTGAATGGCAATCCATCTGCTGACATCCGCTTTTGTTTGAATCATATGAATTGCTTGTTCAGCGGTTTCCCCGTAATTTAATTGAAATGAAGGGGCTTTTAAATCTTGCTTCAAAGTGGAGAGAAGCTCATTAATTCCTTTTCCATTGCGGGCAATAATTGCAGAAACCGGAATATGTAATGATTTGCTAAGCTTTTCCAAATGAAAAGTTAATCCACGTTTTTCCGCTACATCAATCATATTTAAGCCGATTACTAATGGCTTTCCATATTCCAATGCTTGAATAGTGAGGTGCATGCTTCTTTCAAACTGAGAAGCGTCTACAATATTCAGCATACTGTTAAATTCTCCGGTTAACAAAAAGTTAGTTACCACTGCTTCATCTGAAGAAAGAGGAGTAAAATCATACACACCCGGCAAATCAACCAGCTGGCTGTTTTGCTTTTTAATAGACCCAACTTTCTTTTCAACGGTTACACCGCTCCAATTTCCTACGTATTCATAGGAATCTGTTAATATATTGAATAAAGAAGTTTTTCCTGTGTTTGGATTTCCTAAAAGTGCAATTGTACTCATGCTGTCTCAACCTCAATTTTAGCCGCATCGCGTTTTCGGATGCTAATCATTTGACCTTGACATTCAATAATACAAGGTCCCCCTAAGATGGTTTTTTGCTTCATGCATAGTTCGCAGCCTTTTTTTACTCCAAAAGAAAGAAGGCGGCGTTCTAATGATCTATCTAAAAATTCAATGTTTTTAACTTTTACTTTGTCGCCAATACTCACGGTAGTTAAATTCATCATTCAGCACTCCTGTTAATGATAATCATTTTCAATTTGTATCTATCTCGATTATACATAAGGTTCTAAAATCAATCAATGCTTCTAGAGCGTTACAATTAAAAATATATATTTATAACTATATTTTTCAGGTGAAATTATGTACGATTTTAGCAGCAAATTGTCAGGAGGGATGTGAGTGGAGGTAATCATTCGCAAAATGAGAAAAGAAGATATTACGTCTGTTCAATACGTCGCAAAGATGAGCTGGTATGATACATATGAAGGGATTATTCCTAGAAGCGTTCAGAATCGGTTTCTTTCAGAAGCATACTCCAATAAAAGGCTGCTGTGGCGCTTGCGCAATTCGTTCATTTATGTAGCAACTATTGATGAGAAAATCGTAGGGTACGCTAACTTTTTCCGACTACAAAACAGAGGGGAAATAGAACTAGGATCTATCTATATACTTCCTGCTTATCAAGGAAAAGGAATCGGTTCGCAATTGTTAGAAAAAGGAATGAAGCGCTCGAAGGAATTAAAAATCGTTTACATTAACGTAGAAAGGGAAAACGGAATAGGCCGTGCTTTTTATCAATCAAAAGGTTTCCAGCTCGTGGATGAATTTGATGATGAATTTGAAGGGCACTTGTTAAAAACGATGCGGATGAAGTTAATGATTTAAGCCTATAGCATGAACGTTATCTTAAAAAAGCTGATTTTAAACTTTCTGCTAAAATCAGCTTTTAATTACAGAATAACGATTGACCTTATTCTTGTGAATATGGTAACATTAATCAGAACTTAATGACCGAAAATGTTTTTCGGTCAAACAGTCAGGCGGAAGTAAGGATTATTGGAGGCTAAAAAACATGAATATGATTAAAGGAGAATGGAAAAAAATCTTTTCCAAACCAATGACTATTGTTGTGATTTGCGGATTGTTATTTGTTCCATTACTTTATAATGTCATCTTTTTATCTGCTTACTGGGATCCATATGGAAAAACAGATCAAATTCCAGTTGCAGTGGTAAATGAAGATAAAGGTGCTACGTTAGATGGAAAGAAATTGAATGTCGGTCGTGATTTTGTTGATGATTTAAAGAAAAATGATAAATTTGACTGGAAATTTACGAACAAAGAAAAAGCGTTAGAAGGCCTAAAAAATGAGGACTACTATTTAGTTTTAGAAATTCCAAAGAATTTCTCCAAAAATGCAACAACATTAATGGATAAAGATCCTAAAAAAATGAAATTTATCTATCATACAAATGCCGGAAAGAACTATTCAGGCGCTCAAATTAGCTCAAATGCAGTGGCTAAAATCAATGATCAGATTAAAGAAGCAGTCACAAAGCAGTATGCTGAAACGGTATTTGACAGCTTTAAGCAAGTAGCGGACGGTCTTCAAAAAGCAAGTGACGGTGCAGGAGAGCTCGAAAATGGTTCAAAAACGCTGCGGGATAACATGAAGAAATTAGCAGACAGCACGGTTACATTCGAAGACGGTACAGCTAAATTGGCAAGTGGGTTAACGGATGCACGAAAAGGAGCGACAGATTTAAATGCAGGTGCAGCTAAGCTCCTAAACGGTGCGGATAAGATTAATGAAAACTTAGGCAGTCTAAACAGCGGTTTAGGAAAGTTAGAAAGTGGGAGCGGACAGCTTTATGCGGCTTCTAAAGAACTTGAAACAGGTGCGGGGAAGCTTAGTAATGGATTAGGACAACTACAAGACGGAACTGCAAAACTGCAAGGAGCAACACAGCAGCTCAATGAAGGAACAAAGACACTTCAAGGGAAACTACCACAGTTTACAAGCGGCTTAAATCAAGTGGACGCTGAAGTGAGCAGCGTTACGCAGCAAATTAATCAAGCGGAACAGGAAATTACACAGATTAAACAGCAGGTTGATTCAAAAAAAGCAGAGTTTGAACAGCAGCAGCAAGCCCTCATTGACAGCATTAACAGCAACGAGTCCATTCCTGATGAGCAAAAACAAACGCTGATTGCAGGAATTAAAAAACTCACGTCTCAGCAGTTTATGGATGAACAGCAGCAAAAAGCAGAGCAGCTAAAAGCAAAAGTAGATAAAGTGCAAGAGTTATCAGCAGCGCTTCAAAAGCTCTCTAAAGGCGGAGAAGATATTCAAAGCGCTATTAATAAAATTGCTGATGGACAAAGTCAGCTGTACAATGGCCAGACAAAATTATATAATGCCCAAACTCAATTATACAACGGTGCTGTTAAACTAGCAGACGGAGAAAAGCAGTTCAACAGCAAATTTGCAGAATTAAACAGCGGTATTACTGACGCTCATACAGGAGCTGGAAAGCTTGCTGACGGGCAGCAGCAAATTGTGGATGGACTTAAGAAGTCTGAACAAGGAAGCGCAGCGCTAGCAAATGGTTTAACACAGCTAGAAAACGGGGCAACCAAATTAGCAAATGGTTCTAAAGAGTTAACAAATGGTTCGTCCAAACTATATGATGGTTCATCTAAATTATCAGATGGAACAAGCGAGCTTCATTCATCTTTAGCAGATGGTGCAAAAGATGCAAAAGATGTTAAAGCGGATGATAAAACATATAGCATGTTTTCAAATCCAACGGATTTAAAATCAGATAAACAAAACAACGTAGATAAGTACGGTGTCGGATTAGCTCCATACATCTTATGTATTGGCTTGTTTGCGGGAACGTTAATGTTCTCAGCGGTATATCCAATGAAAGAGCCATCAATTCGACCGACATCAGGCATTTCGTGGTTCTTAAGTAAGTTTAGTGTCATCACTATTGTAGGTATGCTGCAGGCAGCGATTGCTGTTACAGCTCTTCTATGGGGCTTGCATTTAAACGTAACAAGCATTTGGCACTTCTATATCTTTACCATGATTACAGGTGTGACGTTCTTTACACTTATCTTGTTCTTAACAACAGGGTTAGGAAAAGTAGGGCAGTATTTAGCCTTCATTATTTTGCTGCTTCAAATTGGCGGCAGTGCAGGTACATTCCCTAAAGCACTTGTGCCGGAATTCTTCCAGGCAATTAATCCGTACTTGCCTATGACCTATGCAATTCGCGGTTTCCGTGAAATCATCTCAATTGGTGATGATTTCGGCTATGTATGGCATCAGGCTGGCGTACTTGGAATCTTTGCAGCAATCTTCATCACTCTTTCATTGATAATGTTTTATATCAATGCCAGAAAAGAGAAGCATCACACAGAGGAAGAGGCAGCAGCATAATTTAACTAATATAAAAAGAGAGTTCCAGTTTAAAAAGGAACTCTCTTTTTCTTTATGATAGTATAGGTTTACGTATAAAAGAGGGGAACGTGAATGCATGCAGCTTACAAAATTTTCGGTATATGAAAGTGATCGTGTAAAAAAGTGGCAGGAAGGGCTGAAAGAATGGGACGGTTCAATATCGGAACGGATGATAAACGACCGAGCTGAAGATGAATTTTGGCAGCAGTATTTAGAGAAAATGTCTTTTAATTCAGTAAATGACCCTGTAGTAAAACAGCTTCAACAAGAACTTCTTGCTTTTTTGAATCCAAATGACTCTGTTATGGAAATTGGCCCTGGCTGGGGAAATTATACGTTTTCGATTGCTGATTATGTAAAAGAACTTACGTGTATGGATTGTTCGCCAAGCATTATTCGCTACTTACAAACGCAATCAGATGCCCGCTCTAATCTAAAGTTCATAGAAGGTAAATGGGAGTATGAGCGTCTAACAGATAACTACGATGCCGTAGTAGGAATAAACTGTTTTTACCGTATGCATAATATTGTCGATGGTCTCTTAAATATGAACGATTCGGCTAATCGTTTGGCGGTTATAGGCATGTCAACGGGTCCAGAAAAGCCTCACTACGTAGAGTTACATAGAAAGCTTGGGTACGAGATTAAATGGCGCCGTAAGGAATATATTGACTTACTAAATATTTTATATGAACTGGGTATTTACGCAGATTGTAAGCTGGTTCCTATAACCAAAACGGTAACTTATGAGACGTACGAAGATCTCATCAAGAAGAACTCGACAAAGGTGCTTTCTAAAGATATTGACAAGTTAGAAACTGAGAAGATTATTTTACAGCATGTAAAGAAAATAAATGGCACATATGAATATACGTATCAATATCATATGGCTTTTATTTATTGGAAACCGATAAAAAGAACCCGTTGAGTAAAATCAACGGGTTCTTTTTAGTAGGGATAAAGCTGTAATTTAGAATAAGCAATATTAAAATCGTCGCCGCTTAGAAGAACTTTCAATTCCTGCTTCTTCACGGTATTTAGCTACTGTTCTTCTTGAAATCTGAATTCCTTCGCTGGAAAGAAGAGACATGAGCTTTTGATCTGAAAGAGGTTTTAATTTATTTTCTTCGGCAATTAATGTTTTGATTTTTTCTTTTATAAAGGCAGTAGAATTGCTTTGTTCGCCATCAGTTCGCTCTAAGGAATTGGTGAAAAAGTATTTTAACTCAAACAGCCCGCGTGGCGTTTGAATATACTTTCCGTTAGTCGCACGACTTACCGTTGATTCGTGACAGTCTATTTTTTGAGCAATATCTTTTAAGTTAAGCGGCTTTAGCCCCGAAATACCCATTTCAAAAAAATCTTGCTGATGTTCCACAATGGCTTTGGACACGTTGTAAATCGTCGCATTACGCTGCTCAATACTATTGATTAGCCAAGTAGCTTCATGAATTTTTTCCTGTACGTATCGATCGGTTGTTACGCATGCAGAGCGATGAACCAGCTTTTGATAGGTGCCGTTAATTTCGATGGGCGGAAGCAGCTCGCTATGAAGAATAACATGATAGCGGCCGTCAACTTTTTGTACCGTTACATCAGGCGAGATGTACTTTGTAAGCGGGACGTGGAAATCTCCTGCTGGACGAGGATTTAATGTCCGCAAGCAGTCAACAATTTCTTGTACTTCACGCATCGAAATAGAGTATTTTTTTGAAATGTTCCGATATTTTTTGTTAGCAATATCTTCAATATCGTGTTTTACCACGTCGTATAAAAGAGGAGGCTTTGACTTTTTGGCCTTAATTTGAATAAGCAGTGAATCGACAAAATTTTGAGCGCCCACGCCAATCGGATCAAAGCTTTGCAAAACGTGAATCATATCGTTGACTTCGTTAATTGAAACATTCAGCAGTTCGGCTGCCAATTTTGGCTCAATTGCTAAAAAGCCGTTTTTATTTAAGTTTCCAATTAGAAATTGAACGATGTGTTTTTGGTGTGAGTGTAAATGATTTAGCATAGACAGCTGCTCTAATAAATGACTCTCTAAAGTCACAGTTTGATCAGATATATAATTAAACGGATTATAATCGTCATCGGTATAACCTTTTGAATATGAACGCTGTTCTCGAGTATCAAATGAATCTTTTTGCTGAGAGTCGCCAGCAGACAGTTTAATTACAGGATTTTCATTGACTTGCTGATGAAGATAATGAACTAAATCGGCCGTAGAATAATTTAAAATGTTGATAGACTGACGTAATTCAGGTGTCATGGCCAATTTTAATAGTTGTTTTTGGGATAAATCTAAACCTAATTGCATCATTGAATCACCTATCATTCTTGAGTTTTATTTCGACAATTCTGGCTGCATCGTTCGACATCATCATAGCTGAAAATGCGAAAGAATTCTATAGTGTTGTCAGATGTTCTTACACAGGGGCTAATCGCAAGAAAGAGTAGGAGAATAGATAAAACAAAAACGAATAGCTCCTGGCAATAGCTATTCGTTTGTTTTAACAAAGCCGCTAGGAGAACTTAGCTGCAATTTGGGGTGTTTCCCATTCTTCTATCTCCCCATGCGCACATCATATTTAAAATTTCTCGTAAGGTTTCGCCTTCTTCACTGAGTGAGTACTCTACTTTAGGAGGAACTTCATTGTATACTTTTCTATTAACCACACCGTCTTTTTCTAATTCTTTTAGCTGTTGAGACAGCATTTTTTTGGTAATAGCAGGCATAGCTCGCTGAAGTTCACTAAAACGTTTTTCACCTTCTTTTAATAGGCATAAAATAACGACTTTCCATTTCCCGCCGATTACTTCAAGCGTTGCTTCAACAGGTACATTATAGTGGGGTGCTTTCACCGTTAATCCTCCATTCATAAACAGATATGAAATATGGATATAATAATTTAATATCCATAGACCTAGGTTACCGGGAAGGTACCTGGTTACATGAAAGTGCCGTCTTTTGTAAACAACATGTATTTATTATACTGAAAAAGAACTTTTAATTGAAGGAAGAAATGTAAAAGGGGAGATCTTGATGAAAGCTTTACTGCTAGAAGGCAAAGGGAAAGTAAGTGAGATGAAAGTCGGAAATATCCAAAAGCCACATCCAGCTAAAGGTGAAATTTTAGTTAAAATTAAAGCTACTGCTTTGAACCCTGTAGATTATAAAACAGGAAACGGCGGTAATCCTAGTTGGACATATCCTCACGTATTAGGACTTGATTCAGCGGGCGTTGTCGAGGAAGTGGGAGAAGAAGTCACAGCTGTCAAAGTCGGAGACCGCGTTGTATATCATAGCGATTTATCAAAAAAAGGCGGGTTTGCACAATACGGAGTGACAACAGCCCACACAGTTTCTCTTATTCCGCAAGGGGTTTCATTCGAAGACGCTGCGGCTATTCCATGTGCGGGATATACAGCATATCAAGCATTGTTTCACAAAATGAACGCTTCAAAAGGACAAACGATTTTAATTCACGCAGGTGCTGGAGGGGTTGGAGGATTTGCCATTCAGCTTGCCCAAAATGCAGGTCTTACAGTGCTCACAACCGCATCTTCTGCCAATCATGAGTTTGTAAAAAGTTTAGGTGCTGATTATGTAATCGACTACCGTAAAGAAGACTTTGTGAAAAAAGTGCTGGAGCTTACCGATGGAATCGGTGTAGATTTAGTCTTGGATACCGTTGGACGAGACAATGCAGACGAGTCGGTAAAGGCTCTTGCTTTTAATGGTCAAATTGCATTCATCGCAGGACCGCCTAATGTAAACGATGCGATTTCGTTTGCGCACCCACTATCGTTTCATCAAGTTGCATTAGGGAGTGTACATCAGTCTAATAACGTAAAAGAACAGCAAAAACTTGCTGAGATGGGAAATAAAATGCTTTTGCTTTTACAAGAAAATACGCTAAGTGCACTCGTGGAAAAAGTCATTTCACTAGAAGAAGTGCCAGCAGCATTAGATGAACTGGCGACTCGTCGAGTAAAAGGGAAAATTGTAGCTGTAATAGATAAATGATAGAACGAAAAAGAGATTGAGACATAACTACATCAATTCAATCTAAAGACAAACAAATGGAATAAAGGAGCTCGTATCGACCATTTATTACACCGCTGTTGATTTCCGTGCAAGGCTTCGCTTTCCGCGGCCGGCTGATGAGCCTCCTCGTTGCTTGCGCTCCTGGGGGTCTCATCCCTTCCGCTGTTCCCGCAAGAGTCTTCGCTTTGCCCTCCAATCAACAGCTAGAAGTAGCTAACTGGATGAACCCTACGTTTACCAGCACAATGAAAAGGTCCGAACGATTACTCGTTCGGACCTTCTTTAAACTAACATACTTTTTATTTTACCTCTTTTAAATTGTAAACTGCTGCGTATAGAGTTGGTGATAAAACCCTTGTTTTTCTAGCAGCTCGCGATGATTTCCTTCTTCAATAATTTGTCCGTCTTTTAAGACAAGAATTTGATCTGCATTTTCAATCGTTTTAAGGCGGTGGGCAATGACAAAGCTTGTTTTTCCTTTTAATAGATTACTCATTCCTCGTTGAATATCAATTTCTGTTTTTGTATCAATGTTGGAAGTAGCTTCGTCTAAAATTAAAATATCACAGTCAGAAAGCATGGCTCGAGCAATCGATAAAAGCTGCTTTTGACCTTCACTTAAATTTCCTCCGCCAGCTGAAATCGCGGTATTGTATTGCTGCGGCAAATGTTTGATAAACGAATGAGCATTGGCCATTTTAGCTGCGCTTTTCACTTCTTCATCGCTGGCATCTAACCGGCCAAATCGAATGTTATCCGCAATCGTACCGGAAAATAAATAGGTATCTTGAAGAACAATGCCGATTCGGTTTCGTAAATCATGGATGTTATAGTCACTGATGGAACGTCCGTCAATTTTAATGTCTCCGTTTGAGATGTCATAAAATCGTGTGAGCAAGTTAATGATGGTTGTTTTACCAGAACCTGTGGGACCGACCAAGGCAACTATTTCACCTTTTTTTGCTGTCAGTGTAACATTTTTTAAAATCATTTTTTCATCGTTATAGCCAAATGATACGTTCTCAAAAGCAACGTCTCCTGCAAATTTTGTAACAGAAAGAGCGTTTGGCTTGTTTGTGACGTCCGGCTGCTCATCCATAATCGCAAACACGCGCTCTGCGCCGGCAATAGCCGAAAGAATGGTGTTTACTAAGTTTGCCATTTGACTGATTGGGCGAGAGAACTGACGTGAGTAGTTAACAAATGAAGCGATCATCCCAACTGTAACGCTACCTTGAACAGCCATAAATGCTCCCGCTCCGATCACTAGTGCTAAGCCTAAGTTGTTAATAAAGTTTGTGACAGGACCTAAAAAGCCTGAAAATGTTTCCGCTTTTGTTGCTGAACTTCTCAGCTGTTCATTTCGTTCATTAAAAACAGTTAAAAAGTCTTTTTCCTTACTAAAAAGCGTAACAACTTCTCCTCCAGAGATTGCTTCTTCTACAAAGCCGTTTAGCTCACCTAAGTCTTTTTGACGTTTGACAAAATTTTCACTGCTGCGTTTTAATATTTGTCGAACGATTATAACCATCAAGGGAATAACAATCAGCGTGATAATGGCAAGAATCCAGTTGAGCGAGAACATCGCAATGGTAATGCCGACTAAAGACAAAATAGAGGACAGAGCCTGAATAACGCTTTGACTCAGAGCGCTGTTTAGATTATCAATATCATTTGTGACTCTGCTCATTAACTCTCCGTGAGCTCGTTTGTCAAAAAAGCGAAGGGAGAGAGTCTGAAGCTTTGCAAATAAATCTTGTCGAAGCATTCCAATAGTCGTAAACGAAACGTTCACCATTAAATAGGTTTGCAGCCATGTTAACAAAGATGTCGTAATATAAATTCCTGCAAGAATAAGGGACATTCGTATCGTTCCGCTGATATCTTTAGGAATAATATGCTCATCAATAATAACTCCAATTAAATAAGGGCCTAATAAATTAAGCAGGGAAGTCACAATAACTAAGATTATCGCAGCCGCAAGCGGAGGTTTTCGTTTCCCCATATATGACCAGATTCTGTACAGTGTTTTTTTCGCATTTTTTGGCTTAACTACAGGGCCTTTCATCATTCCTCTAGGGCCGCGAATAGAGCTCATTTGATTTTTACCTTGGTTATTCACTAGGCAACACCTCTTTTCCGCCTTGTGCAAGGTAAATGTCGTAATAAAGAGAGCGATAACGAAGCAATTCTTCATGAGTCCCTTGTTCAGCAATTTTGCCTTCATCCATGACGATAATATGATCAGCGTGGAGAAGAGACGAAATTTTAGAAGCAATAATGATAACGGTCGCATCAGCAAACTCTTCTTTTAAATGTTTTAGTACCTGCGCTTCTGAGACAGCGTCTAATGCCGAAGTTGCATCATCGATGACCAGGATAGCGGGCTTTCTAACAAATGCACGCGCAATTGAAAGACGCTGCTTTTGCCCTCCTGATAAATTGGTTGCTCCTCGCGTTAAAGGATACTCATATCTTTCTGGAAGTTTTTCAATAAACTCCGTTGCGCATGCAAAATCCGCAGCATCTTCAATTTCTGAGGAAGAAGCCTGATCTTTTCCCATTCGAATATTCATATCAATCGTGCCGGTAAACAGCGTAGCTTTTTGAGGAATAAATCCAATGGATGAGCGAAGCACTTTTACGTCATAGTTCGTAAGGTTTTTTCCATCTACGAAGATTTCGCCATCATCAGGATCATATAAGCGGGAAATAAGTTTTGCAAGCGTCGACTTCCCGCTTCCAGTAGAGCCGATAATGCCAATGGTTTCCCCGTGTCTAGCAGTGAACGAAATATCTTTTAATACGTTTTCGCCATTTTTACTATAGCTGTATGTAACGTTTTGAAACGATAGATCACCTTTAAGTCTGTTGATTTGAGCAGCAGAGTTTGGTGGAGGGATGTCTATTTTTGTTTTTAAAACAGAATCGATTCGTTCAGCTGAAGGGAATGCGCGTGTAATTTGCATCAGCACCATGCTGCTTGACATAAGTCCGTTTAAAATAATCGTTAAGTAATTAATAAAAGCTAAAATCACACCTGCTTCAATTTTTCCTGCTTCGACTTGAAGTCCTCCCAGCCATAGAGTAGCTACCATTCCGATATTTACGACAAATAAAATAACGGGCATTAAAAGCGAAATAAGCTGAACAGCACTCATATTAGCTCGCGTCAAGGAACTGTTTGCTTCTTTAAACTGATTGATTTCATACGATTCTCTTACATAAGCTTTTACTACACGCATCCCTGATAAATTTTCTTGGACTTTTGTATTTACACGATCAACGCTTTGCTGAACTTTTTTAAAAAGTTTTCCAGCTTTCGTGATCACAAACCAAATGCATAAAAATAAAATAGGGACGACCACAACGATAATAGGAAACAAAGAACGAGCGGTTAATAACACGATCACAATACTTCCTGCAAAAAGTAAAGGACCTCTAACTAATACTTTTAGCGTCATATTCAATGCGTTTTGAACACTCGTTACATCATTTGTTATGACGGTAATTAAGTGACCAGTCCCTAGTTTGTCTCTGTTGCTGTTTGAGAGGTTTTCAATTTTTTTAAAAAGCGATTTCCGAATATCGGTAGAAAAATTTACTGCCGCTTTTGTGCTAAGGATGGCGCAGACGATACCGGCAGCTAAGCCAATGACTGCTAACATAAGCATAAGGATACTTCGAGTGATAACATATGTTTGATCGTTGTTTGCAATGCCATAATCAATGATATGCTGCATAATAGTAGGCTGAAGAAGGTCAGCTAACACTTCAATTACCATCAATAGCGGGGCAAACAGCGCGAGCCATTTGTAAGGTTTTAAGTAAGGGTACAAAGATTTAATTGTATTCACACATTGTGGCACTCCTTTCTGTAAAAAATATGGTAACATAGAATAAGTTTAGAAGTTTGTTTCAAGCACCATTTATTATACGCCAATGCAAGCAGAAATCCACTTTTTGAGAGGGTCAGGTATGCAATGAATCAAACATTACGAGTACATCATCCGCTTTTTGGATCTTTGTTATATGACTCGGCCTGGGTTGGAGAAAAACAGGTCACTTTCTTTGGACAAAAACAACAGGTGTTGCTGACAATTGATGGAGATAAAGAGAAGCCATTTCAAAAACGACAAGAAGAGGCCTTTCAAGCATTTTGGCTTCAAGGTGAATTATTGTTAAAGAGGACGGAAAAAGCTCTTTTTGATTATTATCAACAGGTGCGAGATGAATACAGAACTCAAGTTGAAAAAGACGTGGTAGACTTATTAGTTCCGAATGTAAAAAAGCGAAAAGACATCGGGTTTTTAGTTGAGTGTATTCAAATCTTTGTTCCTGAAGCACCTCATGATACAAGAGAACTTGGTTTGTTTTTTGAATGTACGTGGGAAGAAGAGCATATGTTAGCTGTAAAGTTTAGAAATGAACAAATTTCCGCTATTGGTTTACAAGAAGATTTATTCTAGTAAAAAGCCTTGAAGCAACCTGCTTCAAGGCTTTTTTGGCATTAATGCTTGACGGGCTCTTCGATTCCCATACCTGTATTTGCTTTTACTAAAATCTCATCAAATTTCTTTTCGTCTGCTTTTTTAGACGAAAGAAGTGTTCCTATAAAAGCAGCTAAGAAGCCTAGAGGAATAGAGATAATACCAGGGTTTGTTAGCGTAATGAGCGGTTCACCTACAAAGATAGCAGCTCCCGGCTCAGGTGCCCATACGTTAGGACTAATGGCAACTAAAAACAGGGAGCTGAACAGTCCAACCAGCATGCCAGTGACTGCTCCTGCTGTATTAAAACGTTTCCAAAAAATAGTGAGAAGAATAATTGGCAAGTTAGCGCTCGCTGCTACCGCAAACGCAAGTGCCACTAAAAATGCCACGTTCATGTTTTGAGCAAATAATGCAAGAATAATAGATAAAATGGATACCCCAATAGAAGCCCATCGTGCAGCCACTACCTGTTCTTTTTCAGTAGCAGCTCCTTTACGCAGAATATGACTATAGAAGTCGTGCGCGAATGCTGAAGCTGCTGAGAGCACCAGTCCAGCTACAACAGCTAAAATTGTAGCAAATGCTACAGCTGAAACGAACGCAAAAAGAAAGTCTCCGCCAAGAACTTGAGCGAGCAGAGGAGCCGCCATATTTCCTGCTGCATTTGCTTTGATAATATCATCATATCCTACAAAAGCAGCAGCACCGAATCCTAAAAAGATTGTCATAATGTAAAAAACGCCAATGATCCACGTTGCATAAATAACAGACTTTCTTGCGGTGATGGCATCTTTTACTGTGAAGAAACGAATAAGGATATGAGGCAGGCCTGCTGTACCAAGAACAAGAGCTAAATTCAACGAAATCATGTCCAGCGGATTTTTGAATTTATTTCCTGGATTTAAAAAGCCGTCACCAAGAGGAGTTGCAGTTTTCATCTCGGAAAACATTTTAGCTAAGCTAAAATCAAATTTTGAAAATACGATAATGGAAATAATGAACGTACCAATCATCAGAAGCAAGGCTTTGACAATCTGCACCCAGCTAGTCGCTGTCATTCCTCCAAATACAACGTAAACCGTCATCAAGACGCCGACAATCAAGACAGAGTACACGTAATCTAGACCAAGTAATAAATGAATTAATGCTCCTGCTCCAACAAGCTGCGCAATCATATAAAAAATGGAAATGGTGATCGTGTTTAACGCAGCAACTCCCCGCACTTTCTTTTCGTTAAAACGAGCTGCTATCATATCTGCCATCGTGTACTTTCCTAAGTTGCGAAGGGGTTCAGCTACAATGTATAACACAACCAGGTAGGCAACTAAAAAGCCGATGCTGTAAAAAAAACCGTCAAATCCAGAAAGCGCTACCATCCCAGCTATGCCTAAAAATGATGCAGCAGACATATAATCTCCGGCAATTGCCATACCGTTTTGCCAGCCGGTTAAACTTCCATCTGCTGTATAAAAGTCACTGGTCGTTTTTGTCCGCTTGGATGCCGCATACGTAATGATTAGCGTAAGACCTACAATGGCTAAAAAAAGTGAAAAAGCTAGTACGTTCATTCATTTAACCCCCTATTTAATTTGCAGCTTCTTTTTTAATCGTGTCAACAAGTTCATCGAATTTCGAGGCTCTTTTTGTGTATAGAATGCATAGGGTCCAGGTCATCACAAACTGTGAAAAAGCAAATACCCACGCCCAGGTCATAGAAGCAAAAGCTGGTTTGTTTAGGACGGTTGTGTAAGCCGTTAAGATAGGCAAGGTAAAATAAAAAGCAAGAAAAAACAGAGAGAGCGGTAAAATAAAATTGCGTTTTTGTTTCAAAAGCTTTTGAAATGAAGCAGACTGTACAATTTCTGTGTAATCAGGAGAGGAAGAAGCATTGTTTACCTTCTTTAAAGAATTTTCATTCATCGCCAAGCGGAATTCCCCCTTTGATAATAAATAGATGAAGCGAAAAGCTTCATATCACTTGAATTATATTATTTTCGGAATAAAAAGTAAATTCTGTCTTTTTGTGAGAATGGTAACTGTGTAGGTTTTTTAATATACTGAAGGTTCGTAATAAATGCATACTGACATAATAAAAAAAGAACAACATTTAATACAAAGGAAAAATCATTCGCAAAAGAAATGTTGAAATTAATCCTTAGTTTCTTATATATATAAGGCTTTTCTTTATTATTTAAACGTTATTTGTTTGTTTGATCTTTTGAAAAATAAGAGAAGATGATGATAGAATCATAAGCACACGATAATGCTTAGAGAGGAAACAGGTTGAGAAAATAAGCTATTATTTAGAGATGGTTATAAGTAGACAAGATATTATGAAAGATTTCTATATGAATGATATTTTTTCTTTATAGCAAACAAATAATGTGACTACTTATATAAAAGAGAAAAGGTGAAAGAATGGCATTTGGAATTAAACGCCCGGAACTAAACGCATGGAAAGCAGCTGTTAAGCGAGGAGAGATCGCGTTTTTAACTCATTATTGGCTTGATGAGCGTTTTCCACATGCAACTACCGTAACAAAAGTAGGTTGCAGTGACTTAAATAAGCTGATTAAGTGGGGAAAAAAGTACGGTATTCCCGCTAAGTATATTGATAATCGATCAGGCTATCCTCATTTCGATTTACTAGGTGAGCGTCAGAAAGAAATTATGAAAAAGGAAAATCAGCTGGAGCAGCTGAAGCGATTTGAAGAAGTTAACGAGTGAAAAGCAAAACTAATTTCAAAAAATGTAAAAAAATTCTATTGTTAAGACTTTTTTTATGTTTAAATAGAAAAAACAGTGGAATAGATTAAGAAGAACAATTACGTTATGTATTCTCTTATATAGGGAAAATAATTTAGTGCAGTTTCCTTATTTGATACGATAAAGAGCTTTGTTTTATAATAAAATTGTTGTTCGGATAAAAGGAGGAAGAAGGGCATGTCCGAGGTTGGAACTTTAAAAAAAGGATTAGATATCTTCTCTTTGCTTTTAAACCGTCCGAATATGACTATTCCAGAAATGATGGAAGCGCTCGGTTTTAATAAGAGTACGATGTATCGTCTTGTGAGCACGCTTGAGCAAAACGGATTTATTGTAAGAAACCCGTCTAACCGCTATACGGTTTCACCGCAACTGGTGCTGGCACTCGTGCAAAATACGATGCATACGAACTATGAAATGAATTGGCTCTCTGTTCCTGCTATGCAGAAGCTGAGTGAAGAGACCAAAGAGACCATTTATGCGGGAATTCTCCATCATAAACAAATGGTTACAACTCAGGTGGTTAACGGGCAATATAGCACTCGTACGCATTCTGAAGTAGGAAATAAAAAGCCGCTTCATGCAAATGCTATTGGAAAGTGTATTCTTGCTTATCAAGAGGACAGCGTACAAAAATCTATTCTTCATGAACTTTCGCTTGAAGCTTATACAGATCGAACGATCACCGAGCTGGACAAGCTTGAAGCTGATTTAGCTTTAAGTAAGGAAAGAGGATATGCTGTCGACGATGAAGAACGGGAGCCGGGCGTTCGCTGTATTGCAGCCCCTATTTTCAGAAAAGGAAAAATAATGGCGGCTATTGCTTTATCAGGTCCATCCTTTCGTATTTCACAAGAGAAAGACGAAGAACATGCTGCACTTGTTAAACAGTGCGCAGAACAAATTTCACAAGCAATTACTCTTTACGAATAATTTAATAGTAAAAAAGGGGATGAACAGCAACATGGAAAACTTACAGTCAACGACGACCTTAGCAAACGGCGTTAAAATGCCTTGGTTAGGTTTAGGTGTTTATAAAGTAGAAGATGGTCAAGAAGTTGTAGATTCAGTTAAATATGCAATCAAAGCTGGATATAAAAGCATTGATACGGCTAAAATTTATGAAAATGAAGAAGGCGTGGGACAAGCGATCAAAGAATCAGGTGTTTCTCGCGAAGAACTGTTTGTTACATCAAAAGTGTGGAATGCAGATCAAGGATATGACACAACTATTCAAGCGTTTGAAACAAGCTTAAACAAGCTAGGTCTTGAATATTTAGATTTATACTTAATTCACTGGCCAGTTGAAGGTAAGTATAAAGATACGTGGAAAGCACTTGAAAAGCTTTATAAAGACGGGAAAATTCGTGCAATCGGCGTATCGAATTTCCAAGTACATCATTTAGAAGACTTGATTGCAGATGCAGAAGTCAAGCCGATGGTAAACCAAATCGAATTTCATCCACTTTTAACACAAACAGAAGTGCGTGAATACTGCAAAAAACAAGGAATCCAAGTGGAAGCATGGTCACCGCTTGCACAAGGTGAGCTGCTTGATAACGAAGTGTTAACTCAAATTGCTGAAAAGCATGGAAAATCAACTGCTCAAGTTATCTTACGTTGGGACTTGCAAAACGAAGTAGTAACTATTCCTAAGTCAACAAAAGAACATCGTATTATCCAAAATGCAGACGTATTTGATTTTGAATTAAATGCAGATGAAGTTGAAAAAATTAACGCATTAAATCAAAATCATCGCGTAGGTCCCGATCCGGATAACTTTGACTTTTAATTTTAAAGCAAGACTAAAACGTCTTTTAAGATAAATAATAAACAAAGCGCTATTGTCATTCATGCAGTAGCGCTTTGTTTATTAAAGAGTAAATGCGATGGTTGAACGAGGAGGAAAAGTAATGAAGATGTCAGAAAACACTATTTTAATTACGGGCGGAGCATCAGGAATTGGGTTGGCGCTTGCAGAACGGTTTTTAAATGAAGGAAATGAAGTTATTATTTGTGGAAGAAGGGAGTCAAAGCTGCAAGAAGCAAAAGAAAGATTCCCTTCATTACATACAAAAGTGTGCGATGTATCAATAGAAGAAAGCAGAGTAGAGCTAGTAAAATGGGCGACTGAAAGATTCCCGAAATTAAATGTTATTGTGAATAATGCAGGCATTCAGCAGCGCGTAAATCTTTTACACATGCACAAAGAGTGGCAGTATTACGAAAAAGAACTAATGAGTAATGTAAGTGCTCCTATTCATTTAACGTCGTTATTGATTCCTCATTTCGTTCAACAAGAACGTGCTGCGGTTATTAACGTTACTTCCGGGCTGTCTTTAACACCTGGAGCATGGGTGCCAATCTACAGCGCAACAAAAGCGGCATTAAGGTCGTTTACGATTAGTCTAAGACATCAATTAGAAGAAACAAATACCGAAGTGATAGAAATTCTTCCTCCAGCCGTGAACACGGATTTAGGAGGACCGGGACTTCATACATTTGGAGCACCGCTTGATGACTTTGCCGATTCGATATTTGAAGAATTGAAAAAAGGTAAAATCGAAATTGGCTATGGAGACAGCGCTAAGAGGCTTCATGCTTCCAAAGAAGAAATTGAGAAAGCTACAGCACAGGCTTGGAGTGGATTTTTGAAAAATAATCCTGAATTTTAAAGACAGCAAACAAAAAGCTTCCTAAACTCGTCAATAGTAGCGGGTCATAAAAAGCGTGTGTCCATAAAATAAATGAACACACGCTTTTTAGCATTAACGATCTACAGTTTGTCTAATTCGTTTTTCCATTTTTTCAAGCATGCGGAGGTACTCATCCTGTTCTTCAGGAGTTAGAGCAAAAAGCATGTCTTGCCAAAATAAATTCCGCTGCTCAATTACATAGTTCACTAATGTTTCGCCAGCCTCTGTTAAGGATATCCATACAATTCGGCGGTCTTTTTGGTCACGTACGCGCTTAATGAGTGCATCAGCTTCTAATTGATTTAATAAAATGGTAGTAGCCCCGGAGGTTAGCTTTAGATTTGAAGAAATTTCGGCTACCATACGTTTAGAGCTGACTCCAATGAATTTTAGAATTAAAAATTTCGTAATGGTCAAATTATAGGGCTGCTCACTGATTTTATCTTCCAAGAGCTTTCGCTTGAGTTCAAATAATGAGGTTTTAACTTGGTCAAGTTTTTCTAGTTTATCTATTAACTGCTGATCCATTATAATCACCTTTTCTTTATCATTATAGGTGTTAAACAATTGCTGCTAGTTACCTATTGTGGTTTATGTATATAGGGAGTTTGTTCCAAAAAAAGAAGCTGTTTTTGTGTATAACCCTATGCTTATATATCTAACTTTAAAGTAAAGTAAAGTACTTGTAAAGAAACCAAAACTTTTAAGTTGTATTTCAGTTAAAGATGTAGTAAAGTATTCAGTCGGGAAAACTTTATGAAACATAAATGTTTAGTTTCAAAAATAAATTAAAATCAAAGTTATTTACAACTAAATATCTTTGTGATAAAGTTATATAGCGTAATACTTAACTGAATGAAATATTAAGGAGGTAAAATAAATGTCAAGAGGGCGTTTAATTTTAATGAACTTTATCGGAATTATTGTAGTATTAGCTTTAATTATTGGTGGGGGATACTATTATATTCAAAAATCTAATTATGTATCCACAGACAATGCAAAAGTGTCCGGCGACCTTTATACAGTAGTAGCGCCAGCGGCAGGTAAAGTAGCAAGCTGGAACGTTGAAGAAGGTAAAGATGTTTCAAAAGATGATGAGGTAGCTAAAATCCAATCAGAAGATGGAGAAAAAACAGTTACAGTACCAGAAGACGGTAAAATCATCAAAACACAGGTAAAAGAAAATCAAATGGTTCAAGCTGGTCAACAAATTGCTAGCGAAGTAGATATGAATAACTTATTCATCATTGCAAACATTAAAGAAGACAAATTAAAAGATATTGAAGCTGGCGATGACGTTGATGTAACAGTTGACGGAGATACTAAAACAACAATCGATGGAAAAGTAGAAGAAATCGGTTATGCAACAAACTCAATTTTCTCATTAATGCCAAGTTCTAATTCAGACGGCAACTATACGAAAGTATCACAAACAGTTCCTGTTAAAATCTCTATTTCTAACTACTCTGAAAACGTACTTCCAGGTATGAACGCAGAAGTTAAAATCTCTAAAAACTAAGAACGTACATGATTAAGAAGAGAAGAAAGGAGGAAGGAACTGATGTCAGCAAACACGATACAACCAGAGGAAAGCTCAGTTAAAAAGCATATTCCGCTGCTAGTCGTACTTATGCTTGGATTGT
This sequence comes from Priestia sp. YIM B13486, assembly GCF_042787865.1. Taxonomy (NCBI): domain Bacteria; kingdom Bacillati; phylum Bacillota; class Bacilli; order Caryophanales; family Bacillaceae; genus Priestia; species Priestia sp. YIM B13486. Next base: position 240,948 of record NZ_JBHZOZ010000004.1, on the reverse strand, counting down.
TCTTAGCAATTTTAAACCAAACGCTGCTAAATGTTGCGATCCCGCATCTGATTACAGAGTTTGGAGTTACGGCTAATACGGCACAGTGGTTGCTTACAGGATATATGCTTGTAAATGGTGCACTTATTCCATTATCAGCCTATTTAATTGAACGTTTTGGAGTTCGTCGCTTATTTTTATTTGCAATGGCCTGCTTTACAATAGGGGCACTTGTCTGCGGAATTGCGCCGACTTTCTCGATTATGCTAATCGGACGTCTGGTTCAAGCAGTCGGAGGCGGAGTGCTAGCACCTCTAGTTATGACCATTATCGTATTTATTTTCCCTCCTCATATGCGCGGAAAAGGAATGGGTATCTTTGGTTTAGCCATGATGTTCGCTCCGGCAATTGGACCGACGCTTTCAGGATGGGTTATTCAAAACTATGACTGGCACATTTTATTTACGGGAATGGTGCCACTAGGTGCGCTCGTACTTATTATTGCAGCTTTTAAATTAAAAGATATTAAACCACCTCAAAATGTAAAAGTAGATCTAATCTCTGTGTTTACATCTCTTGCAGGTATGGCTTTACTTCTATACGGCTTCAGTGAAGCTGGAAACGATGGCTGGACGGATTCAGTTGTATTGTCAACGATGATTGGCGGTATTGTCTTATTAATCATCTTTGTCATGCAGCAGCTTCGACTTAAGAGTCCATTACTTGATGTGAGAGTATTTAAATACAGTATTTTCTCATTATCTAATATCATTAGTATTGCCATCACAATTAGCATGTATGCTGGTATGTTCTTATTGCCAATTTACTTGCAAAACATTCGTGGCTATTCAGCATTTGATTCAGGTTTATTAATCTTGCCTGGTGCACTTGTTATGTTAGTTATGTCACCAATTTCTGGTACGCTGTTTGATAAATTAGGACCGCGTCCACTAGGGATTGTCGGAATGTTGATTACGGTTGTGACAACATTTGAATTTACAAAATTAACGCTTGAAACACCGTTTAGTCATATTGTTATTATTTATATGATCCGTGCATTCGGTATGTCATTATTGATGATGCCAATTATGACGGCTGGTTTAAATCAGCTGCCGGCAAAATTAAGCAGCCATGGTACATCAATGGCGAACACGCTTCGTCAGGTGAGTGGTTCAATCGGTATCAGTTTAATGACTACAATCTTTACAAATCGCACAACATATCATGTGAATGAAATGAGCAGTTCAATGACTACATCCGATCCATTCTTTATGAATAACTTCCAGGCATTTGTGCAAAAGATTGCTCAAACGCTTCACCTTTCTCAAACAGAGGCGCAAAAACAAGCTTTAACAACATTAGCTGGAAAAGTTCAAGCGCAAGCAACTGTACAAGGAATTAACGACGCGTTTTATTGGACAGTTATTATTGCCATTATTGGATTGATTTTAAGTTTCTTCCTACGTGATGTTCGTAAAGATGCAGTAGTAGAAGTAGAAGAGACAGAAAAAGAAACAACAGACGATATTCGTATGTTACCGGCACCAAAAGATATGAACTCATAAGCAACGGAGGGATAAAGGATGAAAATTTGTATCGTATATGATAGTGAAGGCGGACATACAGAGGCATTAGCAAAAGCGATTGCTTCTGGCGCCGAGCTGTCTGGAGAAGCAACTGTATATGTAAAGCATGTAGAAGAAGCAGATGTACGTGAACTGCCTGAAATGGATGCTATTATTTGGGGCTGCCCAGGGCATTTTGGAACAATCAGTTCAGGGTTAAAAACGTGGATTGATAAATTAGGTTATTTATGGGCAGAAGGTAAATTAATTGATAAAGTAGGTGCGGTGTTCTGTACAACAGCTACAACGCACGGTGGCTTAGAAGCAACGCTTTTAAATTTAATTACACCTATGCTTCATCAAGGAATGGTTATCGCTGGCTTACCAGGTAACATTCCAGAAAATGCGCTGTACGGTACTTATTACGGTGTGGGAATTACTTGTCCAATCGAAGGTGACGAATTATTAACAGAGAACGACCAAGCGCTAGGTAAAGCGTTAGGAGAACGTGTTGTTCAAGTGACTAAACGAATGACACAAGGACAGTAGGTGACAGTATGTTAGGTATTTTACTGATCGTTGTAGCTGTGATTCTGGTTGTACTAATTATTACAATGAATGCTAAAGCATCATCTTCTAAGCGCCAGCGTACAGTTCCACCTAAAAAAGAAGCGGCTGCTTCAAATGCTCCTAAAGAGCCAAAAGTAGAAGAGAAAAAAGTGGCAGAAAAAAAACCTGCAGCACCAAAAGAAGAGCCAAAAGAGCCGCAGGCCAAGACGGAAACAAGAACATCTAGATATAAGAAAGAAAAAGATGTCATGAACGATGATATGTATCGTCAAGTGCTGCAAAAGTTTAGAGAAGGCGAAAAAGACAACACGGTTTTTACAAAAGAAGAACGTGACGTTATGAATGATGACGCTTTTCGTAAGGCTTTAAGATCGTTTAAGAAAAACGATAGTGAATGAGTTTCTTCTATTATAATAGTACGGAATAAAATAGATAGAAAATAGGTTATAAGCATTCTGCGAAACCAGCCGCTCTCCCCAGGCTAGGTTTCGCTTGGAGTGCAGCAGGGGGCTGACATGTTAACATCGACTCCCTGATTATAAGAAAGGGGACGTCAAAACATGGAACAGCTCACATTTATTGAAGAGGTCCAGAGAATTTCGATATCCCTTAACAAAAAGGTAATGACAGAGATAAAAGAAAGGTTACTTTCACAAGGGATTACACCTTTTCAATATCATATCTTATTAATTATCGGTAAGTGCAGTCACATTGGGGTAACCAAGCTGGCAGAAGAGATGCGCGTCAAGCCTAGTGCGATTACTCCTGTTATTAATCGTTTAATAGACTTAGAGTTAGTTTCACGTTATCACTCTAAAGAGGATCGCCGCAAAGTAAACATTGAGTTAACAGCTAAAGGTGAACAAGTGATTGAAGAAGCAAATGAAATTGTGCAAAAGATGATTGCTCATTTCTTTTCTTGCTATGAACCGAAAGATCAAGAGCAATTTTTGAAATTATTTAAGAAACTAGACGCTAATATCTAATGAAAGAAAAATCACTTCTTAATGAAGTGATTTTTTTTAATAAAAAGATTGTCAACTTCACTTTTCCATGTTATCATTTGTGTAAACGGTTACATATATGAAGGGAGGGAAATAAAGTGGTAACAATTCGTGATGTAGCAAAAGAAGCAGGCGTGTCCGTTGCGACCGTTTCGCGCGTTTTAAACAGTACAGGATATGTAAAAGAAGACACGCGTGTGCGAGTAATGAATACAATTCAAAAATTAAACTACAGCCCTAACGAGGTAGCCCGTTCGCTTTATACACGTGAATCTCGTTTGATTGGTCTCTTGCTTCCAGACATTACAAACCCTTTTTTCCCTCAGCTTGCACGAGGAATAGAAGATGAAGTACATAGCCATGGATTTCGTTTAATTCTTGGCAATAGTGATGAGCAGTTAGAGAAAGAATTAACCTATCTCCAAACGTTTACGCAAAACCATGTAGTAGGGATGATCACGGCAACAACAAGTCTAGCTCAGAAACTATATGAAGGTCTTACATTTCCCGTCGTGTTTTTAGATAGAAGTTCTGAACAGTATCCATCCGTTTATGCTGATGGTTTTGAGGGTGGAAAACTTGCTGCAGAAGAAATAATCAAAAGAGGAAGTAAAAGAATTACACTTATCAAAGGTCCAGTAAATGTAAAGCCTGCCCAGGAACGCTTTCAAGGCTCTCTGTCTGTTTTGAGTCAGTCTGATGTAGACTTTTACGTATTAAATACAAATTCTCTAGCGTTTGACGATGCGCAGAAATGGGCAAAGGAAATCTTTCAAAAGTACCCTGAAACGGACGGGATTATTGCAAGTAATGACATTGTAGCCACAGCCGTTTTACACGAGGCGTTTCGATTAGAAAAAAGCGTGCCTGATGATCTACAAGTAATTGGTTTTGATGATATTCCGCAAAGCCGCTTTTCGTTTCCAGCGCTGTCTACAATTCGTCAGCCTGCTTATGAAATGGGCAAGCAAGCAGCAGGTCTGTTAATAAAATGCATTAAGAAAGAACCTTTAATTCAAAAGCAAGTACAACTACCCGTTACGTTTATTGAACGAAATACGACACGAAAGGTTGAGGAACATGGCTAAAGTAACTGTGATTGGAAGTTCATCAATGGATTTAGTAGTAACATCAAATATTCGTCCTGGAGCTGGAGAAACAGTGTTAGGAGAATCATTCAAAACTGTTCCCGGAGGAAAAGGAGCGAACCAAGCTGTTGCAGCAGCCCGTCTTGGAGCTGATGTGAGTATGATTGGGTGTGTGGGCGAAGATCATTACGGAAAAGCAATTCTGGAGAATTTCAAATCAAACGGTGTATCCGTGAAAAATGTGAAACCGGTTACAGATTCAGATAGCGGAACAGCGCACATTATACTCGCTGAAGGAGATAACAGCATTGTAGTTGTCAAAGGAGCAAATGATTATATTACTCCAGACTACGTGGAAAAAGCAAAAGAAAAAATTAAAGAAGCGGATATCGTACTTATTCAGCAAGAGATTCCAGAAGAAACGGTTGAATATGTTGCTGAGCTTTGTCAGGAACTTAAAGTACCGCTTTTGTTAAATCCGGCGCCTGCAAGACCATTAAAAGCAGAAGTGATTGAACAAGTTTCTTACATCACTCCAAATGAACATGAAGCAGAGCTTTTATTTGAAGGAAAAGAAAAAGAAGAAGTATTAAAACAGTATCCAAATAAATTGTTTATTACAGAAGGAAAACAAGGTGTGCGCTATTTTAACGGCAAGAAAGAAGTATTGGTTCCTTCTTATCAAGTAGAAACGATTGATACAACAGGAGCAGGAGATACATTTAACGCAGCGCTTGCTGTGGCACTTGCCGAAGGAATGGGTTTTGAAAAAGGAATTCAGTTTGCTAATCGCGCAGCTTCGCTATCCGTCACTAAATTTGGTGCGCAAGGCGGTATGCCGACTCGCAAAGAAGTGGAGGAGAGTCTGTAAATGAAACGTCACGGAATGATTAACAGTCATATTACGAAAATACTAACAGATCTAGGTCATACAGACACTATTGTCATTGCAGATGCAGGGTTACCTGTTCCGAGTGACGTGCCTAAAATTGATTTATCTTTAAAGCTAGGGGTGCCTAGCTTTAAAGATGTAGTAGTAGCTGTGTTAGAAGATATGGCTACAGAAAAAATAGTGATTGCTTCTGAAATGAAAGAAAGAAATCAAAAGGCTTACGAGTTGATGGAGAAGCAAAACATCTTAGTAGAAGAAGTATCGCATGAACAATTAAAAATGCTGACAAGCAAAGCGAAAGTTGTGATTCGTACAGGAGAAGCAACTCCTTATGCAAACTGCATTTTACAAGCGGGAGTTATTTTTTAAAAGAGGTGAACAGCATGCATATTGCAATGAGAGGGATTCATAAAGCCTTTGGAGCAAACCGTGTACTAAGGGGCGTGGATTTTGAATTACATGAAGGTGAAGTTCACGCACTAATGGGGGAAAATGGAGCGGGGAAATCTACGCTGATGAATATTTTAACCGGCCTTCATAAAAAAGATGAAGGGCAGATTCTGATTGATGGCAAAGAGACGTATTTTCAAAACCCAAAAGAAGCAGAACAAAACGGAGTTACCTTTATTCATCAAGAGCTGAACGTTTGGCCTGAAATGACGGTGCTTGAGAACTTATTTATCGGCAAAGAATTAAAAACGCCTTTAGGTTTTTTAAAAACAAAAGAAATGAAAGCGTTAGCAAAGAAGCAGTTTGAAAAATTAGCTGTGACCATTCCTCTTGATCAAGAAGCGGGACTTTGTTCTGTCGGACAGCAGCAAATGATTGAGATAGCCAAAGCGCTGATGACGAATGCAAAGGTCATTATCATGGATGAGCCAACCGCAGCGCTTACTGAAAGAGAAATTCAAAAGTTATTTGACGTAATTAATGCGCTGCGAAAACAAGGTGTATCGATTGTCTATATTTCACATCGTATGGAAGAGATTTTCGCTATTTGTGATTCCATTACGGTCATGCGTGACGGACAGACGGTAGACAAAAAGCCGATTCCAGAAACCAGCTTCGATGATGTTGTTCGCAAAATGGTAGGAAGAGAGCTAACGGATCGATTTCCTGCTAGGACATCTCCTAAGGGAGACGTTGTATTTGAAGCAAAAGGCTTGGAGAGAAAAGGTGTATTTCAAGACGTTCATTTTTCAGTGCGATCAGGAGAAATTGTCGGTGTTGCGGGGCTAATGGGAGCTGGCAGAACCGAAATTATGCGCGCTATCTTCGGGCTTGATCCGTTAGAAAAAGGCGAAATTATATTAAATGGCAAACGGGTCAGTATCACAAAGCCCGACCAAGCCATTAAATTAGGTCTCGGGTTCATTACAGAAGATCGTAAAACAGAAGGGCTCGTCCTGGATTTTTCTATTCGAGAAAATATTGCGCTTCCAAGTCTATTCAGCTTTTCGCCAAAAGGCTTTATTGAACAAAAAAGCGAGCAGCAATTTGTAGATTTACTTATTAAACGTTTAACGATCAAAACTGAGTCGTCTGAGACGAGTGCGGGTAACTTATCGGGAGGAAATCAGCAAAAAGTAGTTATTGCCAAGTGGATTGGCATTGGACCAAAAGTGCTGATTTTAGATGAACCAACTCGAGGAGTTGACGTCGGGGCAAAGCGTGAAATTTATCAGCTTATGAATGAACTGACAGACAGAGGCGTGGCTATTATCATGGTGTCTTCAGAGCTTCCAGAGGTACTGGGCATGAGCGATCGCATTTTGGTTGTACATGAAGGAAAAATAACAGGTGAACTGACAAGTGAAGAAGCAACTCAAGAAAAAATTATGACATTTGCAACAGGAGGTCAGTAAAATGAAAGCAAACACAGCGATAAAAGAAAATCGCGTTGATAACGTGATGCAAAAGCTAGGTCCGTTACTAGGTCTATTTATTCTTATTGTCATTGTATCGATTTTAAATCCAAGCTTTTTAGAACCTTTAAATATTTTAAACTTGCTGCGTCAAGTAGCCATTAATGCCTTAATTGCATTCGGTATGACGTTTGTCATTTTAACAGGCGGAATTGATTTATCGGTTGGCTCTATACTTGCTTTATCAAGTGCGTTAATGGCAGGTATGATTGTGTCAGGTGTAGATCCTATTTTAGCTATTTTAATAGGATGTGTGTTAGGAGCTGTAATGGGTATGATTAACGGCTTGCTTATTACAAAAGGAAAAATGGCGCCGTTTATTGCAACGCTAGCGACGATGACAATTTTTAGAGGGTTAACGCTTGTTTATACAGATGGAAATCCGATTACGGGGTTAGGCGAAAACTATTACTTCCAGTTATTTGGCCGCGGCTATTTTCTAGGTATTCCTGTTCCGGCAATTACGATGGTACTAGCATTTGCTGTCCTATGGGTGATTTTGCATAAAACGCCGTTTGGCCGTAGAACATATGCAATCGGAGGAAATGAAAAAGCAGCATTTATTTCAGGAATTAAAGTACCAAAAGTTAAGGTTATGATCTACTCGCTAGCAGGATTATTGGCAGCGCTAGCAGGAGCGATTTTGACTTCTCGTTTGAACTCTGCTCAGCCAACGGCAGGTACGTCTTACGAGTTAGATGCTATCGCTGCAGTAGTACTGGGTGGAACAAGCCTTTCTGGAGGACGTGGACGCATTGTTGGAACGTTAATTGGTGCGCTGATTATCGGAACGTTAAACAACGGCTTAAACTTACTCGGCGTTTCGTCCTTTTACCAAATGGTCGTAAAAGGAATTGTTATTTTAATCGCGGTATTAATTGATCGCAAAAAGTCAGCTTAGGAGGGAAAAACATGAAGAAAATTTGGCTCGTGCTATTATCATTTTCATTATTACTGTTAGGGGCTTGTTCACTTCAGCCTCCTGAGTGGGCGAAACCATCTGAAAGTAAAAATTTAAAAGATATTAAAATTGGTTTATCCGTTTCTACATTAAACAATCCGTTCTTTGTTTCGCTAAAAGAAGGGGTACAAAAAGAAGCAAAAAAACTGGGCATGGAAGTAGTTGTAGTAGATGCTCAAAATGATTCAGCAAAACAAATTAACGATGTAGAAGATTTAATGCAGCAAGGTGTTAACATTCTACTTATTAACCCAACGGATTCAGCTGCTATTTCAACAGCTGTACAATCGGCTAATAATGTAGGTATTCCAGTTATTACACTAGATCGTTCAGCAGAAAAAGGAAAAGTAGAAACCCTAGTAGCTTCAGATAATGTAAAAGGTGGTCAAATGGCTGCTGATTACATTGTGAAAAAAGTAGGGGAAAAAGCTCAAGTAGCAGAACTTGAAGGCGTGCCGGGAGCTTCAGCAACTCGTGAGCGAGGAAAAGGGTTCCACAACGTTGCGGATCAAAAGCTAGATATTACGGCTAAACAGTCGGCTGATTTTGACCGTACAAAAGGCTTAAACGTTATGGAGAATGTTCTTCAAGGAAATCCTGGTATCAAAGCCGTATTTGCTCATAATGATGAAATGGCATTAGGAGCTATTCAAGCGATTAACAGCTCAGGAAAAGATGTGCTAGTAGTAGGGTTTGATGGAAACGACGATGCAATTAAAGCGGTAAAAGAAGGGAAGCTAGGAGCAACTGTAGCCCAGCAGCCTGTTTTAATCGGTAAACTTGCCGTAAAGTCTGCTAAAAATGTTCTTCAAGGCAAAAAGGTAGATAAGCAAATTCCAGTGCCTTTAAAACTAGTAACCTCTGACAAATAATGGTTTTATACGTGTGTAGAAAAAAGACGCTCATTTGATTTATGGGCGTCTTTTTATGTATATAAAGTGTAAAAAAGAAGTGAAAAAGTCACAACTTTATAAATAGTGTAGGAATTATGTAGGTGGAATTTATGTAATAAAAAGTAAAAAACACCGAAAAAAGACGCTAAAACACATAATTTTCTGTGAAAAATTTGTAATATACCTGTAATAATAAGCGTTTATTTCTATTTTTAAAGAGTGATTTTGCCCTGTTTATGACAAAAATATATCTTTTTTAATAAACAGTAAACCTCTCTATCAAGGGATTTTGGTGATGAATTCCCAGAAAGAGATTCTTGGTTATACAGATTATGGGAAACTTTTAACTGTATTGTAACATAAACAGATAGTTTTTTATGGTATAACTATGTCTATGAGGAAAGGGGACTATTACTTTATGAAAATTTTTAAGCGTATGACTCTTGCAGCAGTCACAGGAATTTTCTTCATGACCGGCATCACAGAGACTCACGCCCAATCGAATGAAGAAGCGCTCCAGAGTACTGAAAATAAAATTAAAGAAACAGAAAAGGCTGTTCAGCAAAAAGAGAAAGAGAAACAGTCTATCAATTCAGATGTTCAAAACATTCAATCACAATTAAATTCATTACATACAGTAATCTCTAGCAATAAAAAAGAGTTAGCATCGACTGAAAAGCAGATTTCAGAAGCGAACAAAATGATTGAGAAAAAGAAAAAAGAAATCGTTTTGCTTCAGGAAAAAGTGTTAAGTCGTAAAGATATTATTGAAAATCGATTAGTTGCTTTACAGCAAGACGATAAAACAAGCGTTGTTATTGATACATTAATGAATGCTGATAACTTTGGAGATTTTGTTGCACGTATGGGTGCTGTCACAACGTTATTGTCAGCAGATAATGATATTTTAAAGCAGCATCAAAATGATTTAGATCAAATTGAAAAAGATAAAAAAGAAATTGATAAGCAAGAAAAAGTATTAGAAGCAGCAAAAGGTAGCTTAGCGGTTAAACAAGCTGAATTAGATAAAAACGTTGCCAAACAAACAGCAACGTTAACAACTATGCAAGAAAAGTACAGCACGGTCGTAAATGAAATTGATGCAGCTTCTTCAGAAAAAGCAAACCTTCAGTCTGAATTAACAGGCATTCAAGATAAGATTGCAAAAGAAAAAGAAGCAGCTCAAAAGCAAGCTGAGCAAGTGGCAAAACAGCAGGCAGCTGAAAAGGCTGAGGCTGATGCAGAAGCAAAGCGTCAAGCTGAACTGGCAACAGCTAAAAAAGAAGTAAAAACAGAGCCAAAACAAGAAGTAAAAACAGCTGCAGCTACAGAGAAGAAAGCAACCGTTTCTTCAGAAGCAAAAGAAACGAAAAAAGAAGAAAGCACCCAAAAGCATTCTGGAAAAGAAATGTATGTAGAAGCAACAGCTTATACAGCTAATTGTGCAGGGTGTAGCGGCGTAACAGCCACTGGACAAAATGTGAGTTCAGGCACTCATAAAATTATTGCGGTAGATCCATCCGTTATTCCATTAGGTTCAAAAGTATACGTAGAAGGATACGGAGTGGCAACAGCAGGTGATACGGGCGGTGCGATTAAAGGATATCGAATTGACGTATTAGTACCTTCCGAGTCAGCTGCAAAAGCATTTGGACGTCGTACAGTGAAAATTACGGTGTTAAATTAAAGAAATAGGCTGAAAATATTTTAGTTGCAGGAAAATCCGAACGATGAATCGTTCGGATTTTTTCATTGTTGTAGTGAACGTAGGTTTCATCTAGTTAGTTGCTTCTAGCTGTTGATTGGAGAGGAAGGCGAAGACTCCTGAGGGAAAAGAGGAAGTGATGAGACCCCGCAGGCCCGTAATCGATGAGGAGGCTCATCGGTCGCCCGCGGAAAGCGAAGCCTTACATGGAAATCAACAGCGGTGTCACAAGTGATCGATACCAGCTCATTACTCCCATTTGTTCGTCTTCGGATTAGATGGATGTAGTTATGTCTCAATCTCTTTTTTGCATATTTAGTGAGCAAGTTGCTAGCTAATCTATACTCTTTTCGTTACCATACAATAAAGTAAATGGAAGAAAAGGAGTAGGTAAAATGAAGATAGTCGATCCAGCGGTACAAAGTGTAAAAGACAATTATCATTTGTTAACAGGGGTCGTCATTCCCCGGCCGATTGCGTTTGTTACAAGTCAAAATGATGACGGTGTAGTGAATGCCGCACCGTTTAGTTTCTTTAATGTAGTTGCGGCAGAGCCTCCGCTGATTGCCATTTCAGTTTCGAGAAGTGAAGGTCAAATGACGAAAGATACGGCCAAAAATATTAGTTCATCTAAAGAATTTGTAGTTCATCTTGTAGACGAAAACTTAGTGGAACAGGTGAATCAAGCGGCATCTTCTTATCCTTCTTCCGTCAGTGAAGTCGAAGAAACAGGGTTAACGCTAGCACCGAGCAAAAAAGTGCAGGTTCCCGGAATTCAAGAAGCCAGCATTCGGATGGAATGTAAGCTTCACCAAATTGTGCCATTAGGAACGGATGAGGCATACAGCTCAGATTTGTTTATCGGTGAAGTTGTGATGTTTCATATTAGTGAAAAAGTGATAGAAAACGATCGCGTTTCTGCAGAACGTGTGAAGCCAGTCAGCCGACTTGCGGGTTCTAACTATAGTAAATTGGGGCAATTATTTTCCTTAGAACGTCCTAAATAAGCAAGAAAGTGTTACTTATGTAGCAAAAAAATAGTATACATTGGATTTTTTTAAATAAGCGATTGTGTTCTGTTTCAACAATGACAGTACATTCGCTTTTTTTCATGAACGAAAAAGTTAATAGAAACCATAATAACAAAATCAATTTAGAAAAAGGCAAAAATGTAAGGTTTTTGCCTTTTATATTTACCATTGAGGAAAAGGGTATTCATTCATATAATTTAGATTAAGTAAATTGTATACGCTTTCAATATACAGAATTATTTTTCAATAATTCTCTCGAGAAAGAGTCATGAGCGTTTACAAAAAAACTTGCCACACTAGGAGACAAGATTATAGGAGGGGTATTCATTGAAACGTTGGTTTAGTTTAATCAGTTTTGCACTCATTTTAACCCTAGTACTTGCAGGATGCGGAGGAAAGTCCGCTAATGAAACAAGTGGTAGCGGTGGAAAAGAAGTTGTTGCATGGGCTTGGAATATTAACGTACCGGTATTAAAGAAAGCAGCAGCAGAATATCAAAAAGAGAATCCAGGTTTTAAATTAAAAGTAGTGGATATGGGACGTGAAGACGTTTATTCAAAACTAACAACAGGATTGCAAGCTGGCGGAAAAGGCCTTCCTGATATTGTATTAGTAGAAGACGATCGTTTCCAAGGATATTTAGATGCATTTCCAAAAGCATTTTTAAACCTATCTAAAAAAGGATTTGATAAGCAAGAAGATAAGTTTCCTGAGTTTAAGAGAGCCCTTTTATCAAAGAATGGAGATATGTACGGCTTCCCGTTTGATGCAGGTCCAACAGGCGTATTCTATCGCACAGATTACTTTGAAAAAGCAGGCGTAGATCCAAACAGTATCAAAACATGGGATGATTATATTGCAGCTGGTAAGAAAATTAAAGAAAAAGTTGGCGTTGATTTACTAGGTTTAGATTTTAATAATGACGATGGCTTATTCCGAATGACGCTGACACAGCAAGGTACGTTCTACTTTAATAACAAAGGAAAGCTAAATTTAACTTCTAAAGAAGCGAAAAAAGCAATGGAGTTAAATAAGAAGTTAAAAGAAGCAGGTATTGTTAAAAATACAGTGGGCTGGGATGCTTCAATCAGTGCCTTAGCAGAAGGTAAAGTAGCAAGTTCACCATCTGGTGCTTGGCTATCCGGTTCTATTACACAGCAGGCTCCGGATTTAAAAGGAAAATGGGGAGTGTTTTTATTACCTTCGTTTGAAGAAGGAGGTAACCGTGCTTCTAACTTAGGCGGAAGCAACTATGTGATTTCAGCAACTAGTCAAAAAGCAGATGAAGCGTACAAATTTATGGAGTATTTCTCAACAACGGATAAAGTTCAAGAAGAAGCGATGAAGGGCGGATTATTCCCATCATTAAATACCGTATACTCTTCAAAATTATTCACTGCACAAGATGAGTACTTTAACAATCAGACGATTTGGAAAACATTCGCAGATGAAATGAAAGATATTAAACCGGTTAATTTTACGGGCAATTACTCAGTTGCAAACAGTGAAGCAGTCAAAGCTGTGTCAGAAGTAACAAATGGTAAGGGTGTTACAGACTCGCTTGAAGCAGCTCAAAAACGCTTAGAAAACCGAATTAAAAAATAATCAAGAAGCATAGAAGGTGATTTATGGAAAATTGCCTTCTATCTCTTCTTCTTGCGGTACTAGGAGGTCATCATGAAGACAAATAAATCGTTGCCTTACTTATTTATTGCTCCAGCACTTTTGCTGTTCGCGCTGTTTACCATCTACCCTATTTTTTCATCGTTTGTTTTAAGCTTTCAGAGTATGGAAGGCGGAAAGTATGTATTTACCGGGTTATCAAACTATACACGTTTGCTCGGAGATGATATTTTCTGGAAAGCGCTTGGGAATACGGGGATTATTTTAATCGTTCAAGTACCCGTTATGATTTTATTAGCTCTTGTACTAGCTAATGCGTTAAACAGTCAGCTTTTAAGACTAAAAGGTTTTTTCCGAGTTTCATTTTTCTTGCCGGCAGTAACGTCACTAGTTGCCTACTCTATTTTGTTTTCAATCATTCTTCAAGATGAAGGAATTATGAATACTATTTTAGGGTTTTTCGGTATCGATGCCATTCAGTGGCTGGGAGATCCATTTTGGGCTAAAGTCTCAATCATCGTTGCGATGACTTGGAGATGGACAGGTTATAACATGGTTATTTTTCTAGCAGCTCTTCAAAGTTTATCTCATGAAGTTTACGAAGCAGCTGATTTAGATGGAGCAAATCGTATTCAAAAGTTTTTCCACGTAACGGTTCCACAATTAAAACCCGTTATCTTGTTTGCTACTATTTTATCAACAATTGGCACGCTTCAATTGTTTGACGAACCTTTTAACTTAACAAAAGGCGGCCCTGCTGATTCTACTATGACGCTAGGCTTATATATTTATCAAAATGGCTTTAAATACTTTGATTTTGGATATGCATCGGCCATTGCGTACGTTGTTGTATTATTAGTTGGTATTTTAACGTTCTTCCAATTTAAATTTACGGGTGATAAATCATGAGTGTATTAGAGAGAGTAGAAGCAACCGCAGTAGTTACCGTTCCTAAGGTCAAAAAGAAAAGGCACATCATGCGTAAAATAGGACTATACAGCTTGCTTGGGCTGTTTACGATTATCTCAATTTTTCCTTTTTACTGGATGTTTATCGGCGCTACGAATGAATCAGGAAAAATGTTTACAAACCCTCCAACGCTGAAGCCTGGCGATCAATTTATGACAAATCTACAAAATTTAAATGCTTCAATTGATTTAGGGCGCGTCTTTTTTAACTCAGTATTTGTTTCAGTCGTGTATGTGATTGTAGCTTTAATGGTCTGCTCCACAGCTGCATATGCGCTATCTAAATTTGAATTCAAAGGCCGAAACGCAATTTTCACTACGCTTTTATTGTCTATGATGATTCCATATCAAGCAACGCTCATTCCACTTTTTCAGCTGATGTCGAATTTTAATTTGCTTGACACGTATTTTGCACTTATTGTTCCGCAGCTGTGTTTTCCGTTTGCTATCTTTTTATTACGTCAGAACTTTTTAGCTTTTCCAACGGAACTTATTGAAGCTGCTCGTTTGGACGGAGCTGGAGAGATGAGAATCTTTTTAACTATTGTGCTTCCTTCTATGAAGCCTGCTATGGCTGCAGCAGCTATTTTCTTATTTATGACACAGTGGAATAACTTTATGTGGCCTTTAGTTGCGACTACATCTAACGAAATGGCTACATTACCAGTTGCTCTTTCAAGCTTAATTGGCTTATCGATTATTGATTACGGTCAAGTAATGATGGGAGTAACAATTGCAACCATTCCAATCATTGTCTTCTTCCTGGCACTTCAGCGTCATTTTATTTCAGGAATGCTTGGAAGTGCAGTAAAATAAAAGCAGAAGCTCCTATTATAGGAGCTTTCTCAATGAACAGGGGGAGAGAAGATGGGAGAAATACCTGTAGGAGTTCAGCTTTATACGCTGCGTGAAGAAATGAAAAAAGATTTTAAAGGAACGCTTCAAAAAGTAGCTGCTTTAGGATATCAAGGGGTAGAATTTGCAGGGTACGAAGGATATACAGCAAAAGAAGTAAAAGCATGGTTAACGGATTTACAGCTGAAGCCGGCTTCTAGTCATGTGCCGCTTGAACAATTAGAATCTAATTTAGAGCAAGTGATTCACTTTGAACAGCAAGTTGGAAATTCACATATTGTTTGTCCTTATTTAATGCTTGAACGTCAAACTGAAAAAGGATATCACGTGCTTATTGATTCTTTAAATGATATTGATACGTATTGTAAAAAAGAAGGTATGTCGTTTAGCTATCATCATCATGATTTTGAGCTGAAGAAATTGTCAACTGGAAAGTCAGCTCTCCAAACAATCTTAGAAGAAACTGAGGTAAACGTAGAACTGGACATTTATTGGCTGACTAAAGCAGGTGAAGATCCAGTGGAGTGGATGCAGCATTATCAAAATCGTGCGCCTTTTATTCATTTAAAAGATATGACAACAGACGGCGAGCAGTTTTTTGCTCCTCTTGGTACCGGAGGAGTAGATGTAAAGGCTGTAATGCAAGAAGGACATAGAGCAGGCGTAAAATGGTGGATCGTTGAACAAGATCACTGTATAGAAAGTCCACTTAGCAGCATTAAAAAAAGCTTAGCATATATCAAATAAAAAACGAACAGACAGCGTCTGTTCGTTTTTTATTGATAAGCTGGAGTCCACTCAATTTCTCCGCACTTATTCGTATAATCAATATTCACCT
Source organism: Priestia sp. YIM B13486 (assembly GCF_042787865.1). Classification (NCBI taxonomy): domain Bacteria; kingdom Bacillati; phylum Bacillota; class Bacilli; order Caryophanales; family Bacillaceae; genus Priestia; species Priestia sp. YIM B13486. The sequence goes on along the minus strand of NZ_JBHZOZ010000004.1, from coordinate 225,051 downwards.
CAAAGTTATGTTTTTCATAAAAATGAATCAATCTTTCGAGATGATCCCAATCGCGCTCAGCGATATCGCCTTTAATGACATGAACATTTTGATCAACCGCTACTTCTTTTAAATAATTCATACATACAGAACCATATCCCTTATTAGCGGGCCCTTTAATGTCACCAATAAAAATCGTGTGATTATCTTCATATACGCCATCGATGGCAAAATCCCAAGCCCCTCTATAGGCTTTTGTACATTCATTTAGCATAATTTTACATGCGTTTCCGTCATTTTGTGCCGATACAATAACTAACTGATTATCTTCAGGCTGATCGACACCAATAACTTCATACTTTTTAGCAATTTCTTTTAAATTATCCTGCATGCGAAATAGCTGAAACTCTAAATCATCAAGTGTTTCTTTTAGTTCTTCTGCATTCTGGTTTTTTTCTGTAAGCTGAGTAAACATTTTATACTCCTTTCCGTCTGTTTTCGGTCTAAGTGCGCCTATGACAAAGAGGACACGGTGTATAAAGCGAAACTTTATTTAGCAAAGTATCTACCTTAGTAAAAATATAAAAAGGAAAGAACCTGATTTGATTGATTATTCATCAAAACGGCTGCTTTCCTTAGCATTCACTTTTAAATTTTTCACAACTTGTATAAGGGTAACAAAGACTCATTAATTTTGTCAATAAGGTTGTAGGTCTATTTATAAAGAAGATAACAGGTCATTTTACTTATTGGGAAGAAAAAATAATGAGTGAAAAAAGAATCATTTTAAAGTAAAATCATTGAAGGAAAAGTATGGTTAAAAAGGAATTGCTTTTCATTTGGAAAAAACATACTTAAAATAAAAGTAAGAAAATATTTCATTTACTTACAAAATATTATAGAAAAATGGATGGAGTAATATGGGGTAAGTGTTAACTATATCGAACAAAGGGTGTATAAGATGGATAAATATCAAATTGCATTATTAGCTAATGTCCGCAAGCAGCTGCAAGAGTGGACCGATCAAAATGAAGAAATACCTCATGAAGAAGTGTACCGCTTTTTGCATTCAATTTCTGGAACGTCTGCAACCATTGGACTGAATTATTTAGGAGATCGTTCCCGCGAGTTAATGGAAGCTTTTGAAAAAAATCAGAAAAAAACCTGGGGTTACGCGGAGTTGAATACATTTTTATTAGATATTATTAAAATTTGTTATCAAGATGAAATTCAATCCGTAGAAGACATAAATAAACCGATAGAAATTAGTGAACAAACAGCGAATGTTTTACTTGTGGATGATGATCTTTCAATGCTGATGTATTTAAAAGAACAGTTTGAAAAACAAGGGTGGTACGTATTAGCAACTGCCTCTAAAGAAAAAGCCATTACGGCTTTTTACGAATTAAAGCCGGATTGTTTTGTTGTTGATGTACATATGAAAGACTGTACAGGCTTTGACATTCTTTCATTTTTACGTGATAAAACAAAGCAACTGTTCGTCCCCATTGTCATGATGAGCGTTGATAATCAAAGAGAGACGCGTTTGAAGGCTTTTAAATTAGGGGCCGATGATTTTTTTGTTAAACCTCTCGATATGGAAGAAAGTCTACTTCGAATTGGTCACCATATTGAACGAAAGCAGATGTTTAACTCCTATTTAATGTTTGATGAATTAACAGGAGCCTATAACCGAACGTATTTAAAAGAAATCTACAGTCAGCAGCTATCCAGCTACGACCGCTTAAAAGATCCTTTTTGTTTAGCGATTTTAGATTTAGATTTCTTTAAGAGAATAAATGATCGATATGGACATCTTATGGGAGACCGTGTGCTGCAAGCATTTGTAGAGTATATGAAGCATGAAATTCGTCCAACAGATCACATTTTTAGATATGGAGGCGAAGAATTTATTCTTTTACTGCCAAAAACCAATATAAAAGAGGCAGAAACAGTATTAAATAGACTGTTGGATTTCTTTGTGGAAAAAGTGTTCACACATCAAAGCAATTCGTTTTATTGCAGCTTTTCCGGCGGAGTTGTAGAAGTTCATAACACTGAATGGCCGTTAGAAAAAGCTCTTCATCAAGCTGATGAGGCATTATATATAGCGAAGGAATCAGGACGTCAAAAAATTGTAGCTTCTTCTCAAAGCAAGCTGGTTAAAAAGCGAACGCTTCGTATGGCTATTATTGATGATGATTCTATCATTCGAACGATGCTGAAAGAGCTTTTAAGTAAGATTGATGTAGGAGATCGCTATGAAGTGAAAATAGAAGTGTTCAAAGATGGCATTGAATTTTTTGAGTCTCAATGGATTCATTCTAGCGATCAGTACTTTGTTATTTTAGACGGAATGATGCCTAAAATGGATGGCTTAGAAGTGCTGCAAAAATTAAGACAGAATAAACGTCACGATCAGTATACGGTTATTATGCTTACATCAAGAAACAGCGAACAAGATATTCAAAGAGCATTAGAACTTGGGGCAGACGATTACATGACAAAGCCATTTAAGTTAATGGAGCTTGAAGCGCGCGTGCGTCATTTAATGAAGAAGGTGAAATAAATGGCGATGTCAATTCAAGTGGTATATGTCTTATTTGGCGGATTGCTATTGCTTTTAGTCTGTTTTCTGAGTTATTTACTTATTCAAAAAGCGCGTTTAAACGCTTTTCGAGCAAAAGTAGAATTCTATAAAGATAGTATGAAAGAATCTCTTTTTATTTATTTATACAGAAAAGATGAAGAACACCGGTTAGAGCCTAAAAATAGAATAGAGCTGGCGGGTGTAGAGGAACTATTGAGCGGTTTTTCTGCAGCTGTACAAGGCGATGAAATTCTAAATAACATCACGCTCTATGCGGAGAAGGTTTTTACACCCAAATATAAAAAAGAGCTGCATCATTCTAGATGGAGTGTCAGAATGAATGCCCTTTATGCTATTGAAGATTTTGGTCTAACTACGCTAACAGACCAATTAGTAGAAATGTATGAGAAAAAAAATAGTACAGCGGCTGAAAAAAATCAAATTTTAAAAATTTTAGTTAAGCTGAACCGCCCTGAGTTTGTTGTGTACATGACAAACGCTTCTAGACCGCTGTCTGAATTTATGTACCGCTCTTTGTTTGGAACTATGAACAGTGAGCAGTTTCAGCAATTTATTAATAAATTTGAAAATCTACAAGAAGAAATTCAGCTGCCTCTTATCGATATGATCGGTATCAATCATAAGTTAGAGTATATAGATTTCTTAAAAATGCACATGAAAAGTTCATCAGAAGAACTGCGAATTCGTTCATTGAAATCACTTAATGCTTTATCTTTTCCATTAAGAATAGAGGAGCTCACGAACCATCTTCAGTCAGGTATTTGGCAAGAAAGAATGATGGCTACAAAACTAATAGGCAAAACGAGAGATGAGAAGGGATTGTCACTTCTTGAGCAGTCGCTAAAAGATTCTCATTTTCTTGTGCGTTCGAATGCTGCTCAGTCAATGATGAAAATCCCAACAGGTAAAGAATACTTAGTTCAAGTATACAAAACGACTGATGACAAGTTTTCGAAAGATATGGCAGCAGAATGGCTTGAAAAAGGAGGAATTACGGTTGTGGAATAGTGTTTGGCATCTTTTATTGTCCATTTGCGGATGGGCTGTATTTGCTTATATGATTTTTGTGCTTTGTTTTTATTTTATGATGTTTATCATCTCTGCTTTTCAACTGCGAAAGCAATATCAATTAAATGATGAAGAACCTTATGAAGATTTGCTTGCGGTTAGCTATACAACACCGTTATCTATATTAGTTCCCGCTTATAACGAATCTGTCGGGATTATTGGAAGCGTGCGTTCGCTGCTTGGAATTGAATATCCGGAATATGAAGTAATTGTAGTAAACGACGGATCTTCAGATGATACGTTAGAAAAGCTAATCGAGGAGTTTTCTCTTGTGAAAATGAATCGAGTTGTGAGAAAGCAAGTAGAGACGAAAGAAGTAAAAGCTGTATATCGTTCTAAATTATACGATTATTTATATGTAGTTGATAAACAAAATGGGGGAAAATCAGATGCATTAAATGCAGGAATTAATTTATCCAACTATCCTTATTTTTGTTCGATCGATGGCGATTCAGTGTTAGAAAGAGATGCTTTTTTAAAAGTTATGAAGCCAATTATTGATTCAGACGGAGAAGTAATTGCTTCAGGGGGAAGTATTCGAATTGCAAATGGATGTAAAATCGAAAACGGTGCGGTCGTATCGATTGGACTTGATACACAGCCGCTTGTTGTGATGCAGATTATTGAATATTTACGTGCATTTCTTATGGGGCGCATTGGTCTCAGTCGCCATAATTTATTGCTTATTGTGTCAGGAGCATTTGGCGTATTTTCTAAACGCTGGGTGATTGAAGCTGGGGGTTATTCTCATACGGTCGGCGAAGACATGGAGCTCGTTGTTCGCCTGCACCGACTGATTAAACAGAAAAAAACCAACAATCAAATTGTTTATATTCCAGATCCCGTATGCTGGACAGAAGCACCCGATGAAATCAAATATTTGCGAAGACAGCGGAACCGCTGGCACCGTGGTTTATTTGATAGTCTTTGGAAGCATAAAGAGATGCTGTTTAATCCGAAATACGGAAGCATCGGAATGATTTCTATGCCTTATTTTGTGTTTATTGAACTAATCGGACCGGTCATGGAAATGTTAGGCTATTTGTTTATTGTTATTTCTCTAGTTGTAGGCGGGATTTATGTAGAATTTGCTTATTTGCTTTTTCTTTTAATGGTTGTATATGGTTCTCTTTATTCAATGGCGGCCGTTTTGCTAGAAGAGTGGAGCCTTCGTAAATATCCAAAAGTATCCGATATTGCTAAGCTATTTGTCTTTTCCCTGACTGAATCCTTTTGGTATCGCCCTCTAACTGTTATATGGCGCTGTCATGGATTGTTGGATGTTATTCGCAATAAAAAAGGCTGGGGAGACATGCAGCGAAAAGGAGTTTCACAATGAAAAAATGGTTATTAATCGGCGGCATTATTTTGGTTATGGCGATAACGGCTTCTCCATTTCTTATTTGGCAGCTAAAGAAACCAACTGATTTGAATATGCTTGTTATTGATAAAACAGTGCCAGATCAAACGTTTCGAGAGCATCAAGGCTTAATGTGGATGCAGAATCAAGCGAAAGTACGCAAAGACGGGAAGCCTTATGAAATCTCAAAAGATTATGCAGGGTTTTACCCAAAAGGAGATAAAACATACAGCATTAAATCTCTGCCAAAAACAAACTCTGCAGATATGATTTATATCACCGACACGTATGGTGTATACAAAGAAGATTTAGGCGTAAAAGCTAAAAGAGGAGATCGCTCTCAATTGGTGTATGGCGGCATGACTTCTGAAGACGTGAGCTATGTTAAGAAAGCGCTGAATGGACGTACAAAAACGCTGATTGGAGAGTTTAATACATTTGGAAGCCCTACTTCCTTAGACGTTCGCAAAGAACTGTATGAATTGTACAATGTTACGTGGTCTGGCTGGATTGGTCGCTACTTTGAGGAATTCGGCAGTGAAGAAGTTCCTGCTTGGGTGAAAAGTGCTTACAAAAAGCAGTACAACAAAGAGTGGAGCCTTACAGGAAAAGGCTTATTATTCGTTAATGAATCCAATAAGCTCGTTATTATAACGGAAAAAGAATTAAAAGAAAATCCAGTATGGTTTCAATATACAAAACAAGGAAAGAAAACATTAAATTTACAGGATGAATCTGCTTATCAATATTGGTTTGACGTAATTATACCCCAGCAAAAAAGTGATGTGCAGGCTCAGTTTGTCTTTCACTTGGATTCTGAAGGAAAAAACAAGCTAAAGGAAAATGGTATCCCTTTGTCCATACCAGCAGTCGTTCATCATAATAAAGAGCGATATGATACCTATTACTTTGCAGGAGATTTTGCAGATCAAGGAGAAGTACCTTCCATTTATCAAACCTCTTTTTACCCCGTGTGGAAGAAATGGACAGAGAAAATCGGAAAAGAAGATGAGTCTTCTTTTTACTGGACTGTTTATCTGCCTCTTATGAATAAGATCATAGATCAACAGCAAAATGAATCGCAGCCTGCTTCTGTTACTTTTAATGAAAATATGGAAATCTATGAAGATGCTGACCGTAAAGTAGCAGGGAAAGTAGGAAAAGATTATTTGCAAGTTTATCAAAATGGCAAGTGGCAAGATTTGCTGATTAAAGGAGTAAATATGGGCATTAGTAAGCCAGGACATTTCCCTGGTGAGACTGCTATTTCGAAAGAAGAATATTTGCGCTGGTTTAAAGAAATTGGAAAGATGAATGCAAACTCAATCCGCGTATACACCATTCATCCTCCCGCCTTTTATGAAGCGCTTGCTGAGTATAATCAAAAAGCCAAAGAACCCATTTATCTTTTTCATGGGGTATGGGTGAATGAAGAAGTTTTCTATGATTCACAAGATGCTTTTGCAAAGGAAAATACAAAAGAATTTGAAGCTGAAATGAAAAGGATTGTAAACGTTATTCATGGAAATGCCACACTGCCAAAACGGACGGGACATGCAAGCGGAACGTATACAGCAGACATTTCTCCTTATGTTTTGGGCTGGATTATAGGAGTTGAATGGGATCCCACGGTAGCTCTTTCGACAAATGAAAAACATAAAGGAATGAAAGATTTTAAAGGGCAGTACATCTATACCGAAAAAGGCAACCCCTTTGAAATTTGGCTTGCTCAGCTTATGGAAAAAACAATTTCCTATGAGCAGGATAAATATGATTGGCAGCGGCCTATGAGCTTTACAAACTGGGTGACGACGGATTTGCTTACTCATCCATATGAGCCTTCTGAAGACGAAGATAAAGTGTCCGTTAATCCTAATTTAATTCACACAACTAAAAAATTTGAGCCGGGCTTATTTGCCTCTTATCATATTTATCCGTACTATCCTGATTTCTTAAACTATGAACCTCGTTATCTCGCTTATCGAGATCATCGAGGAGAGAAAAATAACTACGCAGGCTATTTGCAAAATATGAAAGAAGTTCATCATATGCCCGTTCTTGTTGCTGAATTTGGCATTCCGGCTTCGCGAGGACTCACCCATAGAAACGTATACGGGTGGGATCAAGGCTTTCACACGGAACAAGAACAAGGAAAGATTCTGTCACGCTTATACGAAGACATTGTCGAAGAAAAAATGGCTGGCGGTATGGTCTTTACATGGCAAGATGAATGGTTTAAGCGAACGTGGAATACGATGGAGTACGACAATCCGAACCGAAGGCCATTTTGGACGAATTTGCAAACGGGAGAGCAGCATTTTGGACTGCTGAGTTTTGATCCAGGAACGAAGCTGAAAGTCAAAGTAGACGGTAAATCAGATGATTGGAAAAAGCTGAACAGCAAGTCGGTATATAAGCCGTCTAAAAAGTTAAAAGCATTGAACATTACAAGTGATGAAGGTTATCTATATCTACACGTGAGTGCAAAAGAACTGGAAAATCAAAAGCTTTATTTCTTATTTAACACGATTAACAATCAGGGACAGTCAAAGATTCCCCAAATTCCTTCCTTAAAAACAAAAGGAATTGATTTTGTAGCAGAATTAAACGGGAAAGAAGACAGTCATTTGTGGATAGACAGCTATTACGATACGTATTATTTTTCATATGCTCATCAGCTTCAAATGATTCCGGCCGTAAAAGGAACCGATACAAAAGACAACGGCATGTTTAATCCAATCAGACTCGCCCTTAACAAAGAGTTAGCGATTGGAGAAGGGAAAAACAAGAGAACCATTCCTTTTGACGCCTATGAAACTGGGAAGCTCCAAGAAGGAAACAGCGATCCTAACTCTTCATCATTTGATTCGCTAGCAGATTTTAAAGTAAATGAATCAAGTGGAATTGCTGAACTTCGCATTCCTTGGGCGCTTTTAAATGTAAAAGACCCGAGTCAAAAAGAAATAATGGGAGATATTTGGTCCAAAAAAGGATTAGAATCCAGCGAGAAAATAAAAGGGATTCAAGTGGGAGTCGTAGCTGTTAATAAGAAGAGCAATGACGTAGAAGATACGTTTCCGACTCAGAAAATAGGAGAACTTTTATTAAAAGATTTTTACTTATACAAGTGGAGAAATTGGAAGTATCCAACTTTTCATGAACGAATAAAGCCGTCCTACTTCATATTGCAAAAAACGTATGGACGACTACAAGCGGAGGAATAACAATGGCAAAAATTTTATTAGCAGAAGATGAAGAAGTGCTTCGTATGTTAGTGGTAGATACCCTTGAAGATGAAGGACATGATGTGACGGAAGCAGAAAATGGCGAAGAAGCTTTGGAATTTATTAAAGAACGTGATTTTGACTTAATTATTTTGGATTATATGATGCCCGTGTTCACCGGGCTTGAAGTCATTCAACAGCTAAAAGAAATGAAAGATAAGCGCCATACAAAAGTATTGATGCTTTCAGCTAAGAATCAAGCTGCTGATCAAAGCCGAGTGTTAGAAGCAGGGGCTGCGTATTTTATGTCTAAGCCGTTTAGTCCCCTCTTGCTAGCCGAACGTGTCGAGGAAATTTTAGATGAACAATAAACTAAAACGAAAAAGTATCTCAATCCAGTTCATCCTCTTAGCAAGTATCCTTTTACTTGCTTTTGCGGCGGGTTCAACTGTACTTGTTGTACGGCAAAAAGAAATTACAGCTGATTATGCCCAGTACAGGGCACAAGTACGGGAAAAGGCACAGCTGCTATCTACAATTGATAAATCAATGAACAAGGCTTTTTTGCAGGCTCGTGGGTTTATTGCATTTGATTCAGAGGATATGTATAACGAGGCTGCAAGTCAGCAAAAAATTATCGAAGAAAATCTTGATCGACTTTCAGGTCTAGCCGCAGATAGACGTGAGCGTACGTTTGTAAATGAAGCGACGGTGATGCTAAACACGTATTTTAATCAAACGCTTCCTTATTTTAAAGATATTTACGACAAAAAAGGTATTGAAGGAGTCCGCTCTAGTCCTGAGCGGAAGGCTGCTTCTACATCAATAGAACAAATGCAAAAAGAACTTGATGACTACCAAAAGGAATTAACTAAAGACTTAAATACACAGTACGATGATACGTCGAGTGACATGCAGAAAAGTCAAACGCTCTTTATTTTATTTTTAGCGTTTACAGTGGTCATTTTATTATTGCTTACACGGGTACTGCTAAATAAGTTTGTAAAGCCGCTGAGTCAGCTCGCATATACGGCAAGCGAAATTGCTGCCGGAAAAGAAATGCCTATGACATTTGATGAACATAGAAGAGATGAAATTGGTATGCTATCTCAAGCCTTTTACAAAATGGTATCGACTTTGCAAAATAATGAACAGGAGTTAACGGCTCAAAATGAGGAGCTGATTGCACAGCAAGATGAATTGCACAGTCAGCAAGATGAACTTCAGCACGCGTTAGAATTGACCAAGGAACGAGAAGGGGAGTTAGAATTGCGCAATTTATTTGTGCATGGACTAACAAATTCTCTTCACAAGCAAGAGGTTCTCACGAGTGCTGTCACAAACATGAGCCGGGTGATGAAAGCTGATCACGGGTTTATTATGCTAGCCGATGAAAAGACACATGCTTCATTTGGTCTATCTTCATCAAGTGTTCAACAGATGGTGGCAAATCTTCATAATAATTACGTTGATCATGTGCAAAAGACGAAAAAATGTATGGTAGTAAAAAGAGAGTGTATAGAACATGAGCGCCTATATCATCAGCAAACGTTTTATTTGTATGATGTTATCGTACCGGTGCTCTCTTCACAGGGAGATATGCTAGCCTATATGTTTTACAGCCGCTACGCGGATGAATACACAGAACATGAATTACAGACATTTGAAATACTGGCAAAACAAATTACGATTGCCCTTGAAAAAATTTATATTTACGAAGAGTCTGAGCATGACCGATTGCTATCTCAAGATATTTTAAATTCGATTCAAGAAGGAATGCAGCTTGTAGATACAAGAGGTACGATTCTACAAGTGAATACGAAGATTAGCGAATTGTTTCAATATGAGCATCAAAGCGGACTTCTTCAGCTCTCTTGCAATCAATGGCTAGATGCTCTTTCTCAAAAAGTCGAAAATATACAGCAGCTGAGACAATACGTTGAAGCCATTTGTAAGGGAGAGCAAGCAGAAAAGTCTTTTGTTTATTACCTGCACACGGAAGGTAAGCGAAAAGTTATAAAAGTTTATAGCGAATACGTATATCGAAACCGTCAGATGTTTGGCGTATTGTTCGTTCATCGGGATATTACGAAAGAATTTGAAGTTGATCAGATGAAGTCGGAATTTGTAAGCACTGTGAGTCACGAACTGCGCACACCTTTAGCAAGTGTATTAGGGTTCACTGAGCTTATGCTAAACAAAACATTAAAAGAAGAAAGACAGAAGAAGTACTTAACTACTATTTATCAGGAAGCACAGCGGTTAACATCTTTAATCAACGATTTTCTGGACGTCCAAAGAATGGAAGCGGGGAAACAAACCTACGATAAAAAGTATCAAGACATTCTGCCGCTTATTAAGCAGGTGATTGAGGTCCAGAAAATACAAACAAGTAAGCACGAATTTGATATGATTTCCGATCAAGAGCATTTTACAGTAATGGGAGATAAAGATAAGCTGCTGCAATTGTTTAATAATGTAATTAGTAATGCAGTGAAATATTCCCCCGATGGAGGGAACGTTACAGTTAAAGTGTATCAAAAGGAACACGCTGTTTATATTGATATTCAAGATGAAGGGATTGGTATACCAAATAAAGCGCTAGGTCAATTGTTTACCAAATTCTACAGAGTAGATAACTCCGATATGCGCAAAATTGGCGGAACAGGTCTAGGATTAGCAATTGTAAAAGAAATTGTAAAAGCTCATGGCGGAGACATTACTGTACAATCGGAATGGAAAAAAGGAACAACATTCACGGTTGTTCTCCCGCTTCTATATGAAGTTCAGTACGATGAAGAGATGATAAATACGAATGATAGCCGTAAAAGCGTAGTGATTGTAGAAGATGATAAAAGTTTAGCGACGCTTTTACAGGTAGAATTAAAAGAAAGCGGTTTTCACGTTCGGTATTTTAACAATGGAGAAGACGCATTAAACTCTATTCATCAGCAAAAGCCTGAAGTGGTTGTTCTAGATATTAAGTTAGGAGAAAATAAGTTAGACGGCTGGGATGTTTTAAGACAGCTCAAAGAAAATACAGAGACAGAAAAAATTCCTATTTTAATCTCATCTGCTTTAGACGAAAGAAGCAAAGGGTTAGAGCTTGGAGTGTGTGAGTTTCTGATTAAACCCTATCAGCCTAGTAAATTATCCAAAACGATTCTCCAGCTGCTTTTGAAAAAACAAGAGCACGAAGGAGAAATTATGATTCCATCAGATAAAGAAGAGTAGAAATTTGGTGAGGCTTCGTTATATTTACGGAGCCTCATTAAACGAAAAGAAAATTAGCAAAGTAATATAAAAAAACATTGAAAACGCTCTCAAAATGTGGTTTTATAGAAAGTAGGCATAACATGATGACCTTAGAATTACCTTTTTCCACCTCCTTACATGCGTAAGGAGGCTTTTTTGTATAAATATAGTAAGATAAGATAACAAAACCTGATGCAGAATCGTTCATTGAATTTCAGCTAATTAAGAAACTGCTCAAGAAAGTTTGATAGTGAAAGGAGTGAAGCTCTGGAAATTATTTTACAAAGAGAGGATAGTCTATCCAAGAAGTGAAGGTAGTTCAAATTTTATAATCATAGTATAATAAAAAATACAATTATAAAAGCTGTGTTTATTATACATCTTTTATATAGAAGGTAAGATTGAATTTTATATTTGCTTAAAGGAGGTCTTTCCTTGGATATTGCGTATATAATTGCTGAAGAAAGAATTAGACAAGCAATAAAAGACGGTGACTTTGATAAGCTGCCTGGGGAAGGAAAACCATTAAAGTTAGAAGATTTATCACATATACCTGAAGAACTGCGCCAAGCGTATAGGATATTAAAAAATGCAAACATGATAACGGATGAACAAGAGCTGAAACGAGATATGGCTACAATAGAAGAATTGATTTCTATATGCACGGATGCTAATGAAGAACAAAGGCTAACAGAGATGCTTACGGAAAAGCGTTTGCGCTTTGAGCAGCTCGTTGACAAAAAAAAGATGACAAGTTCTGCAGCTTACAGGACGTATCAGAATAAAATTTACTCCAAATTTTTTTATTAATGAGTGTAATGGACCAGACGATCGGAGGGTGAGAACTTGCGGCTGTTAATTTTATTGATTAGTATCATACTATTTATTTCGCTTTGTTTTTATATTTTTGCCCCACAAATAAAACGAGGTGCCCAATCGAAAAATGTGCCGGTTTTATTTATTCATGGTTATTTAGGCAGTCAAAAAAGCTTAGGGAAAATGATTAAACGATTTGAACAAAACGGATGGGGAACTAAAGTAGCTTACTGCGTTGTTCAAAAAGATGGAGCTATTCAGTGGAAGCACATTATGAAAGCAAAAGAGGGGAAACTTCCTCTTATTCATATCGTCTTTAAAAAGCCAGATGCCAGTATTGCACAGCAGCAAAAATGGATTGAAGCTATTATGCAAGATGTACGTGATACATATAAAGCATCTTCTGTTGATTTAGTTGGACATAGTATGGGAGGAGTAACAGCAGCAGCTGTTAGTTTGTCTAACCCTCAGTATATTCAAAAGTTAGTTACGTTAGGATCGCCAATTCAAGGATTAGATTATCAGGAATTAATGGAGATGTATCCTCATGCACGCAATCATATTGAATCTATGGGTGCTCGTGATTTAGCTTTTCACTCTATAGCGTTAAACAAGCTGTACGAAAGTCGTCAAGATTTCTCAAAAGAAATCGACGTTTTTTCAGGAGCAGGAGATGTGGGAGATAAGACAGATGGAGTGGTAACAGTAGAAAGTGCGTACGGACTGCAAGAGTTCACCGAACACATTCATCTCCACACGTTTCATGAAGCACATTCAGATTTACATGAAAGCTCAGAGGTTGATAAAGCTGTCTATCAATTTTTAAAACGGGATTAAAGGGGGATTACGATGCTTTACTTAATTAGACACGGCCAAACAGATTGGAATAAAAACAAACTTATTCAAGGGCATGCTGATATTCCGCTCAACGAAGCGGGAAAGCAACAAGCTAAACGCGTAGCGGAACGTTTTCGAGATATCCATATTGATGTAATCTATACAAGCGATTTGCTTCGCGCGCAGGAGACCGCTAGGGAAATTGCAGCTGCTGCTAAAGTAGAGAAAATGGAAGTTTGTGAGCAGCTGCGTGAGCGCTCTTTTGGAGAACTAGAATCAAAGAACGTAGAAGTTCTCCATGAGCTTGTGCCAAACTATGCGACAAATTGGGGAGAAGAGCCTTTATATAATATCGAAACACTCGAAGCGGCTCAAGAACGGATGGTTCAGCGGTTAACGGAAATTATGAAGAAGTCTATCGGAAAGAAAGTAGCAGTTGTTAGTCACGGGGCAGCAATTAATACATTCATTCATCATGTAACAAGCGGAGAACAAGGAACAGGGACTACTGTTTTACAAAATACATCGATTACAACTTTTGCTTATGAAAGTGGAAAATGGCGTCTTGAAACGATCAATGATGCCAAACATCTTGAATAAATATACTTAAAGAGGCTGTGGCAGTAGTATTTTAGTTGAGGGAAAATCCGAACGATTAATCGTTCGGATTTTTTTATGGTGATGGTGAACGTAGGTTTCATATATGTAAGTACTTCTAGCTGTTGATTTGGGGACAAGGCGAAGACTCCTGCGGGAAAAGCGGAAGGGATGAGACCCCGCATATTAATTCATATATAAATATTTATACAATTGATTTTAATAAAAATGCATAGTAAAATAAGTTTTATTACTATTCTATTAAAGCGTTTAGTATAACTGAATTTCCTAATATTGTTTAATAAGTAACTATATTTCGGAATAAGATTAATTGATTTGTATAATTTCAAGGAGGATGTAGTATGTCAAAAGATTGGAGTCACTTATTTGAAAGAATGCCTGAATTGCTAGCACCGACGATGGCTAAAGACCATCCGAATTTGCCCGTTGTAAAAGAAGAAGGATGCTATTATTATGGATTGGATGGTAAAGAATATCTCGATTTTACTTCCGGAATCGCTACGACTAATGTAGGACACAGACATCCGAAAGTAGTAAAAGCAATCAAAGACGGAGCAGATCAATTATTGCACGGTCCTTCAGGTGTTATTATGTACGAATCGATACTAAAGTTAGCCGATGAGTTAGGAAAAGTAACGCCGGGCAATTTAGACTGCTTTTTCTTTGGAAATAGTGGCACCGAAGCAATTGAAGGAGCCTTGAAATTAGCGAGACATGTCACAAAGCGTCCGTATGTTATTTCTTTTTTAGGGTGTTTTCATGGCCGCTCGATGGGAGCTTTAAGTGTTACAACCTCGAAAAGCAAATATAGACAATTTCAGCAGCCTTCAGGACTGACGTATCAAATTCCATATGCGAATCCAAAAGAGTGCCCTGCGGAGCTAGACAGAGATGTGTACTTTACTGAAAAGCTTGAAAAAGATTTTGAAATACTCTTTAAGCACCAAGTCACGCCTGAAGAAGTGGCGGCCGTTATTTTGGAACCAGTATTAGGAGAAGGCGGCTATATTATTCCTCCGAAAAGTTGGATGAAGAAGTTAAGAGAGATTTGTGATCGTCACGGAATATTACTTATTTTCGATGAAGTGCAAACAGGATTTGGCCGTACCGGCGAATGGTTTGCTGGACAAACGTTTGATGTCGTGCCAGATATTATGGCTATAGCAAAAGGAATTGCTTCTGGAATTCCGCTTAGTGCAACGGTAGCTTCTCAAGAATTAATGAAGCAGTGGCCCCTTGGCACACATAGTACAACGTTTGGAGGAAATCCTATTGGATGTTCAGCAGCCCTTGCAACTCTTGAAGTGATGAAAGAAGAACAACTGCTGGATAACACGAAAAAAATGGGCGCTTATGCGTTAGAAAAGCTGCATCTTTTAAAGGACAAACATTCAATTATTGGGGATATCCGTGGTTTAGGACTTATGATTGGAATTGAAATTGTTAATCCGCATACGGGAGAAGGCGATGGAGACGCCTTATTCGAGATTTTAGACTTAGCTTTAGAAAAAGGCGTGTTATTTTATTTTTGCGGAAATGCAAGTGAAGTTATTCGCATGGTACCTCCGCTTACTGTAACAAAAGAACAGATAGATGCCGGCATTCGTATGCTAGATGAGGCTATCACTTCTTTTGAGAAAAAGTCAGCTGTAAAAGCGTGATAAAAAAATATAAAAAAATTATATATTTGTAACCTAGTTGTCATAGTAATGGTAGCGATATCATAGTTTTAGAGGGAAAACAATTTTCTGAAAAGTAGTTGACATCTGTTTGTGCAGCATGTAACATAATATTTATCTTATCAACAATTATCAACAAAATTCGACAAACTTCTTATCAAGAGAGGTGGAGGGATAGGCCCTGTGAAACCTCGGCAACGGACTTTATAGAACCGTGCCAACTCCCACAAGCAGTGCTTGAAAGATAAGAAGAGACCAGGCTTACTAACAATTGTGATCCCAACCTCTTCTTACAGGCACTTAGACACTGTAAGTGGAGGTTTTAATTTTATGACAAGAAGATGACATTTAGATAAAAAACAGCAGGCGAAATTACCTGCTGTTTTTATATGCTATAAAATGATAAATAACCTACCATAATTCCTAGTAAAAGTACTCCAATTGTAATACCAACAATCCACCACATCATTTTTTTCATTATTTATTCCTCTTTATCAATTAACTGTAGCTGTTGATCCGCCTGAAGCGCCGGAAGCTGTACCGTAAGCAGTTTGTCTTTTGATTCCGGCATTTTTAGCTGCAATTTTCCACTGCCAGTCGATTCGCCCGTAGGCTCGATTATTTTGCACCCAAGATTTTGAGCTCTTTTTTGAAATAGACACAAGGGGGTTTACATTTTTCGTGACGACGCCTCGTACACTTTTGACTGAAGTCACCGATGAGTTTTTCGTGTAATAGTCTACATACACCGTTAGTTTTGTTGTTGTAAATCCAGCCGCTTTATAAGAAGCCGTATAAGCTGCTGTTTTGAATAAAGGTGAAGCCGTTCTTGCTCCGTATGCTGCTGTACTTGCAGCTTCGACCGTGCCGCTAGTTTCTTCAATATCCATTTTTAACAGAGATGGATCCTTTAGTGATTGTACAACTTTTTGTTTTTGTTGACGCGACAGTTTTGAAAATTCATACAGTGAACTTTTATCACTTTGCGCTTTCAAGAACTGCGTGTAAGAAGCAACCGTTAAATGTGCAGGTTTTTCACTAGCCATAACAGAGTTTGGTACGACTAATAGACATAATAACGCACTTATCAGGAAAAAAGAAAAAAACGTTCTTTTTGTAGCCATATTTATATAAATCCTTTCTAGTATTCTATCTTTATAAATAGATACGAAGTAATTTATCGTTTTGAAGAAGGACTGTGTGCTGACATATTAACTGTCATCACGACACGAGCTTGCTGTACAGATTTCATAAAACATTCGTATAGAGAAGCGAATACTTTGTTCACATCTCCTTCTAAAGCTGTTGCAAAAGGCACGGTTTCGGCAAATACTCCCTGTTGTTTAACTGCGCCAATTCCGCTTTTGATGATGTCTACATAATGCGGCGTATCTAATGGATACAAAGAAAATTGAGTGGATACAGGGAACGAAGCACAAAGCTGTTGGTTTGAAGATATGTTTTCTTTTGGTTTTATTTTTCTTTCTTCAAAATATTCTTCGTGCTGCCCTGTTGAAAACGTGGCATTCAGCACAATATGCTTTCCAGATTTTCCAGCACTTTTATAAACGGCTTGCACAACTTCAAATACGTCTTTAGCACTTCCTTCAATAAACGTACTAACACGGTCCGTTTTTCGCTGAACTTTAGACATATCCACTTCGTTTAGTGCGCCTAAAATAATATCGATAAAGTTATCACTCATAACGGAAAGCGTAAAACGGCAGCCAACATTTATTTTTTCCAAGTTAATCACCCCTAAAATATAGATTTGTAGTTTTTTAATCATACAAATCATAAAATAACTTTTCTGTTTTGTATAGAAACAGAAGATAGATTCTTTATTTTTAGGAAATATTACATAGAAGAAACGAAAATAAATTGCATAACATGAAAAATAAGGGTGTTAAGAAAAGTTACATAATAAAAAAGAATAAAAAAACAATGTTAGAACTTCTGACAAAAAGCTGGTATATAGACTGAAAACACCATATTATAAATACAAGATCACATTATTCTCCTGCGATTTCGTATAACCTCTTGAAAAAGGGACTTGGGATTTTATCATAAATCCAACCTCCTAGCTGTATAATCAGCTAGGAATTTTTTTTACCCAAACTCTCTATCGCGCATGAGGTTACCTACACTTATTCAACTCAGAGCATGCACCATATATATTTAAGAACAGTGTAAGAAAGATTGCTTGAAGATGTTAGTGTTCGGCTTGAGCTAGAAATAGATAGATGTTACGAAAGAGGGGAAAGAAGGTATGACGCACACATTAATTAAAAATGCAGAGATTATTACGATGAATGAGAAGAATGATATTATTTACGGTGACCTTTATATTGTTGGAAATCGTATTGCAGCAATCGCGAAAAACCTGCATCCGGAAAAGGTAGATAAAGTCATTGACGCAGCAAATAAAACGATTGTGCCGGGCTTTATACATACTCATATCCATTTATGTCAAACGCTTTTTAGAGGGCAAGCAGATGATTTAGAGCTGCTAGACTGGCTAAAGAAGAAAATATGGCCGCTTGAAGCTTCACATGATGAAGAATCTATCTATTATTCAGCGCTGTTAGGGATCGGCGAACTCATTCAGAGCGGGACTACAACAATTGTAGATATGGAAACTGTTCATCATACGGACTCTGCTTTTCAAGCTATATCTCAAAGTGGAATCCGAGCTCTTGCAGGAAAAGTAATGATGGATAAAAAAGGCGATGATCTGCCAAAAGCTCTGCAGGAGACAACGGCTGACTCGATCAAAGAAAGTGTAGAGCTGCTTGAAAAATGGCATAATTCAAATAACAGTCGTATTCGATACGCATTCTCCCCAAGATTTGTGCTGTCGTGTACGGAAGATTTGCTGCGTGAAGTGAGCCATTTATCAGCTGCATATAATGTCCATGTACATACTCATGCTTCTGAGAATCAAGAAGAAATTCGCATCGTAGAAGCTGAAACGGGTATGAGAAATATCATGTACTTAGATCATTTAGGATTAGCCAATGAACGCCTTATTTTAGCGCACTGTGTGTGGCTAAATGATCAAGAAAAGCAAATTATTAAGAATCAAGGAGTAAAAGTTAGTCATTGCCCAGGCTCAAACTTAAAACTTGCATCGGGAATCGCAGATGTGCCCGGTTTATTAGAGCAAGGTGTATTTTTAAGTCTTGGCGCTGACGGTGCTCCTTGTAATAATAATTTGGATATGTTCAACGAAATGAGGCTGGCCGCTACGATTCATAAACCCTCGCACGGACCAACGGCCATGAATGCAAAGCACGTGCTAGAAATGGCTACAATCGGCGGAGCGAAAGCAGTCGGGCTTGAAAAAGAAATTGGAAGTTTAGAGGTCGGGAAAAAAGCGGATCTTGCTATTTTAAATTTAAATCAGCTTCATACTTTTCCATCTTACGGCGTAGACCCTATTTCCAGAGTTGTGTATTCAGCAACGCGAGGAGATGTAGAATTAACGATGGTTGATGGAGAAATTGTGATGGAAAATCGCGTGTTAAAAACAATTGACCAAGGAATTGTATTGAAAGAAGCAAATCATTCGATTGATCGTCTTTTAAAAAGAATCCCGCTTTTGATTTCATAAGATGTAAAACAAAGAAGAGGCTGGAATGAAAGTATTTTAACAAAAGTAAAACTCGAATTATTAATCGGAGTTATTGATTAATAATTCGAGTTTTTTTGTTGTCAAGGTGAACGTAGGTTTCATCTGTTTATTTGTCTTGAGAATGGATTTATTTAGTTATGTCTTAATCTCTTTTTTGTATAAATGAGTAAAAAGAGTACTCTTGCAACAGACTAAAAAGATAAGAGAAATAAATTTTCAAAATTCCAAACTAACGGAAGATAAAAATTTTTATAATGATAGCGTTTTCTACCTTTGCATATCTACAAATTAAGACTATAATAGGACAAAAGATTTTACTTTGCAACGTAAAATCCTCCTAAATCGTGTCTTTTTTAGGACATTTGAATAGGTAGGATTTTTTATTTTTTTTAGAAGTAGGGAGGCGCGCGTGTTGGAGCGTAACGGAATATTAGAGCGCTTGTTTAAACTATCAGAGCGCAACACAACACCAAAACAAGAAATACTAGCAGGACTTACAACTTTTATGACGGTCAGTTATATGGTAATTGTCAACCCCATTATCATGTCTGACGCGGGTATCCCCCGAGAAGCGGCTCTTGCAGCTACCATTTATGCCATTGTATTTAGTACGTTACTGATGGCTCTATGGGCAAATTTCCCGATTGTAACCGGTCCAGGGATGGGTTTAAATGCGTTTTTTACGTATTCAGTAGTATTAGGGCAAGGATTGTCATGGCAAACGGCACTTGGAGCAGTTTTTATATCCGGGGTCTTATTTTTTGTTTTAACGGTAACAGGAATACGCGGAAAGATTATTGATGCCATTCCGAACGTATTAAAGTCTTCCATAGCAGTTGGAATTGGTCTTTTTGTTGCGTTTATCGGTTTGAAAAACGCTGGATTAGTTGTGGCAAACGAGTCTACTTTTGTAGGGCTTGGAAATGTCATGGATAAAGGTCCCCTACTGGCTATTTTTGGGCTGATATTAGCAGCTGTACTGATGGCTAAAAATGTAAAAGGTGCTCTCATTATAAGTATTTTTGCTACGACAATATTAGCGATGATTGTAGGAGTACAAGCAGTTCCTCATTCCTTGAAAGACGTCTTTTCAGCTACGCCGCCAAGCGTTGGAGAAACATTTTTTCAAATGGATTTAAAGGGTGCAGTTGCCTACGGCATTTTTTCAGTTGTATTTTCTTTCACCATCGTAGAATTATTTGATACGCTAGCGACATTGATTGGATTATCTAAAAAAGCAAACTTGGTAGATAAAAACGGTAAAATTCCAGGTTTAAATCGCGCGCTTGCAGCGGATTCAATCGGTACAATGGCGAGTGCTATTTTTGGAAGCACTGCGTTAAATACGTATATTGAAAATGCAACAGGTATTGCAGAAGGAGGGCGTACCGGCTTAAAGGCACTAACGGTTGCCATCTTATTTATATTTACCTTGTTTTTTGCACCGCTCATTCAATTTATCCCAAGCGTTGCTACTGCTCCGGCACTCATTATTATTGGTTCGCTTATGCTGAGTGACATTCGAAACGTTAACTTCGACGACTTTACTGAAGTTGTTCCCGCTTTCTTAACAATTGTCATGATGCCGTTAACCTACAGCATTGCAGAAGGTTTAGCATTCGGCTTCATTTCATACACAGCGATTAAACTGTTTACAGGACGCCGTCGCGAAATTCATTGGATGATGTATGTGATCACAATTGCCTTTTTTATCAATTTTTATATGAGTTCGCATTAGGGATGAAAAAAGACGTAGCATTAGGCTACGTCTTTTTTTGTAAAGGCTTGTTAAGGGAACGAATTTTTATTTCATTAAGGTTGATAAATGTCCCAAGCTGTTTTTAATGAATCAACGATATAGTTAGCTACTTCTTCAATATCTAAATTATCAGTTTCAACTTTCGAATGGTGATTGGAATAGATAGCTTGACGATCGTAAAATAGCTTTTCAATATCTTCTAAGCTTCTTCCTTGTAAAACAGGGCGGCTATCAATAATTAAACTAATGCGTTCTTTCCAAGAATCCCAAGATAAATCTAAAAAGAATACGATGCAGTTAGATAAACAAATCTCTTGAATTTCTTCTTGTAAAAAAGCGCCTCCCCCTAAAGAAATGATTTTTAAACGCTGCTGTGAAAGTCGATTTATTACTTCTTTTTCTTTTTGTCTGAAGAAAGTTTCACCGTGCTCTTTAAAAATCTGAGAAGTAGGCATATTAAATTCTCTTTCGATTTCTTGATCTATATCAACAAAATCTCTATACAATTTTTTGGCAACCATTTCTCCAATAGTTGTTTTTCCTACCCCCATAAAGCCGATAAATACAATACTTTTCTCTCTAAGAGATATGTCGTTATATGCCATTTTTAAGCCTCTTTCTGATTTTTAAATACAAATCGGATGTTATAGTAAATACTGAAATTATAATATAAATCCTTTAGTTTGTAAAAGCTACTATTCTTCTCTGAAATAAACCGGAAATTATTTTTTAGGATGCATGGAAAGATACACCCGAGTATCTTTTTTGCGCTCGTACTTTGGATTAGCGCTTCGCGTATATTCTTTTGACTGATGTTCTATATGGTAGTTCTGTTCAAACTGTTTGATTGCTTCATTAATTTCTTCTTGTTTTCCCATTAATCTTACTTGCAGCATTGTAACGTCTCCTTCCATATACTTTGCTTTTTGACTATATCATGAAATGAAAAAGAAGTAATTTTATTTTTGTTGACGAACCTGTATATACAGGTTAGAATAAAAACATAAAGCTTGTATATACAGGTTTGCGGTGAAATTTATATGGGGGATAGGAAATACAGGAGTAAAATGAAAACGGAAACAAGGGGGAAAAGACATGAATCGAGAATCTGTTGAACGCATTGTAGAAGCCGTTGGCGGAAAAGAAAATATTTCTGCTGCAACGCATTGTGTAACGCGTCTTCGACTTGTTTTAAAAGATGAAGGTAAAGTCAATCAACGTATGCTAGATGAGCACGAATTAGTAAAAGGATCTTTTTCTACAAACGGCCAGTTTCAAGTTGTTATTGGTCAAGGCACGGTTGATAAAGTATATAAAGAAATGGTGGCGCTTACAGGGATAGGTGAACTGTCAAAAGAGGAAGTGAAAAACGAAGCGGCTAAAAACTTGAATCCTCTGCAGCGCGCAATAAAAACATTAGCTGACATTTTTATTCCCATTTTACCGGCCATCGTAACCGCGGGTTTATTAATGGGAATAAATAATGTATTAACAGGAGCCGGAATTTTTTACGATGATAAATCAATCGTAGATGTTCATACACAGTGGAAAGACTTTGCGAGCATGATTAATTTAATTGCCAATACGGCTTTTGCCTTTTTGCCGGCTCTTATTGGATGGTCAGCTGTTACGCGTTTTGGAGGAAGCCCTTTATTTGGAATTGTCCTTGGGCTCATGCTGGTCCATCCTGATTTGCTAAATGCCTGGTCTTATGGAGAAGCATTAAAAAAAGGGAGCATCGATACGTGGAATTTATTTGGTCTGCACGTTGAGAAAGTTGGCTATCAAGGGCAGGTTTTACCTGTGTTAGCTGCTTCGTTTGTGTTAGCAAAAATCGAATTGTTTTTACGAAAACGAATACCGGATGGTTTTCAGCTTTTAATTGTAGCGCCTGTAGCTCTTTTAGTAACAGGGTTTCTCGCTTTTATTGTGATTGGTCCGATTACATTTGCAATAGGAAATGTGATTACAGGTGCAGTTGTATGGCTGTTTAAAACGGCTCCATTTATTGGAGGACTTGTATACGGCGGCTTATATGCTCCCCTTGTTATTACGGGCATGCACCATACATTTTTAGCCGTAGATTTACAGCTGATTGGAAGTGTCGGAAGTACGTTCTTATGGCCAATGGTAGCATTATCTAATATTGCACAAGGCTCTGCGGCTTTTGCGATAATGATTCTTTCAAAAAATGATGAGAAATTAAAAGGACTGTCTTTAACGTCAGGGATTTCAGCATGGCTTGGCATTACGGAACCTGCAATGTTTGGTGTGAATTTACGCTTTAGATTTGCTTTTATTTCTGCAGTGATTGGTTCAGCTATTGCAGGGGTCGTCATATCCGTGGCGGGAGTGAAAGCAGCATCGGTGGGAATTGGGGGTATCCCTGCTCCGTTATCAATTGTTCCACAGAGCTGGCCAGCTTTTATTATTGGAATGGTAATCGTAATTGTGGTGCCGTTTCTTTTAACGTTAACGCTTGGAAAGCTTCAGAAAAAATCAACCGTTACATCAACTGTCGCGGCTACAGAATCGTTTCAACATAATCCAAAGAATTAAATGGTGGTGTTAAAAATGCAAGAACCTTGGTGGAAAAAATCGGTTGTCTATCAAATTTATCCTAAAAGCTTTTACGATACGACTGGCAACGGCTTGGGTGATATAGCTGGTATTATTGAAAAGCTAGATTATTTGAAAAAGCTTGGCGTAGACGTTGTGTGGTTAACGCCAATTTATAAATCGCCGCAGCGGGATAATGGATATGATATAAGTGATTATTTTGTTATTCAAGAAGAATACGGAACAATGGAGGACTTCGATCGTTTAATAACAGAAGCGCATAAGCGGGATCTTAAAATCATCATGGATATTGTCGTTAATCATACGTCAACTGAACATAAATGGTTTCAAGAAGCTAAAAAATCGAAAGATAACCCGTACAGAGATTTTTATATTTGGAAAGATCAAAAAGAAGATGGAAGTGCTCCGACGAATTGGGTTTCAAAATTTGGAGGTTCGGCGTGGGAGCATGATAAGCTGACAGAACAATCCTATCTGCATTTGTTTGATGTCACGCAAGCGGATTTGAACTGGGAAAATGAGCGTGTGCGCCGCAGCGTGTACGATATGATGACGTTTTGGTTTGAAAAAGGAGTAGATGGATTTCGTCTGGACGTTATTAACTTAATTTCAAAAGATCAGCGCTTTTTAGATGATGATGGTTCTATCGCGCCAGGAGATGGACGGAAATTTTATACCGACGGTCCTCGCGTTCACGAATATATGCGAGAAATGAATCAAGAAGTTTTTTCAAAATACGATAGCATGACCGTTGGGGAAATGTCGTCGACAACTGTTGACCACTGTATTCAATATTCTCATCCGGACCGGGGCGAGCTTAGCATGACGTTTAATTTTCATCATTTGAAAGTCGATTACCCAAACGGAGAAAAGTGGGCGCTAGCAGATTTTGATTTTATTAAATTAAAAGAGATTCTATCAACTTGGCAAACGGAGATGAATAAAGGAGGGGGATGGAATGCACTATTTTGGTGCAACCATGATCAGCCTCGCGTTGTTTCCCGCTATGGAAACGATGAACTCTATCATAATAAATCTGCCAAAATGCTCGCTGCAACGATTCATCTGATGCAGGGAACACCTTATATTTATCAAGGGGAAGAAATAGGGATGACAAACCCGAAGTTTTCCTCTATTGATGAATATAGAGATGTGGAGTCATTAAATGTGTATGAGATAAAACGTGCACAAGGAATGAACGAAAATGAAATTTTGGAGATTTTAAAACATAAATCAAGAGATAATTCCCGTACACCGGTGCAATGGAGCGATGAGCCAAATGCAGGTTTTACAAAAGGAAAGCCGTGGATTAATCCAGCCGATAACTACCGTGAAATTAATGTGGAAAAAGCGTTAGATGATGAAGATTCAATTTTTTATTTTTATCAAAAGCTTATTGCACTGCGCAAGCAGTACGAGATTATCACCTATGGAAACTATGAATTGATTCTTGGAGAAGACGAGCAGATTTTTGCTTATATCCGAAATGGAGCAGATGAAAAGCTGTTGGTTATAAACAATTTCTACGGCAGCGAAACGACTTTTAAACTGCCAGAAAATCTAACTTTTGAAGAATATCATAGTGAAATATTGCTGTCTAACTACGAAGATTCATCAAAGGAATTCAAGCAAGTCTTCCTTCGGCCGTATGAATCAATCGTGTATCATTTAAAAAAATAGAGAAAAAGTAAAAAGAACGATGGGTGACAATCTATCGTTCTTTTTATACAATTGGGTATATATAGAAAGTAAAATAGGTGATGGCAATTGAAAGAAAATAAATTTATCAGCATTTACGAACAGTTAGTCGATAAAATTAAACGCGGTGACTGGCGTCCTAATACAAAACTTCCTTCTGAAAATGAACTTGTTGAACAGTATCAAACGTCTCGTGAAACGATACGGAAAGCGTTAAATTTACTTTCACAAAATGGGTACATTCAAAAAATGAAAGGAAAAGGCTCATTTGTATTGGACGTATCACGCTTTGATTTTCCAGTATCAGGACTTGTTAGCTTCAAAGAAGTAGCGGAAAAGCTGGGACATACATCGACCACTATTGTAAAAGAGTTTGAATTAGTCAAGGCCGATCAAGACCTGTGCACACAGCTTGGGGCGACGAAAAAAGATCTTATATGGAAAGTGGTTCGAGCGCGGGAAATCGATGGGGAGAAAATTATTTTAGATAAAGATTTTTTTCATAAAAAGTATGTTCCTCACCTCACAAAAGACATATGTAAAGGCTCTATTTATGAATACTTAGAAAAAGATCTTGGGCTGAAAATAAGCTTTGCCAAAAAAGAAATTTCCGTTGACGAGCTGACGGACGAAGATAAGTGTTACTTAGATTTAAAAGACTATGAACATATTGTGGTAGTAAGAAACTATGTGTATTTAGAAGATGCAAGCCTTTTTCAATATACGGAATCACGTCATCGTCTGGATAAGTTTCGTTTTGTAGATTTTGCCCGCAGAGGTATATAATGGTTCACTGCCTATAAGTTTTATCTTTTTGTTCATGTTTACAAAAAAACTGCTTTGGTATAAAAAACAAAGCAGTTTTTTTATGGGGAAAATTGAAAAAACGTGATCCTTTTGACGATAAAATTTTAAAAAGGTTGAATTTTTCTTTGGAGTTTGTTTTAGTAGAACATAAGATTATTTTATATTTATATAATGTTATCCATACAGGATAGGGATTTATTGTTCTTTTTTTTATTAGGTATATAAGAAATTATTATTCGAAAACAACAATTCCATTAGTAATTCTAATGAATGTATCTAACTACAGCATTAAAGGGAGCTGCTCAAACAATACTAAGTAAAAAAGGAGGAGACGGAATGAGTCACGATTATCGACTTTATCCTCTTGGTGACAGCGGCATTGTCGTTTCATTTGGAGACGAAATTAATTTCGGCATACATAAACGTATTCAGCAATTTACTGAGGTACTAGAGCAATCATTATGTAAGGGGATGATTGAATATGTGCCGGCTTTTACAACAGTTACAATTTATTATGACCCTTGGGTAATGAGTGAAAAAGGAAGAAGAAATCCTTACACAGCAATATCTACATATATTGAAGAGCTGCTTTTCCGCCAGGAAGAAAAATCTGAAGCGGTCGCTAGACAAATTGAAATTCCGGTGTGTTACGGAGGAAAGTACGGCCCGGACTTAGAGAGGGTAGCCGCTTTTCATTCATTAACGCCTGATGAAGTTATCTCCATTCATACAAATGGAGAATATTTGGTGTATATGCTAGGCTTTGCTCCTGGTTTTCCTTACTTGGGAGGGATGAGCGAAGAAATTGCGACTCCAAGAAAAGAATCACCGAGAAACAGCATCCCAAAAGGGTCAGTTGGCATCGCAGGAATGCAAACCGGCGTGTACCCAATTGAGACACCTGGAGGGTGGCAGTTAATCGGGCGTACTCCTCTTACACTATTTAACCCCAAAAATGATTCGCCAAGCTTGCTTCAAGCAGGTGATCGTATCCGGTTTGTTTCCATTTCTGAAACAGAATATGAAGCCCAAAAGGAGGTGGATGAAGATGAGTATTAAAGTGATACGTCCCGGTTTATTAACAACGATTCAAGATATCGGCAGACATGGATATCAAAAGGACGGCATGATTGTCAGCGGGGCAATGGACAAAGTTGCTTTAAGGATTGCCAACTTATTAGTAGGAAATCAAGAAAATCAGCCGGTTATTGAAATTACGTTAATGGGGCCAAAAATTGAATTTCAGCAAGATGCTTTGATTGCCCTGACGGGAGGGGATTTATCGCCAACTGTTAATGATGAAGCCGTAAAGATGTGGCGGCCTTTATATGTGAAAAAAGGGAGCGTGCTACAGTTTGGCGTTCCGACTTTAGGGTGCCGTTCTTATTTATCGGTTTCCGGTGCTTTTAATGTTCCTGCAGTTATGGGAAGTACATCTACTTCACTTCGCGCTCGGATAGGCGGGCTGCACGGTAAAGCATTACAGTCAGGGGACGAAGTATTAAGCCACCCTCCTACAGAAACGGGGGAAGCAATTATAAAGAAATTGGTGAAAAAGCAAACGGACCGCTCTTTTCAGCAGGCTTTTTGGACGATTCATCCTAAACTTCTTCCTTCATACGAGACGCCTATTATCCGCACGATGAAAGGTGCAGAATTTGATTGGTTTACAAAAGAAAGTCAACAGCATTTCTTTAATCAAGAATTTGACGTTACCCCTCAATCTGACCGCATGGGCTATAGGCTAAAAGGAAAGAAATTAGTCCTTGGTCAAGAAAAAGAGCTGCTCTCTAGCGCTGTGACGTTCGGTACGATTCAAGTACCAAAAGAAGGACAGCCCATTGTTTTATTAGCAGATCATCAAACGACAGGAGGATATCCTAGAATCGGACAGGTAGCAACTGCAGATTTTTCAGCGCTGGCGCAAATTTCTCCAGGGAAAAAGATTTCTTTTCAAGCAATTTCACTGGATGAAGCACAGCATTTATATATGGAGCAGGAAAAGAAAATAAATCATATTAAAAGAGCACTTCGAATGAAAATATAAGGGGGACGAAGATGGCTACCGTTGATTTGAACTGTGACTTAGGGGAGAGCTTTGGGAACTATAGATTAGGAAATGATAAAAAAATTTTACGCTATGTAACGTCAGCAAACATTGCTTGTGGCTTTCATGCCGGAGATCCTTCGGTTATGAGAGAAACAGTAAAGCTGGCTTTGAGTGAAAATGTGGCGATTGGCGCCCACCCCGGATTGCAAGATTTAGCTGGATTTGGACGTAGATATATGAAAATTATGCCTCGAGAAGCTTATGATTTAATGGTGTATCAAATGGGGGCTCTTTCAGCTTTTATACGTGCAGAAGGAGGGACCCTTCATCATGTGAAACCTCATGGCGCTTTATATAATATGGCTGCAGGGGATCGAGACATAGCTAAAGCTATTGCTGAAGCTGTTTATAATGTTAGTGAGGAAGCTATTCTATATGGTTTGGCTGGAAGTGAATTGATTAAAGTCGGAAACGAAATGGGCTTGCGTACGTCTCAGGAAGTATTTGCAGATCGAACCTATCAACAGAACGGCATGCTGACGCCGAGAAACGTTGAAAACGCCGTGATTCAAGATGAAGGAGCGGCTATTTCTCAAGTAATTAAAATGGTCAAAGAAAAGAAAGTGTTTACTGTGCAAAATGAAGAGATTCCCATTCAAGCAGATACCGTTTGTATTCATGGAGACGGTGCACATGCTGTTGAATTTGCCAAAGCTATTTGTGACAAGCTAAAAGAAGAACAAATCATTATTCAACCACAATGAGGTGACATCATGAAAAAAGAGCGCAACTGGAGCGTGCTGCTCGGAGCAGCATTTTTAATGGCTACTTCAGCAGTGGGTCCAGGTTTTTTAACTCAAACAACAGTCTTTACACAAGCACTCGCCGCAAGTTTTGGTTTTGTCATTTTACTGTCGATTTTATTAGACATTGGCGTTCAGCTAAACGTATGGCGTATTATTGCCGTTTCAGAAAAAAGAGCACAGGATATCGCTAACAGTGTTTTGCCAGGTCTCGGCTTATTTATTGCTATTTTAATTGTAATCGGAGGCTTAGCATTTAATATTGGAAATGTAGGAGGAGCGGGTCTTGGCTTCAATGCGCTATTTGGTATTTCCCCTAAAGCCGGTGCAGTCATTACAGCCATCATTTCTATCGCAATTTTTTTAGTCAAAGAAGCCGGAAAATTAATGGATCGATTTGCTCAATTAATGGGCGGAATATTAATTATTTTAATGGTGTATGTGGCTATTTCGTCCGCTCCCCCAGTAGGAGAAGCAGTCTCTAAATCATTTTGGCCGGAGCACATTGACGTAATGGCGATTGTTACTCTTGTAGGAGGAACGGTAGGAGGATATATTACATTTGCAGGAGGTCACCGTTTATTAGATGCAGGAATTAAAGGAAAAGCCGCGATTCCTGAAGTAACAAGAGGAGCAGTATCTGGTATTACGATTGCTTCGATCATTCGAATTTTTCTATTTTTAGCGACATTAGGTGTGTTGAGTCAAGGGTTAAAACTGAATCCTGATAATCCACCAGCCTCTGTTTTTCAGTTAGCCGCAGGGGATATTGGCTATAAATTATTCGGTGTCGTCATGGCAGCAGCGGCTATCACTTCAGTTATTGGTTCAGCATATACATCGGTTTCCTTTGTTAAATCCTTCAGCAAAAGGATTGAGAAATATGAAAACTGGATTATCATTGCCTTTATTACGATTTCAACCCTAGTTTTCCTAACGATTGGCCAGCCGGTCACTCTGCTTATTTTAGCTGGAGCATTAAATGGGTTAATCTTACCTATTACACTCGGAACAATGCTTATAGCGGCGTATAAAAAGAAGATAGTAGGCGATTACAAGCATCCGACTTGGCTTACCATTTTTGGCGGTTTTGTGGTCGTTATTATGGCTGTGCTAGGAGTCTATACGCTTGTGACTCAAATGGCAAAACTGTGGTAAGGAATTCTATAACCAATTAAAAAAGGGCCAGAGGGCCCTTTTTTAATTGGTTATAGGCAATACATATAAAATGATTGCTAAAAAGTGGAGTACGGTTCCGCCAAGAACAAACATATGCCAAATCATATGATGAAAACGAAATCCTCGCCATACGTAAAAAACGGCCCCGATTGTATACAACACGCCTCCAACTACGAGAAGGACAATTCCTTGATGGGCAATGTTTTGAGTTAACGAATCCCAAGCAAACACAATCATCCATCCCATAAATACGTAAAGAATGGTAGAAATAAAAAGGAATTTCTTTACAAAAAAAGCTTTGAATACAATTCCTGCAAGAGCGATGCCCCATACAATTCCAAAAAGTGTCCAGCCGGTGGTTCCTTTTACTGCGATAAATAAAAATGGAGTGTACGTACCGGCAATAAACAAATAAATAGAAGAGTGGTCAAATATCTCAAAAAGATCTTTTACCTTACCTTCCGGAAAACTATGGACAAGCGTAGAGGAGACATAGAGAAGCAGCATGGTTACTCCGTAAATAGTAAAACTGATAACATGCCAAGGCGTTCCTTCTAACGAAGAAAGTACGATTAAAAGCGTTAATCCAACAATGCTGAGTACGGCTCCAACGCCGTGTGTAATCGCATTTGCAATTTCTTCTCCTCTTGTAAATGTGTGTGTAGTAGCCATTTACAAAATCCTTTCTTTACACAAATTTATCTTCTATTTTCTCAGAGGATCAGGTTTGAACATACCTGCTGAGAAAAAATCCGTAACTGTCAAAAACATGAGTGAAAAAGTCATTGGTTATTTCTTTATTATAGACCATTCTTTTGATTTTATCTATTTTGATTGGAGGGCCGAAAAGAGGAAAGATATATATGTGAATATTCACTAGCTGTAAAAAGCATGTATAGAAGAAAAAATTGCTTTTTGAAAAAATGGAAGAAAAGTTGTCATGAAGGCATGATTTTGAAATACATATAAAATAAAACTTTTAACAGTCAAGGTTACGATTACTGCTTAGCTCATTTGCAATAGATAAGTAACAAGATTGTAAGAAGGCAGGGGGATGGAAGCAGTGAAAAAAGAAGTTATTTTTGATGAAACAGGCAAATACAAATACTCTCTATTATGCAAATGGAGTGAAGTAAACGAACGTAAACTTACGTTTATCTTGTCATTTCCAGAAAATACGTATGAATACAGCGACGATACAGCTGTATCCAAATGCATAGAACTGGCGCAAAAGTGGGGATTTGGAGTTTTAGAAATCGTTTATTTATTCAGCTATCAAACCGATCATGTTTCGTTTTTACGCATGCTTTCAAAAGAAGAAGCTGTTGGAACAAGAGCAGGTGAGTATATTCAAAAAGCAGTGGAAGATGCTGAACTGGTTGTGGTAGCTTGGGGTGATCATGGAAGCATTTATAACCGACAAGAAGAAGTAGAACGCTTTTTGAAACACAAGCCGGTATACTGTTTTGGAAAAACGAAGCAGCAATTTCCTCGCCATATTTTATCCGTCGTGCACCGCACAGAATTACAAAAATACGAAATGCCGGCTAATCGTGAAGAGTCGGAAGAAGTTTCTTCGTTTATTGAAGACATAGATCAAAGTTTTGGTGGAGAGGATTATTCTCCAATTAAACAACTAACAGAAGAAGAACCGCTTATGTTTATTGAAGACATTGCCAGTATGTATCGGTAAAAAGAAGAAGCGAGGTTTATATTCCTCGCTTTTTCGTTAGTATAAAACACCAAGTTTTGTCATATGGTTGTATCAAGAAGCGTGTGTGAAGGGGGAACTTTATGAAGTTAAATGAAGTATTGCACCGCATCACAACTATTTATAATGAGTTAGAAGAAGAGTGCTTTCAATATATAGGGACTGTGATCAACGAAAATGCAGAGCTGGATATTTCTCGTCTAGAAGAATTAAGTACGCTGTTAAACTTCGTATATGAATGCTCGGAGGATGTATTAGTAGGTTCTATTTTAACAAAATTGGATTATGGACAACCCATTTATCAATTTGCTATGTTAAAGCCTATTTCCCTTGAAGGAAATGAAGATAAGTTAGACATTTTATATGAAGAAAAGGTAAAAGTAGAAAGAGCTATTCTAGATGTGTATACAGCTCAGCGAAAGAAGTTATTGACTCAAGCAGCTGAAGACTTAAAAGAACTGCACTACGAGCTGCAGACCTATGTGTATGCTTGCAACATATAAATGAATCTGTTGAAATGGCAAGGCATATATACAAATAAAAGGGAACATGTTAGGATAAGTAAAAAGAACTCCTAATCAAAGAGTTCTTTTTATTGTAAAATATATGATTTTGAACTAGCAAAGCATAAAGACGGTGGTAATGGCAGTTACCCTTTTCTTTGTGCTTTTTTTATCCGATTGTGTTGATGATACTGCTTACTGCGTTAAAAAAGTTCATAAGTACCTCGTTTAGCATGTAATGTGCCTCCTCTCTTACTAAATATGTACAATCAAATTATCCAATTGTGTTAATGATGCTGCTTACCGCGTTAAATAAGTTCATTAAAACGTCGTTGAACATGTTTGCAACCTCCTTTATGATAGATTCATATAGTAATACGAGAAAACATAAAGTTTGGATCACATTTTTTTAATGTTTTTTTAGAAAAATAGTTAAAAAGAGAATTTAATGGAGGTTGAAGAAGATGAATTCGTTTACAAACGACGAAAAGCAAGCGGTGTACAAAGCGATTTACGGAAGAAGAGATGTACGAACATTTTTGTCTGATGAGATTCCGAATGAAACGGTTTATAACATTCTGCAGGCTGCTCACAGCGGACCTTCCGTCGGGTTTATGCAGCCTTGGAATTTTATATTAGTATCTGATACAGAAGTGAAAAATAAACTTGCCTGGGCAGCAGATAAAGAGAGAAGAGCACTGGCTATTCATTATGAAGGTGAAAAGAAAGAAGATTTTTTAGAGCTCAAGATTCAAGGATTAAAAGAAGCGCCGTTAACTATTTGCGTAACGTGTGATCCAACAAGAGGGGGCTCTCATGTTCTCGGAAGAAACTCAATTCCAGAAACCGATATGATGTCAACTGCGTGTGCGATTCAAAATATGTGGCTTGCTTCATATGCAGAAGGACTGGCAATGGGGTGGGTAAGTTTTTATAAGAAAAATGATGTACGTGACATTTTACATATTCCTCCTCATATTGATCCTGTAGCGCTTATGTCAATTGGCTATACAGATAAATATCCTGAGAAACCAATCTTAGAACAAGCTAACTGGGAAAAAAGAAGGGATTTAGACAAGCTAATTTATCATAATGTATGGGAAAATGAAAAAGAATAGCGGAGAGAAAATAAAGACATACTAAAAAGCGCCGAAATATAGTAAAATTTGAATATTAAATGATACACTATATATAGCGAAAGCGGATATGAACGTCTAGCGTATCCGTTTTATTTATATGTATACAAATGACTTGGGAAAAAGAGAGATAGGAGAATTGAAGGTTTCATGAATATTGCAAGAAGTTGGCTTCACAACAAACTTACTATTCGCATCATTACGCTTATTATCATTACAGTTTTACTTGTCAGCATTAGAAGTATGCTTCAGCTGCTGTTATTTACGTTTATTTTCACCTTTTTAATTGGTCGTCTTCAACAAACGTTAAGAAGAAAGCTTCCGCTTAATTCAACGCTTATACTCATCGTCATCTATATCGCACTGATTGGGGCGCTCGGTATTGTAGGATATGTATATATCCCGGTTATTATGACGCAAGTTACTGAGCTTGTACAGAAGCTGATGTATTTTTACAAACACCCCCCTGATAATACATTCGTCACCTATATTATCGATAATCTAAAGAGATTCAAATCACCAGAGAATATTCAGCAGAATATTGATTTAGTATACAGCTATTTATCTAATATTGGAAAAGTAAGTGCACAAGTTTTCTTAGCACTCTTGTTAAGCCTATTCTTTTTACTTGAAAAGTCGCGGATTCACCGATTATTTGTCCAACTGGAACAATCTAGGCTGGGCTGGTTTTTCAAAGAAGCTGGCTATTTGGGGAGAAAATTTGTTAATTCCTTCGGCAAGGTAATAGAAGTTCAGTTTATTATCGCTTTTGTGAACAGCATTTTGTCCGTTATTGCGCTGTGGGTGTTAGGGTTTCCTAATTTGCTTGCACTTGGCGTTATGGTCTTTCTACTAGGGCTAGTGCCGGTTCTTGGGGTATTTGTTTCACTCATTCCACTTTGTACAATCGCTTACAGTTTAGGAGGCGGTGTAAAAGTACTATCTGTGTTAATTATGGTGGTAGTACTTCACGCACTTGAAAGCTATGTATTAAATCCAAAGCTCATGTCATCTAAAACAAACTTGCCAACGTTCATTACGTTTATCATTTTAGTGTTTGGTGAACACTTCTTGGGCGTATGGGGGCTAATTCTTGGTATTCCTATTTTTATTTTCTTTTTAGATTTAGTAGGCGTAGATTCAGCACAGCAACTGTCAAAAAAAGAAACCTCCGCAGACTAGTCTGCAGAGGTTTCTTTTTTTAAGCAGCGTATCGTTTTTTGAATAGTAGGATGATCGCGATGCTTAAGTTTATAAGCAAGAAAGATCTGATTTTTTACTGCTAAATGTTCAAGTTCGATTTTTACTTTTTTTTCTCGAAGCGCTTCTTGAATTAAATAGCGGGGGAGCAGGCTGATTCCCATGTGATGCTGAATGGCTTTTAACACCGTTTGAAGATTTGGAATCACGTGATGAGGCTGAATTTCAGGTCGTTTTTTAAAATGCTGCCGCCAAAAACGTCTAATAATAGGAAGTTCAAGACCATAGCTAATCCACCGCTGGTTGTATAAAAACTCTTCTACGTCTTTACTAGCTGTCATTTCAAAAGAAGGAGGGACGGTTAAGACAAACTCTTCTTCTTCAATGACCGTATATTCAATTCCAGGTATTTGCAATCTTTGGGTTGTAATCGCAATATCAATTTCGTCGCTTTGTATCTTTTCAAGCAAAACAGAAGCAATACCAAACTGGCTGTAGCAGCGGATGCCTGCATCTTTTATTCTTTCTAAAGCTTGTTCGGTAAAATACTCTACGGGAGAACCAATTTTTACGACCGGCAGCGCGTCGGGAGATGAAGCGGTCATTTTTAATTCAATTGAAGCAGCTTCTAGACTTTCAATTAACGGGACAATACGCGTGTACAGTTCTTTACCTTTTTCTGTTGGAATCATTTTTCTCGGTGCACGGATAAATAAACCTTCCCCTATTTCAGCTTCTAAAGCAGCTAAGTGCTGACTCATGGCCGGCTGCGTTAAGATCCTCGCTCTGGCTGCTTCAGAAACGGATCGATATTTGTAAATGCTAATAAAGCTGCGATACCATTCAAAATCAATCATTTATGCTATCCTTTCTTATAAATTTATTTATGGATATCTATTTATTTTCTAATTTGTATTATAGACAAGCTCTCTTTAAAATAAAAATAGTAAGCAAATCATTTTTAGATAAAATAATAAAAGCAACGCTAGGCAAATGATTTAAAAAGGAGAGTTAGACTGTGAAAGCATTATTATTGCAAGATAAAAATAAATGGACAGAAATGAAAGTAGAAGAAATAGAAAAACCTCTTCCAAATAAAGGGGAAGTAGTAGTTGAAGTTCACGCAGTGGGACTTAATCCCGTAGATTATAAAACGGCTACTAATGGAAATCCTTATTGGACATATCCTCACATTCTAGGTTTAGATGTAGCTGGGACAATTGATGAAGTTGGAGAAGGAGTAGTTGACTGGAAAAAAGGAGACCGCGTTGTCTATCACGGGGACTTTATGAAAAAAGGCGGATATGCTGAATATGCGGTTACAACTGCTCATTCAATTTCGCGCATTCCTGACGCTGTTACATTTGAAGAAGCTGCTGCTTTGCCTACTGCAGGTTACACAGCGTATGAAGCACTATTTCGTAAACTTCCAATGAACCATATTCAAACCATCTTAATTCATGGAGGAGCTGGAGGCGTAGGAGGCTTTGGCGTGCAGCTTGCTAAAAACGCTGGAAAAACCGTTTTCTCAACAGCTTCAGCACATAATCATGAGTATGTGAAGTCGTTAGGAGCTGATTATGTAATTGATTATCGCGAGGAAAACGTCGCGGAAAAAGTATTGGAGCTGACAAATGGCCGCGGCGTAGATGCTGTGCTTGACACGGTGAGCGCAAAGAACGCAACGGATTCTTTAGATATGATTGCCTATAGAGGACATTTAGCACATATTGCTGGTGCACCTGATTATACAAAAGTAAAGCCTTTTACAAAGGTGATTTCTTATCATGAAGTAGCTTTAAATGCTGCACACCACATTGATGACATGATTGCGCAAGCGGATTTAGCAAAAATGGGCGATGAGCTTTTAGCATTAGTAGCAGAGAAGAAAGTAGCTCCGATGATTGAGCGCATTATCTCGTTAAAAGAAGTGCCAAGTGCATTAGAAGAGCTTTCAAAACGCCATGTGAAAGGGAAAATCATTGCTAAAGTTAAATAATAGCAGAAAAAAACTCTTTTATTATAACTAATAAAAGAGTTTTTTTCTGCTATTTTCTTTTTTTGCGTTACTTCACTTATGAACTGCATATGATAGAAGATAATCGAATATAGCAAACGGGTGCGTATGAGCTTTTTTTACTAGTAAAATTGCTTTGAAATCGTGAAATTTTGAATAGTTTGAGTTATGATGAAAGAACGTGAAATTTGTATGATTGAAAGGAGAAAAAAGGTGCAAGGGTTTATTGATTTTGTACAAAATTTAGGCATAGTGGGCATCTTTATTGCTACAGCAATCGAAGCTGCGGCAATTCCTTTTCCGTGTACGTTATCGATTTTGCTTATTGGCTCGGTGCTGCAGCTCTCAATATGGAAAATCCTTATTGTTTCAGCTGTCAATACCGTTATTTATATCGCATTCAACTATATTCCGTTCGTTATGGGATACAGGTTTGAATCTATTACCAAGCGCTGGTTTGGTGAAAAAAATATAAAACGTGCCCAAAAATGGTTTCATAAATATGGAAAATGGAGTATTACGATTTCCCGTCCCATCAGTATCGCAAACTATATAACCTATTTGGCAGGTCTTAGTAAAATCAAATCTAGGGACTTTGTTTTATACAGCACCTTAGGTATTTTTCCGTGGTTTGTTTTCTTGCTCTATGTAGGAGGACTTGGAGATATTGAAAAAATCCAAAAATATTTGCATGATGTTGATCGTTTAATATTTGTTATTCTCGTAATCGGAGTGATAGTTGGTGCAGGCTGGTGGATGAAAAAGAGAAAAGATACATAAAAAAGGATCTGCCTAAATAAGCACTATCTTAAAATAAGAGAGTTTTTAAATTAAGGTTTTCATAATTCAAAAGAGCCGCCTCTGAGCCGAGTTTTCGACTTAGAGGCGGCTCTTTTATTCAACTACGAAGAGCCCGCCAGCTTCTATAAGACGTAATATCCTCCGCATCTTCTGTCGCATGAGCTTCACAAAGAAAACCCGCTACTTCACTGCCGTCTTCAAGAGTGATTTTGCCTAGTCCGAGAGGAGAAGGGATAGAATCGGCAAAAGAGCCGAGTAGTGATAAAGGCATTTCCCAAAGTTCAACTTCAATTTTTTCTCCTTGTTGATGTGTTCGCAACAGCCCCGGTTTTGCTGGAGAAGTAGGCAGTTTAAAAAGCTGGTAATAAGGAGCGGTTTGGTCTTTTCGTACGAATGAAGCTCCGTGTTCACGCATTTGAGATTCAAGTGGAAACCCGCGCATATGCAAACCGCAAACAGCTACTAATGTTGTATCTTTTTTTGAATCAACCGTTCGTTCCCCATTTAAAAACAACTCGCTGAGTCCGCAAATGAATTGTTCGCCGTCAAATGTAGAGAAAAATGAAATGCCAAACGGTAAATCAAGATCCGCATCTTGGGATGGAAGAGAGACGGCACACAAGTCGAGTAAGTTACAATGATTTGTAAAACGCCCCATGTCACTGTTTGTTTCAATTGGATTTTCTCTTACTTGTTCCCGCGTCCACGTTCCGCCTGCTGTCGGCATAACAAGAACAGCATTATTAAGCTGATGATATGCTTTATGTTTAAAGGATTGAAGCTTATGTGAAGCTTGAAATAAAGCAGCAGCATCATATTCTGATTTAGCTCCTGAACGAAGCACTTGCTCGGTTACAGGAAAGGCTGTTTCTTCATGAGAAGTGATAAATTCTCCTAAGTCAGCCCAGCGCTCTGCTACGTAAGGGCCGTCATATAATAAAGCAGCTGCTTCACTTAAATACGAGCCGTCCATGTATTCGATGGGAATAGATAAATCTTCAATCTTTTTCACAGCTTGTTTCCACGCTTTTTCGTACTGCTCAGCAAACGGCCCGTAAAACGAAAGCGGTTCTTTTACCATATAAATTTTTTCAGGAAGCGCCGAAGAAGCCCGAACAACAGAGCGTGACCATGGGTCTCGATCGTCTACTCCTCTAATAATGGAATCTACGAGCAGTACGTCACTCCATTCATGAGTAAAAGCAGTGACGCAGTCTAAGCTTTTACATGCCGGAACTACACCTGCAGATGGCCAAGCTCCAAGGGAAGGTTTGTAGCCGATTAGACGGTTTAAACCAGCTGGAACCCGCCCTGAACCTGCTGTATCGGTGCCTAAAGAAAAAGCAGCATGCCCCCGAGCTACGGATACAGCTGACCCTGAGCTCGATCCGCCGCTAATGAGCTCTGGCTTTAACGCATTGTGCGTTTCGCCATATGGGCTCCGTGTACCGACCAGTCCTGTAGCAAATTGGTCCAAGTTGGTCTTTCCAAGAGGAATAGCACCTGCATCGATAAGGCGTTGAACAACCGTAGCATGTTCGGAAGGGATATACGTATATTCTTTACATCCGGCTGTTGTCGGTACATGTGCTATATCGATATTATCTTTAACGGCGAATGGAATTCCCCACAAAGGTAACGCTTCAGGGCTTAGCGTAGCTAAGCGATCCAGATAAGGTTTTAAATCACCGAGTGTGGGAGGGGTAATCCAAATATTCATGTCTTTGTCAGCTTCTACACGCGTAAAAATTTGATGTACTACATCTTCCGGAGTTAATTCTTTTTTGATATACATATCACGTAACCATTGAACCGAAAATGTTTTAGGCAAGCTCACTGTTTTCATGGTATCCACCGTCCTTAATGAGTAATTGGAGCAAAAGCTTTTATACCGGCAATCAGCTGTCCAGCTTGTACTTCATCGCCGGGTTTCACATGAATAGAACTGATATATCCATCCATAGGTGCTAGCTGCGGAAACTCCATTTTCATGCTTTCTTCGATAATTAACGTATCGCCTTTTTCAACTTTTTGTCCTTCTTCTACAAGAACTTTCCATACGCTTCCCGGCATTGTACAGCGCACAGCTTCCGTACCTTGAGGCAGTTCTTGTTCCATAATTTCAGCTGTTTCGTGTTCAGAGACGTACTCGGCTAAACCAAGTGCTTTCCAATTTTCTCGTTCTGTTTGAAAAGCAGCCTGCTGGGTATGACGAAAAGCAGCCGTGCTTTTTTCAATAGATGAAAGAAAATTTAAATATTCTCCAAGTTTAAAAGTTGTCTCCGTAATATCTGCTTCAAATCTCCCACGAAGGAAATCTTCGCGCAGTTTTAAAAGCTCGTCTGCTTCTACTGGGTAAAATTGAATTTGATCAAAGAAACGAAGAAGCCACGGTTTCCCTGCTTCAAAACTTTCCGTTTGACGAAGTCGGTTCCACATTTGAATCGTGCGTCCCACAAATTGATAGCCGCCAGGACCTTCCATTCCGTATACGCACATATACGCACCGCCAATACCAACTGCATTTTCAGGCGTCCATGTACGGGCGGGATTATATTTCGTTGTAACTAAGCGGTGACGAGGGTCTAAAGGCGTAGCAACAGGTGCGCCTAAATATACATCTCCAAGCCCCATTACAAGATAATTAGCGTCAAATACAACTTGTTTAACATCTTCAAGGTGGTTCAGACCGTTTACTCGGCGAATAAATTCTAGATTGCTTGGACACCAGGGTGCATCTGGACGAACGTTTTGCTGATAGCGTTCAATAGCTAATTGAGTTGCAGGGTCATCCCATGAAAGTGGAAGTTTTACAATGCGAGACGGAACTTCCATTTCTTCAAGAGGAGGAAGCGCGCGATCAATAGCTGAAATATGCTGACAAAGTTCAAGAATAGACATCTTTGTTGCATCAATATGAATTTGAAGAGAACGGATACCAGGCGTTAAATCTAGAACCGGTAAATCCTCACGCTTTTGGATAGCTTCCATTAAAGCATGTACCTGGAAGCGAAGCAGCAGATCAAGCTCCATTTCTCCGTATTCTACAAGTATATTCGCATCGCCTGAGCAGCGGACGGAAAATGGGAAGCGTCTATTTTCCGTTTCGTTAATCAGCAGCGGGTAATCGCTTTTGAGCGGCTGTGCTACTGGATTTGTAAGTACAGGAAGTGATGCAGATGTTCCGATATGCTGCAAAAAGTCTTCCTGAGTACATTTGAGTTTTTCAGCTTGTTCAAGGTCAATTAATTTAAACGAAATTTTATCTCCGGGATGAAGCTGTCCTATTTTCCAAAACTCTGCTGAAGCGGTGGTAACAGGGCAAACAAAGCCGCCAAGACTGGGACCGTCTGGGCCAAGTAAAATAGGCATATCTCCTGTTAAGTCTAAGGTGCCGATGGCATATGCATTATCATGAATATTTGATGGATGCAAACCGGCTTCTCCTCCATCTTCACGGGTCCAAAAAGGAGCGGGACCTATTAACCTCACGCCTGTTCTAGAACTGTTAAAATGAACTTCCCACTTTGTATCTGTTAGCTGCTGTAAATATTCTGGCTGTAAAAACTCTTCTGTACAATGGGGGCCGGGAATGACCCCAATTGACCATTCTTTAGACAGGGCTGGCTGATAGGGAAGGGCAAGTTCATTTTCAACGTGAGAGTAGTCAGAGACATGCAGTACATCTCCCGTACGAAGTGCTCTACCGCCGTGTCCTCCGAAGCTTCCTAGTGTAAAAGTAGAAGAACTGCCTAATATTTTAGGCATATCAAGTCCGCCGCCAATCAGTAAATACGTACGCATTCCTTCCGTTGCTTCACTAAATGAAAGAATTTGTCCCGGCTTTGCTCTAATGGTTTTATACATAGGGATTTCAGCGCCGTCTAATGTAGCATGCATGTTAGCACCCGTAATGCAAAAAGATAGATTGTCTCTAAATTTATAAGAGCCGCCTCGGAGGGTCATTTCAATCCCTGGTGCATCCGCGGAGTTTCCGAGAAGTTTATTTCCTATGCGAAAAGCAAAAGGATCCATTGGACCGCACGGAGGAACCCCTACGTTCCAGTGTCCGGTGCGTCCCGGGTAATCTTGAACAGTGGACTGAACGCCTCCGTCTAAGACTTCGAGTGCTTGTTCGCTCGGATTATATGAGTTAAGCATTTGAGTATACACGTCGCCTGTTTTGCACGCTTTTTCTTCTAGCAGTCCCTGCAAGTATTGAAGATTAGTAGTAACGCCGTATAATCTTGTTTCTTTTAAAGCAGCGCTCAATTTTAGAAGGGCTTCTTCTCGTGTTTTTCCATGAACGATAATTTTAGCCAGCATAGGATCATAAAGTGATGTTACAGTAATCCCATCTCGTACCCACGTTTCAACTCGAGCACTTTTAGAGAGCATTGCTTGGTCGATTTGCCCGCCGCTGGGACGAAAATCATTTAAGCAATCTTCTGCATAAATACGAGCTTGGATACTGTGACCTGAAGGCACAGGAAGCAAAGAAGGAAGGTTTACTAGCTCATCGCATGCTTCTTTAAGCATCCATTCTACTAAATCAACGTTTAACACTTCTTCTGTAACGCCGTGCTCTACTTGAAGGCGAGTATTTACTTCTAAAAAATAAAATTTCTCCGCTTCGGCGTCATAAAGAAACTCTACCGTTCCTGCGCTTCGATATCCGACTTCTTTAGCTAGTCGCGTAGCTGCTTGCAGCATATTTTCCCGTATGTATGAAGGGAAGTTTGGAGCTGGGCTTTCTTCAATTACTTTTTGATTTCTTCGCTGAATAGAGCATTCGCGTTCTCCTAAAGCTACTACTTCTCCAAAAGAATTCCCGAAGATTTGAACTTCTACATGGCGAGCTTTTTGGATGTATTTCTCTAAAAAAACACCGCTGTTTTTAAAGTTTGTTTGTGCTAAATGGCAAACTGAGTCAAAAGCTGCTTGAAGCGCTTTTTCATCTTGGCAAACACGCATTCCAATTCCGCCGCCGCCAGCTGTACTTTTTAACATAACGGGATAGCCAATCTCTTCGGCAGCACATACAGCTTCTGATACATCTGTAATAAGAGGTGTACCGGGCAGCAAAGGCACGTCGGCTTTTTGCGCAATTTCCCGAGCTGAATGTTTTAATCCGAATATTTCCATTTGTTGAGGTGTAGGACCAATAAATACAATTCCTTCAGCCTGACAGCGACGAGCAAATTCCGCGTTTTCGCTTAAAAAACCGTAGCCTGGATGAATAGCTTCCGCGCCTGTTTTCTTTGCAATATCTAGAATAAGGTCTTCGTTTAAATAACTTTCTTTGACTGGGCCGCTGCCAATTAAAATGGCTTCATCTGCTTCATCAACGTGCAGGCTGTCTTGATCAGCTTCTGTATAAACAGCTACAGATTCCACTCCTAAATGTCGTAATGTTCGCTCAATTCTAACGGCAATTGCTCCTCGGTTCGCAATTAATACTTTTGTAAACATAGATGAACACTCCTTTTTATAATGAATCCCAAATAACTAAGCGAATAGGGGTAGGGTTATAATCGTTGCACGGGTTGTTAAGCTGAGGGCAGTTGCTGATCAATACAAGTGTAGGATTGATAGCTTCCATTTCTACATAGTATCCAGGGGCAGATACCCCGTCATTAAACGTTAATCCGCCGCTTGGCGTCACAGGTACATTCATAAAAAAGTTTACGTTTGGTGCTAAATCTCTTTTGGTGTAGCGGCTATCATATTTTGATAGCTGAAGCATAAATGTATCTCGGCAGTTATGCATCGGAAGCGTGTCATGTGCATAACGTACGGTGTTGCTTTGTGCCGAACAAGCTCCGCCTAAGGTGTCGTGGCGTCCGCACGTGTCAGCAACAATTTTGACTAGTTCTTTGCCAGATTGAGAAAGCAGCACTGTGCCGGTGGATAAATAAATATTTCCTTGATTAGCAATCGTAGATACTGCACTGTAATGATCTTCTAGGTTTTCAGCATCAAAGAATAAAGTATCCGCTGCTTGATTGCCTTCTACATCTATTATTCTAAGCGTTTGGCCGGGTTTAAGCTCATGCATCCAGCCGTCCCCAGCCAGTACCGTTTCATCATAAATTGCGTTCTCTATTTTTCTGTTGCTTTCCACTCGATTAAATACAGCCATTATAAAGCCTCCTTTATTTTTAAATCGTTGATAGTGTTTTATTTCCAAGCAATAAATCATAAGACCATGTGTTTTCAAACGCTCGTTTATTTTCAGGTCTAAAATTTAAACAGTAGTCGTCTGAGCTTACAGAAGCTGCTTCATCTACGGTTATTTCAATCGGAACAGAAGGGTACGTTTCGCTTGGGTCTAGAGGGTTAGGTGTATTAGACAGTAGGAAAATCAAATCCATTTCTGTTCTAAGCGTAATAAAATCTCCTTTTTTACAATGGGAAGAAACAAAATTCATATTGCCTTTTTCGTCGCAGTATACTTTTGAAAATAAGTTAAGGTTAGGGAATAGATCCCGTGTTGTTAAACCATTGCGCAAAAGCTCCATGGAAAAATTTTCTTCGCCATTTCTTCGCCATTCGTTTCGAGATTCTTGATAAGTAGATGCGCCGTATTTTTGATGAGTTAAGCTGCGCGTAGTGTAGCCTGAAATGGTATCATGCCAGCCGGTGTTGTCAGCAGTGATGCTTGCAAATGCTCTG
This sequence comes from Priestia sp. YIM B13486, assembly GCF_042787865.1. NCBI lineage: Bacteria > Bacillati > Bacillota > Bacilli > Caryophanales > Bacillaceae > Priestia > Priestia sp. YIM B13486. The sequence goes on along the minus strand of NZ_JBHZOZ010000004.1, from coordinate 181,051 downwards.
CCGTTGTCACTCATCAGAACGTGTCCTTTTGTTAAGTGAGCAGTGTGCTGAGCTTTTAAGGTATCGGGCATGTTGTATCGTTCTGTTAAATCATAAGCGTTGTATAATAGTAGGGACACATTTGCACCGGATTCTTGTGCGGTAAACGTCACCGATTTTCCTCTTCCAATTCGGCCTGACCATTTTCCACCAGCCGGGATTGTTTGCTTCCAGATAGAACTCATAAAATAACCTCCTTAGAATAAAAAAAGGATAAAAGCCTGAGAGAGTAGTCTCCCAGGCTTTTATCCTTCCGTGTTATACAGCGTAGCGCTATATCGCTCTCTCTCGGACCAGTCTTTAACATATGTTAAACGGAACCCTAGACAGCTTTTTTGTTCTTAACGGCTGTAAGAACCTTTATCCATTTGTGGCTTTCGATTAATCGTAGTATAGTATGAGTGAAAATGAGTTGACAAGCAGTTTGTTAGAATACCTGACACGAAAACTGATTTTTCAGTTTATTTTTCAGGGACCGTCACTTTTGAATGATCTCTCTTTACAAAAGGAGCCGACAGTCGAGATTTTACAAAAAAATAGAGAAATCCAACAGTAAGCCAGGCGACACCAATCAAAAGAGTGTCTTTGTTTAACAGTGTGAGCAGCCATCCGATAAATGCCGCTCCGATCAAAGGGAAGATTAAATAGAGTATTGTTTCAGTAAACGACCGTTTCTTTAACTTAATATAAAAATGGGCAATGACTGATACATTCACAAATGTAAAAGCGGTTAAGGCACCGAAACTGACAAAAGTGACGGCTGTGTTTAAATCAATGAACATTCCCAAAAACGAAAAAGCGGTAACAAGCAAGATATTCACCACGGGCGTTTTAAACGTTGGATGAATATATGAAAATACCTTTTGAGGCAGTACGGATTCACGGCCTAAAGCATATAAAAAGCGAGTAACGCTTGTGACTGAAGAAACTCCTTGAGTAAAGGTTGCAATAATTAATACCGTAATAAATAGACTGCTTAAAAGATTTCCGCCCACTAATTTTACAAGGGTGTAGGCTGCATTATCAGGGTTAGTAAACGTGAAGCCCGGATAGGCAATCTGTGTAAAATACGAGATAGCGATGTACATAACAGCTGCGATGCAAACAATAAGAAAAATGGCTTTTGGAATTGTCTTTTCAGGTTGAATCGTTTCTTCCGCCATTGTTGTAACTGCATCAAATCCTAAAAAGCAAAAGCAAATGAGCGCAGCTCCAGAAAAAATAGTCGTAAACGGTACATCTGAAGCCAAAAAAGGATGAAGTGAAAAAAGAGTAGAAGAACTAGCTTGACCTGTTGCAATATCTTTGACGATAAATAAACAAAAAAAACTTATAAAGAGAATCTGAACTACAACGGAGATGCCGCTTATACGAGCTACAGATTTAATACCAACAATATTGACTAAAGCTAAGATAATGTTCATGAAAATGACCCATACGTATACAGGAATAGAAGGGAATTCCGTATGCATAAAAATACCAAATGTTAAAATAGCGATAACAGGGGAGAAAATATAGTCTAAAAGAAGTGCCCAGCCTACTAAAAAGCCAAGGCGAGGATGTATAGCTTTTTTCGTATAAGTATAAGCAGATCCCGCTATCGGATATGCTTTTACCATTCGGCTATAGCTATATGCGGTAAAAAAGATAGCTAAAAAAGCGATTAAATAAGCAAGGACCATTTGCCCTCCAGCCGCATCGTAGGCTACTCCGTAAACTGTAAAGAAAATCATCGGAGTCATCCAGGCAAGACCCAAAAACACAATTTGATATACCTTTAGCGATTTACTTAACGCTGGTTGATTGTTCATATAAATCCCTTCTTTCCTCTATTTTATAGTAGTAAAAAAGAAAAGCCTGGGAGAATGATGTCATTCTCCCAGGCTTTTATCCCTCCGTGTATACGGAACCATTCCGTACGCTCTCTCTCGGACCAGCCTTTAACATGTGTTAAACGGAACCCTAGATCGCTTTTTTGTCTTCAACAGAGCGAAGACCTTTATAGGTAATGTAAGTAGTTCGAAGTATAAGCAGGATTATAGGAAGATGCAACTACTGTGTTAGATAGTTTAACAAACTTTTTGAAAAAGTAAACTTTTGTAAAAGGCGAACTATATATAATTTTATTAAAAAGATTATTCGTTTATAGTTGACTTACAGAAAGACCTATAGTATATTTGTAGACAAGAAAAAGCTAAATACGGTTCACTCATATATGTTTGAGAATATGGCTCAGACGTTTCTACCTTATCACCGTAAATGATAGGACTATGAGTAAAAAGTGAATCTAGGTTCCCATTTTTACGTCAGTAGAAAGTTTGGTCCAAGCGATTCACATATTCATTTTTGAAAAGAAGTGGATATGACACCGAAGGGATAAAAGCCCAGGCGGGTAGGTTTTTGCTCATTGTATTTGAGAGACCTGCCTTTGTTTGGGCTTTTTCTTATGTGTCTATTTACAGTATGAGCGAGTGATGAAAATTTCTTGTTTGTATCTGCATTGCTTTCTGGGGAGAATAGCGATGCAAAGCATGAAATCACTCACTGAAGCTTTATCTGTAAGCCCTCATTTAACCATGGGAAGTACATTCTATCTATTTTCTAGCATTTTTTCTTTGATGAGCAGCGTGGGGACGCTGCTCCTTTTTTTGTTCTTGCTTTTTTCTCTGTAAATAAAGGTCTCTAAAGAGAAGGTGATTTGCGAAATTTGGCGAATTAATGCTTTAAACAATAAATGATAGAGAAGATAAAGCGGTCTATGAAAAATGAAGAAGTTGAAAAATTGAGGAGGGAATTATGTTGCTTCACTTAATTAATGTTCGTTTGCCAATTATGCACGACCACGCTCTTTTTGAAGTGAAAATTTCAAATGGAATGTATACTTCTATCGTTTTACAAAACGGCTATCTTGAAGGTGACGAGTTTTTTCCGCTGCACGCGGCCGTGTTAGGAAAAGAAACGTCACTTGATGCACAGGGTCGTGTGCTATTACCAGGATTTGTAGATATGCATATGCATTTAGACAAAGCTCATTCGCTTCCTCAAGTGCCCAATATATCTGGAACTCTTCAAGAAGCCATTAAAAATTACAGCAGCAGCCTGCCGGCATTTCCAGAAGAAGAAATTAAGCAGCGAATGTTAAAAACTGCTTTGCAGGCATTAGCTAACGGTACGACTACGATTCGAACGCATATTGATTTTGACTGCAGCATGGAAGAAGATAGTTTATTTCGAAGTTTACAAGCGGCTGTCGAAGTGAGAGATGAATTAAGCCCGTATATGGACGTGCAGGTTGTTCCGCTATTCTCTAACCTAGACATTGATGATATGCATAAGATGAATAAAATTGAACGAGCATTCGACCTTGAAATTGATGCGATTGGAGGCTGTCCTCATTTAGCTAGAAATCCAGAAAAAGAGATTGATGCTCTATTTTCGCTGGCTCAAGCCTATAATAAACCTCTTGACTTACATGTGGATGAAAGCGATGATCCGTCTGTTGATACAATAACTAATATTGCTCACAGAACAATTGAATTAAATATGGAAGGAAAAGTGGTAGTGGGGCATCTTTGCTCGCTTGCAGGAATGACTGATGCAAAAGTGAAAGAAATCTTAAACCTTTTAAAACAGGCGAAAATTGGAGTTGTCACATTACCTGCTTCTAATTTATATTTACAGGGAAGAGAAGATAAAGGAATTGTAAGACGAGGCGTAACGCGTATTCGCGACATACAAAAAGCAGCGATTCCAATTGCTACTGCATCTGATAACGTGAACGACCCCTTTCATCCGTTTGGAAAAGCAGACTTGCTGCAAGTAGGGTTACTAACTGCCTATGCTGCACATATGGGAAGTCCGGATGATCAGCGGCAGTTGCTCCGAATGATTACAAGTATACCAGCCCGGCTGATTGGAAAAGAAAAGTATGGAGTGGAAGAAGGAAACGAAGCAAACTTTGTTCTATTAAATGTGCAGTCTGTACAGGAAATATGGACTGAACTTCCCGAAACTCGCTTTGTTTTCAACAAGCATCGCTGGCTTAGCGTAAAAGAGACGCATCAGCGGCTCGCTGATACGAACTTGACCAATCTTTGGCAGGAAAACCAAATTTTAATTGGTTAAAAACGAGGTTGAGACATAACTATATCAATTTAATCTAAAGACGAACAAATGGTATAAATCATCTAATAGATATCACTACTTGTTACACCGCTGTTGATTTCCGTTCAAGACTTCGCTTTCCGCGGGCGGCCGGTGAGCCTCCTCGTCGCTTGCACTCCTGCGGGGTCTCACCTATTTCGCTTTTCCCGCAGGAGTCTGCGTCTTGCCCTCCAATCAACAGCTAGAAGCAATTATATACATGAATCCTACGTGCACCATCCTAATGAAAAGATCCGAACGAGTTGGATTCTCCATCAAAAATCCACTTCGTTCGGAACTTCCTTCAACGAATATACTCTTGTCTGTGCCTCATCTCTATAAATGTTTTGTTTAGCTCTGGCTTCCCAAAGTGGAACGTGATTGTACTTTTGCCACTCGAATACCTTTGTTTAAGCGTATTGTACTAAGTTTTAACATCAGAAAAGCAATGCCTATTGAAAAGATAATTATAAGAGCAATGCCTATTAGATAAGTTATAGTAGGATGTGCCATTTTAAATGAAAGCAATTCAGAAACTAGAACAGCTATGAAACCAATGAATCCACTTCCTGCAAGTTCGTCTGCAAATACTTTAAATGAAGAAGGGAGGTTTAGTAAAGCAAATGGAATAAGGGCAATAAATAAATACACATAGGCTAAAATTGCTAAGAGAATCGACACACCAAATGTAAGACGGTTCTGAGGGTTGTTAGGGTTGTGCTTAGCACCAATGGTACCTAACCAAATTCCCATACTGCTAATCCCAATAGTTAAAATTCCTTTTAGCAAAATACCACTGATTATTTGCACAGCAGACCAATGAATGAACAAGCCTAAAACAATTTCAATAGTTGATAGCAGGATGAAAGGGAGCAGCCAGCTAATCCACAGCTTACCTAGTGCAAGTTGCCAACTGGAAATCGGCAGACTTTTTATAAGTGATGCTGTCTCTGCTTCACGTGCAATTGAAGAAGCAGACATTGACCCATTAAAGAGAGCGTAAAAAAATAAAAAGAAAACTTGTACACCGAGCCATACATTATCTTTATAAGAAATAATATTCTCTAAAGTAGCTCCACTTTTTAAAAAGCCAATGGTAGGAAATATCAGAAAGAATACAAAAGGCATAAAAACGAGCCATTCTCGCAAATCTCTTTTTATATTTTTCCAATCTGTCAACCCAATAACCATAACTGGATGGTGAACTCGATATTTTTTGCTAGATGAAATTTTAGCTCTTTTTTTGGCTTTTCCTTCACTTAAACGAACCCATCCAGTTCTAAATCCTTTTTCTACTAAAAAAGAAGATAAAAGCACACTAAGAAAAGCCAAACCCATAATACTTAATGCGGGTAAAAAAGCATGAACAGATCCTTTAGCACTTGAGGTTATTGCTGTGCTCGCCCAGTAAAAAGGTGTCCAGTTAGGAAATAAGGGAAGGGCTGTTATTGCTTTTTCAAAAGGTGCTCCATTAGAGCTGAAATTGGGAAGTTGAAATAATACATATACAATAACACCTGATAAAGCACTCATGGCTGTCATAAGCTCGTTTGCTCTTTGTGCAGGAATAAGTTGAACCAACAGGAGATTAAGTAAATAACAAATAGAAAGGCCTATCACGGCTGTACTTAATAAAACGGCTAAGGAAATAATATAGAATAAAAAATGAGCGTGAACTCGAATACCGTAGACGATCAACGGTATATAAAATAGAAAAAACATGATTAATGGTGTAGAAAGGAAACTCTTAATATATTTCACCCAAAAAAGCTGTTTTGTTGGAATGGGCATTGTAAATAAAAAGGATAAATCTAAAGAGGAATACAAGTTTTTAAATACCTGCGGGATTCCCATTAAGACAAGCATGCCCATTAATAATAAACAGCTATAAGAAAATAAGCTGCTCACCGTCTCAAAAGAGAGAGAGGGTGCCACGCTCCATACGCCTTTTGACAGAAAATACACAATAAGAGCAATAAATAAAGTAGAAAATCCAATCGTGGCGTAAGCTTGTTTTTTAGAAGATTTAACATGGTTAAGAAGTAGTTTTCCTTCTGTTTGGAGCAAGAGTTTCATCATTGATTTTCACCAGCTTTTGCAAGTTCTTCTATAATGTTTTGCTGCTCTTCATTTCCTGTTAAATCGAGGAAGATGTCTTCAAGACTGGACTGATTATTGTTCGCTTGCTCTCTAAGCTCTTTCATAGAACCTAAAGCAATAACTTCTCCATCTAAAATAATGCCAATTCGATCACAAAGCTGTTCAGCAATTTCTAAAATATGAGTAGTGATAAAGACCGTTACGCCATTATCGCAAAGCCTACGTAATAGATTCTTTAGCGTTCGTGCACTTTTGGGGTCAAGTCCTACAGTTGGTTCGTCCAAAAAAATAATTTCAGGGTTATGTAAAAGCGCTCCGCATAAGGCGATTTTTTGTTTCATGCCGTGTGAGTAGCCTTCAATGAGTTCATGTGCTCGTTCTTCTAGCTGAAAAAGATGTAACCATTTAGTGGAGCGTTTCTCGAATTCGTCAGCAGATAATTTAAAAATCGAGGCGACAAACTGTAAGTATTCCATGCCGGTGAGTTTTAAGTAAAGTGTAGGTTGATCAGGAACGTAGGCGATTTTTTGTTTTGCTTCAACAGGGGACTCCCACACATTAATTCCGCACACATTAATAGAGCCGGAAGAAGGTTCTAATAGTCCTGTCATCATTTTAATAGTCGTTGTTTTTCCTGCACCGTTAGGGCCTAAAAAGCCGAATAGTTCGCCAGTTTCTACGGTTAAATTAATGTTTTTTACCGCTTTGTACGAACCGTAACTTTTAGATACATTTAATAGTGAAATAGAGTGCATCTTTATCCTCCTCATTTGTTTTTCTACTATCATATACGACTGAAAAAGGATAAAGTTTCATAAAATGTAATAAAAAATCCAAAAAAGAGCATAAAAAGAAGCTGTCACTAATGTGACAGCTTCTTAATCAATTACTTTTGAACGTTAGCAGCTTGTGGTCCACGAGCTCCATCTTCGATTTCAAATGTAACTTCTTGACCTTCTTCAAGTGATTTGAAACCTTCGCCTTGGATAGCTGAGAAGTGTACGAATACGTCGTCTTGTCCTTCTACTTCGATGAATCCAAAACCTTTTTCTGCATTAAACCATTTTACTTTACCTTGTACCATTGTAGTACCTCCTGTGTGGAAAATCCACGAATATATTACTATCTCTGCTCAATTTCAATAAGAATCACTTTAAAGAAAGTCTTTCTATTTGTTAACACCGAACAAGAAATAATATACCTAGTATAACACTTTTTTATAAAAAAGAAACCTTTTTTCATAAAAAAGTACTCTGAGATAAAAATAAGTTGAAAATATGGATATATTTTGAAATGGTAAATAAGCTATTGTTTTATGGATCTTTAGCAACCACTAAAATCTTTTATCTCGTAAAAAAAATGAATACCGAGGTTGACAAATTGAGTGAATTGTAACTATAATGGTTACAACTAGCTAAGAAGAATTAGTAGTTCTATAAAAAGCTCAAATTTTTTTGTGTTTTATGTAACTATAGTGGTTACAACGAAAATAAAAGGAGAGAATAAAAATGAAAATTGGTGTTATTGGAGCAACAGGAAAAGCAGGTCAATTAATTATGGAAGAAGCAAAACAGAGAGGACATGAAGTAACAGCCATTGTTCGAAATGCTTCTAAACTAAAAAATCAAACAAACGTAATGGAAAAAGATATTTTTGCCATCACTTCAAAAGATATTGAACAGTTTGATGCTGTGGTAGATGCATTTAATGCACCTCCTGGAAGCGAACAGCTTCACGTTGAGTCTATACAATCACTTATTAAAGTATTTCAAGGTGTGCAAACGCGACTCGCAGTAGTGGGCGGAGCGGGAAGTTTATTTGTAGATGCAGAAAAAACAGCGCCTTTAATGAGCACAGAAGGTTTTCCAGCAGCTTATTATCCAACTGCTTCAAACATGGGCACAGGTTTAAAAAAACTTGAAAAGTCGACTATAAATTGGACTTATTTAAGCCCGGCAGCCTTTTTTGATGCAGAAGGTGCTCGCACGGGAGCCTATCAATTAGGAAAAGATCATGTGATCACAAATAGTCAAAATGAAAGCTATATTAGCTATGCGGATTATGCGATTGCTTTAATAGATGAGTTAGAGAATAAAAACCATGTGAATGAACGCTTTGCTGTAGTGGGTGAAAAAGCATAAGCTTACGTTTGAGTCATATTGAAAAACAGCTTGCATTTGATGTGAGCTGTTTTTTTATGGAACAAAATAAATATAAAGCAATGGAAAATGGTATAGATTTTTTATTATTTCTTCGTTTTTCTTTTTAAAAACGATACAATACAACATAGATGATAAAAAGGAGATGAAAAGATGATTCGTTTTGGTGTAATAGGAACAAACTGGATAACAGATCGACTGTTAGAATCAGCTCAGTATGTAGAGGACTTTCAGCTGGCAGCTGTTTATTCTCGAACGATTGAAAAAGCAGAAGAATTTGCAGGTAAATATGATATTCCTCATATATTTACTGATTTAGAGGAAATGGCGGCGAGTGCTGAAATTGATGCAGTGTATATTGCTACTCCAAATGCTTATCATGCGGAACAAGCTATCTTATTTTTGAAAAATAACAAGCATGTATTGTGTGAAAAACCGCTCGCAGCCAATGCAACAGAAGTAACTCGCATGATTCAAGTAGCCAAAAATCACAAGGTGTTACTAATGGAAGCGATGAAATCAACCCTTCTTCCTAACTTCAAAGTGATTCAAGAGAACTTACATAAAATTGGTCCAATTCGGAAATACGTTGCATCTTACTGTCAGTATTCTTCTCGTTACGATAAATATAAAGAAGGTATCGTGCTTAATGCCTTTAAGCCAGAGCTTGCAAACGGTTCACTGATGGATTTAGGTGTATATTGTCTTTATCCTCTGATTACGTTGTTTGGAGGGCCTCATAAAATAAAGGCGACGGCGTTTATGCTAGAATCTGGAGTAGATGGAGAAGGGTCAGTTGCTTTAGAGTACGAAGATCGTGACGCGGTCATCATGTATTCTAAAATTACAAATTCGCATTTGCCAAGTGAAATTCAAGGAGAAAAAGGCAGTATGATTATTGACAAAATACATACCGCTGAAAAAGTAGAAATTCGATACAATGACGGACGGGTAGAAGAGTTAACGGTCGATCAGCCTTATCCTGCTATGTACTATGAAATAAATGAATTCGTAGAGCTGTTAAAGCAAGGAAAGATGGAATCGGACACAAATTCTTATGAGAATTCATATTTAACAATGCACGTGATGGATAAAGTGCGAGAGCAAATCGGTCTTGTATATCCAAATGATAATAAATAAATAACAGAGGCTGGGCAAAAGTAGTTTAGTTGAAGAAAGATCCGAACGAGTTTGATTCTTGATGGAGAACCAAGCTCGTTCGGATTTTTTTATTGATAGGACAAAAGTAGTTTTCATGTATGAAGTTGTTTCTAGCTGTTGCACGAAAATCAACAGCGGTGTAACCCGTCATCCATACTAGATCATTTTCTAATTTGTTCGTCTCTAAATTGGATTGAGATAGTTATGTCTCATTCTCTTTTATTGTCGCTATAAAGAACATAATTGAGATTCGAAATCTTGCTTCGGCACATTTTAAAAGCAAATATGTTGAAACAAGGGAAGTTTTTTAGTATCTTCTATCTTTATCTATCCCTGCATACATAGGATTAATCAAAGGAAAGAATAAAAAGAGTGGAAAATATTCGATAATCAATCCTAGATTAAAATGATTATAAAAAAGTATTGACTATAATAATAGCTCGTGTATAATAAAGAATGTAATCAATAGTCATTACTAGTTTATAATGATACTAATAATCGTTATCAAATAGAAGCTGTCATTGATTGCATTAAAAATAATACATACAAGCATAAGCTTGTGAAATACATTGTACAAGGAGAGGTTTTGACATGGCAGAACGTATGGTAGGAAAACAAGCACCACGCTTCGAAATGGAAGCTGTACTTGCAAATAAGGAATTTGGAAAAGTAAGTTTAGAAGAAAATATGAAAAACGGTAAATGGACAGTATTGTTCTTCTATCCAATGGACTTTACATTCGTATGTCCAACAGAAATTACAGCTCTATCAGATCACTACGAAGAGTTTGAAGATCTAGATGCTGAAGTTGTAGGCGTTTCTACAGATACAATTCATACTCACTTAGCTTGGATTAACACAGATCGTAAAGATAATGGACTTGGAGATTTGAATTATCCATTAGCTGCAGATCCAACTCACGCAGTAGCACGTGATTACGGCGTCTTAATTGAAGAAGAAGGCGTAGCGCTTCGCGGGTTGTTTATTATTAATCCAGAAGGTGAATTGCAATATGCAGTTGTAAACCATAACAACATCGGCCGCAGCGTAGAAGAAACATTACGTGTACTTCAAGCTCTTCAAACTGGCGGACTTTGCCCAGCTAACTGGAAACCAGGTCAAAAAACACTTTAATAAATAGCGGTGGAGTAGAGGAGAAATTCCTCTACTGCTGCCATTAAAATAGAAAAGACAGTTTTCTAACTATAAAAAACAGAATATTCAGTTTAATCAATGTGGAGGAGGATTTTAAAATGAAATTACGTGAACAAATGCCTGAATTAACTGGAGCAACATCTTGGATTAACGACGAAGTAACAAAGGAAGACTTAGTAGGTGATAAAGCAACGCTTATCCACTTTTGGTCAGTAAGCTGCCATTTATGTAAAGAAGCAATGCCTGAAGTTAATGATCTTCGTGATGAGTATGATGATCAATTGAATGTTGTAGCAGTTCATATGCCTCGTTCGGAAGATGACTTAGATATGGGTGTTATTGAGGCAATGGCAATGGGACACGATATTACTCAGCCAATTTACGTAGACAGTGAGCATAAGTTAACAGACGCTTTTGAAAATAAATATGTACCAGCATATTATGTATTTGATAAAGAAGGTCAGCTTCGTCATTTCCAAGCGGGTGGAAATGGAATGCCGATGCTTCGCAAACGTATTAACCGCGTTTTAGGCGAAGAATAATCTCTACATGAAGAAGAAATAAAAAGGCCGGGATAAAAATATTTTAGCCGAAGTGAAAAACGAACCACTAATCAAAATATTTGATTAGTGGTTCGTTTTTTTTTTTTTTGTTGTGTCACAAGCGGGATCAGCTCATGTATCCTATTTATTCGTCTTTAAATTGGATTCATTTCGTTATGTCTCAATCTCTTTTTTATTTTTTACTGAGTCGTTTTGATTATTAATGAGCAATTCATCATATTGACATAAAAAACCTAATATAGTTAAATTTATATAAGAACAAACGTTCGTTATTTGGTGTTGTTATTTTACTCTTTTCTCCCTTTTTAATAAGTATAAGAAAAAAAGGAGGAGATTTGCACAATGACTCAGCTCTATTCGCAGCAAGAAAAGCGGCACGACAAAGAATGTACTTTTCATACATTTCTTACAAACCACAGCGCAACTCTTCAGACTCATATAATGAATACATTTTTGACATCAGAACGCTATGAGCGATTACAAAAAGCGGTTGTTAAACATGATACAAAAGAACAAAGACTTCTAAACAAAGAATTTCATCAGTTTTATAGCGAAGTTAGATTGCTTCATTATATTAACAAGCTTTGCAGACATTATTCCAGAGATGTTATGCGTGTCAAAGAAAAAGAGCGTTCTTATATTCCTCTTCGCCTGCAGCAGCCGGCTGCGCTAGATGGAAATCGAACAGTGGAAGATATGCTAGGAGTACAGGACGGGGCTGTATGGGAGCATGAATTTTTAGGAAATCAACTTGAAAATCGTATTCTTCATCATGCATTTCGCCAATTAACGGCCAAGCAGCAGTGTATGCTGCACTTGATTATTGTCGAACGCTGGACTCATAAAGAAATCGCTGCTTATTTTTCTATTTCTCAGCAAGCGGTTTCTAATCATTATCAACGTGCGCTAAGCAAGTTGAAAAAAATTATGAAGGTGAGTGATAGACATGTTTGATCCTCAGTGGCTTCAACTTGTTGGAAACGTAGGATTTCCCGCTGTCCTTTCTTTTTATTTATTACTGCGTGTAGAAAACAATATAAAGCGACTTGAAGAAAAAGTGGAGAAATTAACAACTGACTTAAGAAAGAAGTGAAGAAATGGAAACTCTATATGAGCTTGTAAATAAAGTGAAAGCTGGAGATGAAGAGGCGTCAAGGCGTTTATTAAAAAAGCTGGAACCAAAACTAAATAAAGCTGTTCAAAGCTTTTCGCTGCATGAGAGAGAAGACGTAAAGCAAGATTTAAAGATTAAAATTCTTTCCGCTGTTAAGACGTTTGATTTTTCCAAAACGCCAGGACTTTGGGAATTTTTACGCCATAAATAAAAAAGAGCGCTCGTTGTATCGACGCTCTTTTTTTATTTTTGCTGAAGTTCGACTACTTACCTTACGAAAATACAAAAAATAGAAAATGGATAAATATTTAAAAAAAGGTAAAATATTATGTGTGCAAATAGAGTTTAGTAGTATACTAACAAGTAGAATTTCTTGTATAAAAGGAAGATAATCACTCTTTATATAGAGAGGATTGTCGGCAACGAATAGAGGATAGAAGAGTTTTATTTAATGAAGGAAAAAATCGTGCTGTTCGATAAATCAAACAGCACGATTTATAAAAAGGGGCAGTAAACAATATGTAAGCTAAGAAGCCTATTGTTTTTTGTTTTAGCTTTTTGGAAAGAGGTGAAGAATAAAGTGAGTCAACTTCTCTTTAATATCACGTTAATTATTTCTTTCATGTTTGCTGCGAGTATAGTTCGAGAGCAAATCATTTCTAGAGTAGAAGGAATAAAACGGTACAAAATGTATCGCTTAATTTATTACGGATGTTCTTACGGCCTATTAGGCAGCATTTTAATGATATATACAATTAAAATAGATTCTACTATTATTCTTGACCTTCGCTTTTTAGCGGTGACAATTGTTTGTCTTTATGCAGGAATGGTACCCGCTATCATTGCGGCTTGTATTGTAGGGGTAATGCGTCTGCTTTTGTTTGGAATTACGGCAAGCGGAATAATAGGGGCTGCTGCAATTATCGTAATGGCTTTACTGTCTGGGTGGACGGTTCGCTTACCTTATCGTCCATTTATTCGTTTTCAATTAATGAATTCTATTAGCTTGCTTTGCGTATTCTTCTCATTGTCCTTTCTTTTTAAAGATATCAAGCACGCTGCTACAATTATCATTTATTTACTGCCCGCTTCTTTTATAGGTGGGTGTTTGGTCTATCTGGTAGGTAGATATATATATGTATCTCGAGTAACGACAAGTCAGCATAAAAAGCTGTCTAAAATGTTTTCAGTTATGATTCAAAATGCAAAGACAGGTACCAAACGCCAGAGCGCGAAGTAGCTGTTATTAATCAAACTTTTTGTGACATGTTTGACATACCCGGACCTCCTAATCAATACGTGGGATTGAAAAGTAATCAGCTGTTTTTATCTCACGCTCCTATGTTGAAAGATCCTGCTAGGTTTTTAAAAACGGTAGAAAGCACCGTTTATTCAAAAGAGTCAATAGTAGATGAAGAAATTACGTTTATTAACGGTAAAATTTATGCGCGTGACTACATTCCAATCTATGAAGGTCATGTGTATATTGGCCACTATTGGGAATATCGAGATATTACGGAGAAAAAGAAGGCTGAGTGTGATCTTCGCAAAGCCAATAAAAAGCTTGAAATGCTGTCCATGAAAGATGGCTTAACAGGTCTGAACAATCGCCGATCTCTTGATAAACAGTTGGAAATTGAGTGGAAATACGCACAGGAAGAAAAAGAGCCGCTTTCTTTTCTCTTATTTGATATTGATTATTTTAAAGCGTATAACGATACCTATGGCCATATTCAAGGAGACGAATGCTTGAAAGAAGTAGCGAATATTGCTAAAAGCGTTGTTTTTGACGAATCGGCTTTTGTTGCAAGATACGGAGGAGAAGAGTTTGGTATATTGCTTCCTCGAGCTAATCAATATGAAGCGATAAAAATGGCAGAAGCTATTAGACAGCAAGTGCAGCAGCGTGCAATTATCCATCAAGCTTCTGACGTGTTTAAGTGTGTCACAATCAGTGTTGGAATAATGACAGTCGTTCCATCCGAACACATACAGCTGATTTCAATTGTCCATGGAGCAGATCAGGCTTTATATGAAGCAAAGCGTACGGGTCGAAATCGAATTTCAGTATATTCTCACCACAAAGAAGCTGACTCAAACGTTTGAGTCAGCTTTGAAAAGAGATATAAGCCTCTTATTTAGGAGGAGCTTTTTCTTTTTCATCTTCTTCCATAATTCCTTTTGTAGCGTTTTTAAACTCTTTTAACGTTTTTCCGGCAGCTTTCCCTAATTCTGGCAGTTTCTTTGGGCCAAAAAGCAATAGAGCGACAAATACAATTAAGGCAATTTCTCCAAACCCAAGGTTCATTGTCATCGTCTCCTATTTTTTGAAAGTGTTTACAAGTTTAGTATAGCATGAAAAGAAAGGAAGTAGTACATCATTATCCAGTGATTTTAAGGCCGATTACACCTGCTACAATACAAAAAATAAATAAAATTCGACGCATATCTTTTGCTTCATGAAAGAAAAGCATGCCAAGAAGTACGCTTCCGGCAGCTCCTACTCCCGTCCATATGCCGTAAGCTGTTCCAATAGGTATCTCCTTTAATGCTAAGGAGAGAAGATAAAAACTTCCTGCACCGAAAAGGATAAATCCAATCGAAGGAAACAACCGCTTAAACCCATCTGAAAGTTTTAAAAAAATCACAAATCCCACTTCGCAAAAACCGGCAGCTATTAATGCAATCCAAGCCATGTTACGATTCCTCTCTTTCTGTTTCTTCAGTAGAAATCAACTTTAAACCAACGATTCCAAAGATCATTAATCCTAAAAATAAAATCTTTCCAATATTTGCTCCTTCGTCTAAAACGGTCATTCCAAGTATCGCTGTGCCAGCAGCCCCTATACCAGTGAATACTGCGTAAGCTGTTCCGACAGCAATTTTTTTTAAGGCATTTGAAAAGAAATAAAAGCTGATCACAATTGTGACGATTGTAATGATTGTTGGAGTTACTTCAGTAAATCCGTGTGAATATTTTAAGCCGATTGCCCATACAATCTCGAGCAAACCAGCGATAATAAGGTAAATCCAAGCCATTTTAATTCCTCCTTGCATAATAATAAGCCCTTTTTACAGGGCCTATTTAGCACGTATGCCTTCCCAAAATATCGTCCAAGCATCGTGAATTTTTTGGTCATAATACTCCGGTTCATAATAAAAGCGCTGAATGAACAGTCCGTCGGTTAAACAATAAAAGCTATTGATATACAAATCAATCGGACGTTCAATTATTTCGCCTTCAGCCATTCCCTGTGTAAAAATAGCATGCAGAATTTGATCAGACAATCGTTCGCTTCTTAAGAAAATAGCTTTTACTTCCGACTGTAAATGTTCAGGTGGAAACAAAATAAGACGACGGTACATCTGGCCAAAAGAATCTTTTTCAATCATCGTGCAGAAATCTACAACAAAGCAGTGAAGCTGTTCTTTAGCAGACTTTGTTTTATGCTGTTCGTATATAACAGATAACTTTGTTAAAAATAAATTCATTAAATCATGCACGGTTAGTAAAAATAAGTCGTCTTTGTTCTTAAAATGAGCGTACAGGGAAGGTTTTTTTATGCCTACTTTTGATGAGATATCGGCAAGCGATGTTTCTGTATAGCCTTTTTCTCCAAAGAGCTCCATTGCTGCAGCTCTAATTTTTTCTACAGTTGATAATTCACTCAAGAAAAGCTCCTCCTCAATCTAACTAACGGTCGTTAGGTAAAAGATATCAAATATAAAAAAAAGAAGCAAGGGAATCGCTTCTTTTTAATGTATTTTCACTAAATGACGCTGAGTTAAAAATAAAGAGAAGATAAAAATAAGCTCAAACGTATTTGTTACAGCCGTGCTTGGTATAGGAATTGACACGGCACTTCCTACAATCATCACGGCTACTCCAATCATCATACTGCTCCATCGCGTCTTGCGAAATAAGGAAATTCCAACAAAAAGCAAAATAATCGCCACAATGAGAACCATAAGAGGGGGACCGGATGATCCTACTAATGTATAGCGAACAATGCCATATTCACGTACAACTTCCATACGCTGACTAATCGTCTCGATTATTTCATAGCTAATTAAGGCAAACGTAGTTAGCAAAAAAAGAATGCCGGCAACAGGTTTTTTAGCCCATGTAATCGTCGAATATTTCGCTACGCCATACGCAAAGAGCACCAAAGTAGGGGTAAATAAAGCGTGAAACCAAAAGCGAAGCATGCTGAGTGAACGTAAAGTATCCCCTTCACCGATAAATGAACCAATCCCAATCATTATATTATCGTAAATTAGTCCAGCTATTACTAAAGGAAGAAAAAGCATGTAAAACGGCGAAGTGTTTTTTCGCACTACATATATGCTAAAGAAAAACAGGACAATATAGCAAAAAGAAAATAGAAAATAAAGGGTTGTATCAACCATTGTTTTCCTCCTTCTGATGATACTTCTTCTTTTTATGATAACATCATATGCCAAAAAAGTGAGAAATCATGCATTTTTCTAGGCAATCTTAACGGACCAAAGACGCCTTTATCGGTAGAAAGATTCAGAAAATATTGAAATAAAAATAGGAAAAGAGGCCATAGTCAAGAGATTTAGATTTACTGAATTGATTATTAAATAAAGGAAATCTATAAAATTACAACAAAAGAACTAGGAACATATGGAGTCTAAATACTTATATAATTAGAAAAAAATATTTAATGTCCTTTCTATTTAAGCAAGTTAAATGTAAGCATAAAATGATAAATAAATGTATTTTTTTTACTTTTATATCTATCTATCATCCTTACAAGTACGGTTGTTAGACAAATTCAATTGGTATATCCATAAAAAGGAATTAATGGGATAAAATATTTTTTATCCCACCTTTATATTACAAAACGTTTTCTAAAGTTAAGAAATTTTTAATTACGTAATATTTCCGTGTGTTAATTGTAAGAGTGGTGTATAAAATATTCCTGTTGTTATGGTAAAAAAAGGTATCGATGGGATTTTTATAGGTAAATAAACTTTAGACCTATTCTGTAAATTTTAAATAAAACGATGAGTTTTTAATTCTGTAAATAGACAATCGGAATTGTAAGAATATATAACATTTGAGCTATTGACCACTAATGAGCGCAGATGATAGTTTTAGAGCTGTTGAAATTGGTACTCGAGTCCATTTTTCAAAGCAGGTGTTTTAGCAGCATGCTAGCGCTGTTAATTGATTAGCTCCCATACATATATAAAGGGAGTGAAACTATGAAATCGTATATCTATCATTATGAATCAAAAGCATTCATAACGTATCCAACAGGAGAAGTTTGGAAGGAGAAGAATGAAACATGATCTTAATTATCCTATGCTGCCTATTTTTAGTAGGGTATGGCGTTTGGGAGTATCGCAGACATTTACGCAAGCTGCATTCAATTCCTGTACGAGTGAATGTTAATGGTATTCGCGGGAAATCCACCGTTACACGATTGATTACAGGTATTGTAAAAGAAGCAGGTTACAAAACAGTAGGAAAAACGACAGGAACACAAGCGCGTATGATCTACTGGCATACAAGTGAAGAAGAACCAATTATTCGTCGTAAAGAAGGTCCGAACATTGGAGAACAGCGACGAGTGGTAAATGAAGTTGCCGATATTGGCGCGGAAGCTCTTATTTGTGAATGTATGGCTGTACAGCCTGATTATCAAATCACATTCCAAAATCAGCTGATTCAAGCCAAGGTAGGCGTTATTGTAAACGTACTAGAAGATCACATGGATGTAATGGGTCCAACTCTAGATGAAGTTGCTCAAGCGTTCACTGCTACTATTCCTTACGATGGCCACCTTGTTACAATTGAAGGTCCATATTTGGAATACTATAAAAAAATAGCCGCAGAGCGCAACACAAAAGTTATTGTAGCTGACAATGATAAAGTATCTGAAGCGTATTTACGTGAATTTGATTATATGGTTTTCCCTGATAATGCTTCCATCGGTTTAGCAGTAGCAGAAGCACTTGGTATCGATGCTGAAACAGCGATGAGAGGAATGTTAAATGCTCAGCCTGACCCAGGAGCTATGAGAATTACAACGTTTGGCGATGAAAAAAATCCAGCCTTTTTAGTGAATGGATTTGCTGCCAACGACGCTTCTTCCACGCTTCGTATTTGGGAACGTGTAGATTCAATGAACTATAGTGAAAAGCTTCCTATTGTCATTATGAACTGCCGTCCGGACCGTGTAGATCGCACGGAGCAATTTGCTGAAGATGTAATGCCATACATTGAAGCGGACGTAATGATTGCAATTGGTCAGACGACCTCACCAATCGCTGCAGCATATCAAAGAGGCGAATTGCCAACAAAAGAATTCTGGGATATGGAAGGCGCTTCTACAGAAGAAATTTTAGAGCGCATGAAGCCTTATTTAAAAGATCGTATCGTATACGGTGTCGGAAATATCCACGGTTCAGCCGAGCCGCTTGTTGAAGCTATTATTGAAATGAAAAAGATGAGAAAAGCAGTTTAATCTAGGAGGCCATTTCATGTTCGGATCAGATTTATATATCGCCCTTGTGTTAGGGGTTACACTAAGCTTAATTTTTACAGAAAAAACGGGCGTATTGCCAGCGGGTCTTATCGTACCGGGGTATTTAGCTCTTGTATTTGATCAGCCAATTACCATTTTAATGATTTTCTTAATTAGTATTTTAACTTATGTTATCGTCGTATACGGAATCTCAAAAGTAGTTATTTTATATGGACGTCGCAAATTTACAGCGATGTTAATTACGGGTATTGTGATTAAAGTTGCATTTGATTATTTCTTCCCGATCTTGCCATTTGAAGTGTTTGAATTACGCGGAATTGGTATCATTGTACCGGGCTTAATTGCAAATACAATGCAAAAGCAAGGTCTTCCTTTAACAGTTGGAACAACGGTTTTATTAAGTGGTGTAACATTTGGAATTATGCAAGTTTATTATTTATTTTAATACACAAACAAACCGCAGCTGGTAAAGGAAGGTGAAAGCGTTGAAAGAGAAAAAATTAAACTTTCAAGAAAAAGTATTGATGTTTATAAAGAAAACAAAGCCTACAACGGGCAAGCAAGCTCTTATCTTAACGCCAATTTTAATCGTAATTTTAGCTCTTTCAGGATGGATGGAGCGTTCGGATGCTCTTGAAAACCCTGAGACGGCTAATCCAGAGGCCAATAATGATTTAACGATGACTATGGTCGGAGACATTATGATGGGTCGCCATGTAAGAGAAGTAACTGAACGCTACGGAGAAGATTTTGTATTCCGCAACGTGGAGCCGTTCTTTAAAAATTCGGATTACGTAAGCGGGAACTACGAAACACCGATTTTAACAAATGACGTAGATTCATATAAAGCAATGGAAAAAGGTATTCATTTATATAGTAAGCCTGCTGATCTAGCGACTGTTAAAAATGCAGGTTTCGACGTATTAAACTTAGCGAACAACCATTCAATGGACTACAGTGCAAAAGGGTTAGAAGATACGATCTCTACTTTTGAAGCAAACAAATTAGATTTTGTTGGTGCTGGCCGTAACTCTGAAGAAGCAAAGCATATTTCGTATAAAGATGCTGACGGTATCCGCATTGCAACAGTAGGTTTTACAGATGTACATTCAGACGGAATGTCGGCTGGAAAAAACAACCCAGGTATTTTAAAAGCAGATCCGGATCTTATTTTCAGCACGATTCAGAAAGCGAAAGCAAATGCTGATTTAGTTGTAGTAAATGCCCACTGGGGTGAAGAATACGATGCACAGCCAAGTCCTCGTCAAGAAGGACTAGCAAAAGCGATGGTAGACGCTGGTGCGGACATTATCATTGGTCACCATCCGCATGTTTTACAGTCATATGACGTATATAAAGGTTCGGTTATTTTCTATAGCTTAGGAAACTTTATTTTTGACCAAGGGTGGTCAAGTACAAAAAATACAGCAATGGTTCAATATCATTTAAACAAGCAGGGACAAGCTAAAATTGATGTTATTCCAATGGTTATTAAAGCAGGTACACCAACTCCAACAGATAACCCTTGGCGCATGAAGCGTATTTATAACGATTTAAACAAGTTTTCTTCAAACCCTGAACTGTTAGAAAAAGAACGAAACAAGTTTGAATTAAACTTAGATCATTCTCGCATTATAAAACATGCAGAGGAGCGCAAAAAGAACGAAGCGCAAGCTAACTAATAGCCCGTCATACACAGAGGAGGTAAAAGATGATAAATAAACGTAATACAATTATTGTTTCCATTGTCATCTTTTCACTCATAGTAGGTGTATGTGTTTATCAATTTATGTTTCCAAAACAAGAATATGCAGTAAGTACTTCAGATCCTCGCGCCACAAAAGTAGGTATGGAAATTCTTAAACAAGGCGGTACAGCAGTTGATGCAGCTATTGCCATTTCCTACACGCTTGGTGTTGTGGAACCGTACGGATCAGGACTTGGGGGAGGCGGCGGAATGCTGATTGATCCAGCAGATGCCTCTCCAACATTTATTGACTACCGAGAAATTGCACCTAAGAATGATAAAGAAGATGAGATTGGCGTACCAGGTTTCGTCGCTGGTATGGATTATATTCAGCACCACTACGGATCTATGTCGATGAGCAAACTAATCGACCCGGCCATTAACTATGCCGAGAATGGGTACAAAGTGGACAAAGATTTGCACGATAGGCTGGTTTCATACAAAAGTAATGTGAATGAAGATGAAATTCCTAGCTTTTATCCAGATAAGGACGCCATTAACACAGGTGAAATTGTCAAACAGCATGAATTAGCGAACACGCTGCAAAAGATTAAGGAAGAAGGGCCAAATGCTTTTTATAGAGGAAAAATTGCAGACGATATTACAGAAGAAACAAAAGTAAGTCACAAAGACTTGCGAAAGTATGCGCCTGTTGAACGCAAACCTCTATCGACGAATTATAAAGGTCATCAAATTATTTCAGCACCTCCGCCTTTTGCTGGTGCTACGCTTATTCAAATGTTAAAAATGACGGATCAAGAAGATATTTGGAAGCTGAAGGAATCGCATCCTAGTCTTTATTATCATTTTCTTGGTCAAATTTCAAAAGTAGCTTATCAAGACCGCTTGAAAAAAATCGCTGATCCGGCTTTTATAAAAGAAACGCCAAATGATTGGATCGACGATCATTACGTGCATTTACTTCGTAATAAATTAAATAATACTGAAACAGATCATACCAAAGTAAGCGACGTCGAAGAACATGAAAGTACCACTCATTTTGTTGTCATGGACGGTGAAGGAACCGTTGTATCAACAACGAATACGCTGAGTAATTTCTTCGGCAGCGGTGAATATGTAGATGGATTCTTTTTAAATAATACGCTGAATACGTTTGGGGAAGGAATTAATAAGCGTCAACCCGGTAAGCGTCCAAGAACATTTACAGCCCCTACCATTATTCGTGAAGGTGATGAATGGGTAATGTCCATTGGCACACCGGGAGGAAATCGTATTCCTCAAGTGTTAACGCAAGTAATTGGGGATTATTTTGAAGACAAAGATTCCATTAAAAACGCAGTAGAAAACAAGCGTGTCATTTTTGATTCTCATAAGTTTTATTCAGAAGCTAAGCTTAAACAGTCAACTAAAGATGGTTTAAAAACGTACGGCTATGACTTGAAAAACAATGATAACGCGATGTTTTACGGAGGCGTTCAAGCTCTTGTGAAAGACTTAAAGAAAAATAAGATTCAAGGTGACGCTGATCCGCGCCGCCACGGTTTATGGGAAAAAAGTACAGACTAACTTAATTGGAGGAATAGAAAATGATCGCAAAACGAATCGTAGGGATTGTAGGACCAATTGCTATTGTAGCAGGAGTAGTAGCAGGACTTGGAGCTTTAAAACATCCGGCTACTCTTTCAACAGATGAACAGCAAAAAATTGAAAATAACGTAAAAATGATTGAACAAACAAAATCTGCTGCTGCAGATGCAGTAAATGATGCTGCGGCAGCTGCTGGAAAATAAATCTTGTGTAGTAACAAAAATGGCATCGTCCTAGACGATGTCTTTTTTGTGTCCAATGTATTTTATGGATAAAAATGAAAGCGCTTCACAAAATATACATATGAGTAAAAATGGAGGGGAATGTGTGAATAAAAAATTACTGTTATTTAATATTGTTGCTGTTTTGTTGTTAATCGGCGTTATAGCCGTTTTCTTTATGACTCAATCAAGTACAGAATTTAATCCTAAAAAGCTCCTAAAAAAAAATAATGATCATTCTTATGGTGTGAGCTCTTCTAATTCTCTGGCAGCAAATGTAGGGATGGACGTATTAAAAGAAGGGGGGAATGCAGTAGATGCGGCCATTGCTATTTCGTATGCCCTCAATGTAGTCGAACCTTTTGGATCCGGAATTGGTGGAGGTGGAGGTATGCTGATTGCCAAAAAAGATCAGCCTGCTACCTTTATCGATTACCGGGAAACCGCTCCAGCTTCTATGAACGGTAAAAACGGCGTGCCGGGATTTGTCGCTGGTATGGAATATATTCAGCAGAAGTATGGTACAAAATCAATGAATGATTTAATTCAGCCGGCTGTTGAATACGCTGAAAAAGGGTTTGAAGTAGACTCTCTTTTATCTTCTCGATTGTATTACTCTAGAGGAAGGATGGATGTAGACGATCTATCCGCTTTTTATCCGAAGGGAGAAGCAATCGAAGAAGGGGAAACGCTGTCGCAGCCCGTGTTAGCTAAAACGCTAATCAAGATTCAGCGGGAAGGTGCATCTGCATTTTATAAAGGAGACGTGGCACAAGATCTTGCTGATGCAACGCCTATTTCTAAAAAAGACTTATCTTCCTATCAAGTGACAGAAACCAAGCCTGTCGTTTCTGCTTACAATGGAACGGAAGTGATTTCAGCGCCTCCGCCTTTTTCCGGAATTACACTGATTCAAATGTTAAAAATGGCAGAGAAAGAAAATCTTGAAACAATGCCTGACAAAGAATATTACGAAACGATGAACAGAATTAAAAAAGCAGCTTACTCCGACCGGTTAAAACAAATCGGCGATCCAGATTTTCATAATCAAAACTCAAGTGAATTAGTTAGTGATGATTATATAACAAACTTGGTCAATCACCCGACACGTTCTTCAGGTGAAGGCGATGAAGAACACGAAAGTACAACACATTTTGTGGTTATTGATTCAGAAGGAACCGTCGTATCTACAACCAATACGTTGAGTAACTTCTTTGGTACAGGCGAACAAGTTGACGGCTTTTTTCTTAATAACAATGCTGATACCTTTGGAAGCAAAGAACCGAATAATCGCGAGCCGGGAAAAAGAGCAAGAACTTTTACGGCTCCAACTATTATAAGAGAAAAAGGTGAGTGGGCGATGGGAATAGGTTCTCCGGGCGGAACGCGGATTCCTCAAATTTTAACTCAGGTACTTTCTAAAAACCTTGAAGGAAATGAACCGCTTCAAGAAGCTGTAAACGAACCGCGATTTATTTTTGACGATTCGATTATTTATGTAGAGCCCGATTTAAATACAAAAAATATTCCTTCTGCGTTTCGAATAGAAACAAAGGAAAGCGACGTCTTTTATGGAGGTATCCAAGCGTTAACCATTAATTTTCAAGATAAACAAATGGAAGGAGCCGGAGACCCTAGAAGAAATGGAGTTTGGAAAACAGGAGATTAACGAAGTAAAGATTCCTTCTCATATGCTTAGGCATAGTGAGAAGGCGTTTGAAAATATCGAATGCAATGAAAATCTTTGTCGCTGGAATGAAAATGTACGTAAATAGGGGAACGATCTAAAGCAGGGTGAGCGTTGAAAAACGTGGCATCACCGTAGCGCAAAGCTTTTAGCAAGTAAGGCATTTCCTGTTTGAAAATAGCATATCGTATGGCTTGAACGGATTTTTCCGTTTGTTCATTTCCAATAAATACGTATACATACAGCGTATCAACACCGTCTTTGTGGAGCCATTCGGCAAAAAGCTCATTTCGCTGCTCATTTAATTGATCAACAGCAAACTTTTCGTCGATCCAAAGAAATAAATCGTCTGTTTGTTCAGAATGTGTGAGCGTATAGCGTCGCCCAATAAAAGGAAAGGTAGGCGTGCTTCCTTGCCGGTATGTGACGCTAAATTGCTGAGGATTAAAAGCAGACAAAGGGCATCTTCCTTTCACGCTTTTAAGTAGTTTATGCATAAAAAAGAGAAATTTCACACATTCGTCAAGAATTTTAAGCTGTTTTTCTTACATGCATACTTATGAAAAAGTTGTTACACTGAAGAAAAGAAATAGTGGGTGATAAAAGATGGAGCCGCTGTATATTGTCTTATCAATTTTTTTAGCAGCGATGCTATCGTATGATATTGCTAAATTTGTTCGAGGGGACCGGCCAGATTGGAAAGAGGGTTTCGTGACGGGCCTTGTGTTCGTGGGCTTTTTAGCAGCCATGCAAATGGCTTTTCACATTGTATAGCGACGAAAGAGGCTGGGACAAACGTAGTTTAGTTGAAGGAAGATCCGAACAATGAATTGTTCGGATCTTTTATGGTTAGGGTGAACGTAGATTCCATTGATTTCGTTATGTCTCAATCTCTTTTTTAAAGATATGCCGGATAAGTTTAGTCCGGCAATACTAAAAAGCTTGGATATCGAATAAGCTGTTGTATACTGCATTTTTGATAAAGGGGCTTTTTACTTGTATCGAAAAAAAACACTGCTTTTGAAGCGAAGTTTAGGAGTAGCTGTGTTTCTTTCTGTTATTGCGCTGGGAGTTTGGATGTTTCAATTTACATTTTTTTCTCCGAGTCATCAAGCCAAATCTGCTGTAAAAGAATTTTATACGCTAGAACAGGAAGGGAACTTTTCGGAATCATGGGATCTTTTTCATTCATCCATGAAAAAGAAGTGGACAAAAGGTGCATACATACAAGATCGAGCACACGTATTTCTCAATCATTTCGGGGTAGACACTTTTACGTATTCCATTGAAGATGTTGAAAAAAGAAAGAGCTGGAAGATGGAAAATGATCGTAAAGCGTTTCCTGTGGTTTACGAAATGACCGTTATCCAAACGTATAAAGGGAAATATGGAAACTTTGATTTGGTGCAAAAAGTGTATGCTGTTCGTGAAAAAGGAGAATGGAAAGTCGTGTGGGATTATAAACAGTAGGAGAGCCTGCTGTTTTTTTATCTTCATAAGAAATGAGCATACCTCAGCTGTTAATAGGCCTCTTTTTTAACAGAAAAAACGTTATGTTTTTTTGCGAGTGGGTAAAATGAAAGAAGGAGGCGAACACAGATGAAATTTAAAACGATTTTATTTGATGCATATGGAACACTGTTTGATGTACATACCGTTATTGAAACGTGTGATAAGCTGTATCCGGAACGAGGAGAAAGTATTAGCCATTTATGGCGTTTGAAGCAAATTGAATATGCAATGCAATATCAGCTGATGGGACGATACGTTGACTTTTATACATTAACAAATCAATCCCTGAAATATGCAGCAGAAGCAAATGATATTGATTTAACGGAACACGAAGAAAAAATGCTGATGAGTGCTTACATGAAGCTGAATGTCTACGATGAGGTCAAAGAGGTGCTCGCCTATTTAAAAGAAAAAGGATATCGTCTGGCTATTTTTACGAATGGTCCTAAGCACATGATTGATCCGCTTGTTTCTTATCACAACATGAATCATTTATTTGAAGACGTTATTTCCGTAGACGAAATCAAACAGTACAAGCCTACGATGGCAAGCTATCACTATGCAAAAAATAAAATGAACGCAAAAAGAGAAGAAGTATTATTTTTGTCATCGAATACATGGGACATTGCCGGTGCTAAAAACTACGGGTTCGCAACGGCTTGGGTCAACCGAAAAGGAAATGTAGCTGAACATAAAGAATTGCAGCCAAACGTAATCATTAAGAGCTTAAATCAGCTTACTAAATAAAAAAAGAACGAGCATTAAGCTCGTCCTTTTTTATTTATTGCTAAATGTATCTTTTGTTTCGCCTACTGCTTTTTGAGCATTTCCTTTTGTTTTCTCAGCTTTTCCTTCACGCTGAAGGTCGCGGTTATTCGTTGCATTTCCCACTTGATCTTTTACTTCACCTTTAGCTTTTGATACATTTCCTTTAATTTTATCTCCTAAACCTTTACTCATTTTAATCTTCCTTTCTATTAGTAATTAAGTAGTGTTACTTGTCTGTTCCACCATTAGAAAGAAATTAAACATATTTTCTGATTTTAACTTAAACAGAAGCTAAGCGTACGATATTCAGGAGTAATGTTTAGGCACTATCATTACTATTGTTCGGAGGTTTTAAGCTCCCAATCATCATAAATCTGAGATTCATAAGGCCATGATAATAAGCTCAAAGATTCCACTGCTTTTAGAACAAGAGGTGAAGCATTATTGATGTTGAGATCTTGCGGTGCAATCCACAATGCTTCCAAAGAATCCTGTCCTTCAAACTGTACGGGGTTGGAAAGAAGCTCACCGCCGGCAATGTTTACGTAATAAAATACGGCAATGTGATGCACGTGAGTAAATTCTTTCCACTTACAGGGATACTGAAAATCTGTTGTACCCGCTTGAGAAACAATGTTAATCTCAAAGCCTGTTTCTTCCACAAATTCTCTTTTCATCGCTGCCGTTAATGTTTCACCGTGCTCTAGCTGTCCGCCTGGCAAATCAAAACGATGAATATACGGACCTCTATTTTTTCGAATAACAAGCATCTTGTTATCTCGCATACAAATTCCATATACGCCAAAGGCGCGATCATAGTTTGGTTCCATCTTTTTTTCACTACTTTCTATAACAGAATGGCTTGATAAAGCATAGTTTGATTTCTTTATCCTACCATACATTTTGCTATAGAACCTTTTTTAATGAGATGCTTTTACAGTAAGCGTGCGGGAAACGGCACTTTCGTTATGCAAACGGTCAACAGAGGTTACAACATATGTGTATGTTTGATTTTTGAGTGCATTTGGATCTACAAACAATTGTTTTTCTCCTGTTTTTCGAACGGTTGTCAGCAGGTTTTCTGCGTCGTTAATGTCGCCTTTTTTATTACCTTGAAAGCGATAAATGGCATAATAAGCGGAATCATTCTGCTGGTGATCTCGAATTTCAAATGCTGCTTCTTTTGTATGAGGACCCGCGTTTTTTAATTTTGGTGCTTTTGGGGCCGTATTATCAAGCCAAGGCATTGCTGGAATAAGCGCAGGGTGTTTATAAATATCGTTTTGCAGCTTATCTTTTATTCCTAGCGAGTTTCGGTTCAAATCTTTCAGGCTAAAATGCATGCTCCCCTGTACTTCTGGAAACTGGTGATTTAGAGCAATTTGCCTCGGATACTCATCGGGATCAGACCAAGCTTCCACCGCGTTGTTATTAATTTTGTAAGCAGCTTGTCCAATATAAAGGTGAACTGGCTTTCCGCGCACTTCATCTCTCCACCAGTTGAGCAGCGTATCGTAAGCAGCGGGTTCAAATCCGATATTCCAATAAATTTGCGGAGTAATGTAATCAATGTATCCATTTTGAATCCACGTACGCGTATCAGCATACAAATCATCGTAGTTTGTTTGTCCAGCAGTCGTCTCAGAGCCGGTTGGATCATTAGCAATGTTTCGCCATACGCCGAACGGACTGATGCCAAACTTCACGTATGATTTTGTTTTTTTAATAGATTTATTTAAATCTCGAACAAGCTGATTAACATTGTCACGCCGCCAGTCTTCAATATTGGAAAACGTTTGAGCACCGTAGGCTTCATATGTTTTTTGATCTGGGAACGTTTGACCTGCAATTTTATAAGGATAAAAATAGTCGTCCATATGAACAGCATCAATATCATAGTTTCTTACGACTTCGAGCACTTCTTCAATAATAAAGTTTTTTACTTCTGGAATACCTGGGTTGTAGTAGAGTTGTTTTCCGTAGGAGACGACCCAATCAGGATGTTGTTTGGCAGGATGATTATCGGCTAGTTTGTTTAAATCAGTATGATTCATTGTAATGCGGTAAGGGTTAAACCATGCGTGGAATTCTAAGTTGCGCTTGTGTGCTTCGTCTACCATAAAGGCCAGAGGATCATAGCCGGGATCTTTTCCTTGTGTACCGGTTAAATATTCTGACCACGGGCCATATTTTGACGGATAAAAGGAATCGGCGGTCGGTTTAATTTGAACAACAACAGCATTCATCCCCATCTTTTTTACTTCATCTAGCAAATAGGTAAACTCTTTTTTCTGCTGTTCAACCGGAAGACCAGGCTGAGAAGGCCAATCAATGTTGTATACGCTTGCAATCCAAGCGGCTCGAAGCTCCCGTTTTTGATACGTAGTAGGTACGTCTGCTTTAGCAGGCAATGTGCTCGAACAAAACAGCAGTAAAAACAAGATGCCTCCAACCCATTTTCTAATATGCATGTTCGTTCCTCCTTCTTTTTTGGTTGAGATAAAATTTCTTTCATAATATAGCATGCGGTCGTTATATTCACAATAGATTTTAATGAAATATTCTGAAAAATAAAATAAAGTTTTAAAAATATCAGAAAAATATTGAAATTAAACTTCAGAAAAAATATAATAATGGTAATTTAAAGAATATTTTAGAAATACGTTACTTAACGATGGAGGAATTCATGCGCCAATTTTCCGTACTTACTTTAATCGATGCACAAATGAATCATTACAGTCCTGCTGAAGGAAGAGTAGCTGATTACGTGCTAGAAAATCCCACGACCACGTTGAACTTAACGACCAAACAGTTAGCTAAGCAGTGTCAGTGCAGCGAAGCTACGATTATTCGCTTTTGTCAGCGTGTAGGCATTAATAGTTTTAAAGAATTAAAGATTGAATTAGCAAAAGATGCTCATAAGGTGCATACCGAACAGCTGCCGAATCTTCCAGTTAATTTTGAAGACGAGACAGATGCCGTGCTTGAAAAAGTCATAAGCAAAAGTATGAGCGCACTGATGAATACAAGCCGACTAGTGAGCACTTCTGCAATTGATGCAGCTGCGGAAGCTATTCATGGAGCGAAACGAGTGTTTTTATACGGAGCAGGAGGATCATCTGTAGTTGCGCTAGATGCTCAGTATAAACTGCTTCGAATTGATATTTCGGCTCTGTTTTCATTAGATAGTCATGTTCAAATGGTGATGGCTACGAATATGACAAAAGATGATGTGCTGTTTGTGGTATCCACTTCAGGTCAAACAAAAGAAGTGGTAGAACTGATGCAAATAGCCAAAGACAAAGGAGCAGCCGTCATTTTGCTAACGCAGCACGGATCATCGCCAGCTTCTAGATTAGCTGATATTCTGCTGACTATTTCGGTAGAAGAACAGCATATTCGAATTGGAACGATGAGCGCTCGTATTGCTCAGTTAGCCATTGTAGATGCGATGTTTATACGGTTATGTATTCAAAAAGGCAATCAAGTGTTTGAACGCATAATCGATACACATAATGTAATTCAAAAAATAAAGAGGTAGGGGGAAATGAGAAAATGAAGGTATTGTTTGTATGTTCTGGAGGAATGTCAAGTGCGATTGTGGTAAAAGCATTAAAAACAGAAGCACAAAAGCACGGAACGGATATGGAAGTGCTGGCAATTGGAACAAATGAAGTGGCAGAGGAAATTCAAAAGGGCTGGGACGTTGTAATGGTTGCACCGCAGATTCGTCACCGGTTTAATGCAGTGAAAGCGGAAGCAGATAAAGCTTCTGTTCCATGCGGGCCCATTCCGCCGCAGGCTTATACGCCGCTTGGAGGTCCAACGCTTTTTAAAACGGTTCAACAGCTCGTTAGCTAAGAAAAGCAGGTGTATTCCTGCTTTTTAAATAGATAAGGGGTTTCATTTACACAAGGGGAGAATATAGAGGGGGAAAGGGTATATGAGCAAATTTGTGTCGTTTTTAGAGAACAATTTATCAGGACCTATGGCCAGGTTATCAGAACAGCGGCATCTTCAAGCCATTCGCGATGGTGTTATATCCGCTTTGCCGTTTATCATTATCGGAAGTTTTTTCTTGATTCTAGCGTTTCCGCCTGTGCCGCAAGACAGCACAATTGCGAAATGGGCCGCTGATAACAGCGCCAATATTTTAATACCGTATCGCGTAACGATGTTTATTATGTCTTTATATATAGCCTTTGGGATAGGATACAACTTGTCCAAAAGCTATAATCTCGATCCGCTGTCAGGAGCGCAAATTGCAGTAGCTGCACTACTTCTTACGGTCACTCCAAAGCTGATTGAAGAAGAAGGGTTTATGCTTCCAATGACAAACCTTGGAGGTCACGGTTTATTTGTAACGATGATTGTATCGATTTTATCGGTCGAAATTCTCAGGTTTTGTAAAGCAAAAAATGTCACCATTAAAATGCCGGAACAAGTGCCGCCTTCGGTATCGAGGTCTTTTGAAGCACT
This sequence comes from Priestia sp. YIM B13486, assembly GCF_042787865.1. Taxonomy (NCBI): domain Bacteria; kingdom Bacillati; phylum Bacillota; class Bacilli; order Caryophanales; family Bacillaceae; genus Priestia; species Priestia sp. YIM B13486. Next base: position 150,134 of record NZ_JBHZOZ010000004.1, on the reverse strand, counting down.
AATTCCGGTTGCGATTGTTGTTGTACTTATGACAATTATTACGATTGTTTTAGGTATCGACCTTCATCATTTAGTTGATAAACTAGTTGCTCCGCTTGTGGAAGCTGGAGATAGTTTAGCAGGAGTGTTAATACCGGTTTTCTTAATCACGTTTTTCTGGTCATTCGGAATCCACGGCGTCTCTGTTGTTGGAACAGTGGCACGGCCTGTATGGGAAGTGTACTTAGCAAAAAATGCTGAAGCGGTAGCGGACGGAGCTTCCACACTTCCGTATATTGCACCTGAAACGTTCTTTCAGTGGTTTGTTTGGATTGGAGGATCTGGAGCGACGCTAGGTCTTGCCTTAGCGATGCTGTTTTTCTCAAAATCTAAATATTCGAAAGCGCTTTCTAGGACATCTTTTATTCCAGCGGTTTTTAATATTAACGAACCAATTATTTTCGGTTTGCCAATTGTCTTAAATCCTATTTTAATTATTCCATTTATCATTATCCCGATTATTACAACGATCATTTCATACGCAGCAACGGCGACAGGTCTTATTACGCCAACCTACGTAATGGTTCCATGGACGCTCCCGGCGCCGATCGGAGCTTATCTATCAACCGGAGGAGACTGGCGGGCGGTTGTGCTAGTCATTATCAATATTGCTATTTCTGTTGTCATTTATCTTCCGTTCTTTAAAATGTACGACCGAAAGATGGTCGAAATGGAAAAAAGCGATGAAGCAACGGTTGCACCATCCGATAGTTCAGTTCAAATGTAAAGAAAGAGAAGCCAACTTGTTTGGCTTCTATCTCTTTAGTAGGAGTGAGGGTCAATGTTTGTTCGGTTTCGATATAAAACTGTGTTTTTATTTCTGCTAACCATGGTTCTTTGCAACGTTATTTTTACACCTCTACTGCAGTATGCTGGTTTATCAGCGCAGCATAGTTTATTTGCCATTACAAGTCTATCAGCAGCGCTGCTTACAACATTTATTTCCATTCGGCTTTCAAACGCAGCTTTATCTAAAACCGCCGTTTGTATACGCTTTGTTTTGCTTGGAATAGGGTGCACAGCCGTTACATATTTAGCCGTTTTTTAACAAGGAGGGACAAAAAATGAAAGTAGTGACAATAGGGGGAGGATCAAGCTACACACCGGAATTGGTCGAAGGGTTTATTAAACGATATGATGAGCTTCCAATTCGAGAGCTATGGCTTGTAGATATTGAAGAAGGAAAAGAGAAGCTTGAAATTGTAGGAGCACTTGCGAGAAGAATGGTCAAAAAAGCAGGTGTTGATATGGAAATTCATTTAACGCTTGATCGACAAAAAGCGTTGATAAATGCTGATTTTGTAACGACACAGCTTAGAGTAGGTCAGCTTGATGCGCGTATTCAAGATGAACGCATCCCTCTTAAGTACGGAATGATTGGTCAAGAGACAAACGGGGCGGGAGGATTATTTAAGGGCTTGCGAACGATACCCGTTTTGTTGAAAATTGCCGAGGAAATACACGAAGTTTGTCCAAACGCCTGGCTTATTAATTTTACAAATCCTGCAGGTATGGTAACGGAGGCACTGCTTCGCTACGGAAAGCATTCTAAAGTAGTAGGAGTCTGTAACCTGCCTGTACATATGACAAACTCCATCGCGGGCTTGCTTCAAGTAGAAAAAGAAGATGTTCACATTGAATTTGCAGGGTTAAATCACTTGGTATATGGACTGCATGTGTATGCAAAAGGAAAGGAAGTAACGCAAGAAGTCATTCGGCGATTAAGTGATCCAAACTCTCAAGTAACAATGAGAAACATAGCTCCTATTCCATGGCAACCGGACTTTTTGGAAGCTCTTGGCGTGATTTTATGTCCTTATCACCGCTACTACTACAAAACAAAAGAAATATTAGCAGAAGAGCTTCTGACCTTTCAGTCAGGTACCACACGCGCTGAAGTGGTCAAAGCATTAGAAGCCGAGCTTTTTGAACTCTATAAAAATCCAAATCTAGAAATGAAGCCTCCGCAGCTGGAAAAACGAGGAGGCGCTTATTACAGCGATGCCGCATGCAATTTAATTTCATCCATTTATAACGATAAAGGCGATATTCAAACATTAAATGTAAAAAACAATGGAGCCATTTCCTCACTCCCAAACGAATCTGCGGTTGAAGTAAACTGTGTAGTAACAAAGCAAGGGCCAGTACCGCTCGCTGTCGGTGAACTTCCGGTAGAAGTTAATGGACTTGTGCAGCAAATTAAATCGTTTGAACGAGTAGGAGCAGAAGCTGCGGTTACAGGATCTTATGAAAAAGCACTGGTTGCGCTGAGCATTAATCCGCTTGTTCCAAGTGACGAGCTGGCTAAGTCGGTCTTAGATGAACTGCTTCAAGCTCATCGCAAGTATTTACCTGCTTTTTTTAAGGAAGTGAACGCGTAGTATGTATGCTGTTGCACTTATGTCAGGAACGTCACTCGACGGAGTTGATGCAGCTCTTGTTCAAATTGAAGGAAGCGGCTATGAAAGTAAAGTTAAGCTTCTTCATTTTATTACCGTGCCGTTTTCACCTCAGTTAAAAAAGGAAATTGAGCAGGCGCTTTCTTTTGAACATTCAAATGTACAGCTGATCTGCAGCTTAAATTTTAAACTTGGCTATGCATTTGCGGATGCAGTGAAAAAAGTGTGCCAAGAAGCCCGCTTTTCTCTTGAACAAATAGATGTTATTGGATCGCATGGTCAAACCATTTACCATCAGCCTTATGCTTCGGGAAGTACAGCGATGTCTACACTCCAAATTGGAGAGCCGGCTGTTATTGCCTATGAAACCAAAACGAAGGTAGTAGCAAACTTCAGAGTGATGGACATGGCAGCAGGCGGGCAAGGTGCTCCGTTAGTTCCTCACACGGAACGGATTTTGTACAGCCACGCTGAGCGTACAAGGCTGCTTCAAAACATTGGAGGTATTGGAAATGTAACGTTGATTCCGCCAAAAAAATCTCCTGTACCCGTAGTAGCTTTTGATACGGGGCCGGGAAATATGATGATAGATGAAGCGTGTCAGCAGCTTTTTAATGTTTCATTTGATGAAAATGGGCGTTTAGCAGCTGAAGGAAAGATTATTTCAGAGCTTTTAGAAGACTGTATGAATCATGATTACATGAAGCTTTCTCCTCCTAAATCGACGGGAAGAGAACTGTTCGGTACACAGTACACAAAGAGACTGCTAGAGAATTATAGTAAACATAAAAAGGAAGATCTGCTAGCTACGATTACTATGTTCACGGCATCATCCATTGTACATCACTATGAAACATTTATTTTTCCTGCCTATTCTATTGACGAAGTGATTATTGGAGGAGGCGGAAGTTATAATAATACGCTGATGAATATGATTAAAGCGCAGATCGGGAAACGCTGCAGCGTGTATACACAAGAAGAAATAGGAATGTCTTCAGAAGCAAAAGAAGCCGTAGCTTTTGCGGTGCTCGCAAATGAAACACTTTCAGGTTATCCAAGCAATGTACCAAGCGCAACCGGCGCCTTGTCTCCTGTAATATTAGGAAACATTACGCCTGTACCACTATAAAAAAGGGGATGGAAGAAATGACAGAAGCAGCAAATATGGAAAATGAAATTTTTGAACTTATTGCATACGGAGGAAATGCCAGATCACTTGCATATGAAGCGTTAGAAGCAGCTGAAGATTATGATTTTAATAAAGCTGACGAACTTTTAAAGCAGTCTCAAGAAGAGCTCAGTCATGCTCATAAAACGCAAACTGCGCTTATTCAACGTGAATTGAACGGAAAAACAATTGAAAAGTCGCTGCTTTTAATTCACGCACAAGATCATTTAATGACGGCTATTTCAGAGCAAAAATTAATTGAACATATGATTAAGCTTATTAAAAAATTTAAAAAAGAAGGCGAAAATCAATGAAAAAGCTAGGTATTGCGATTTACCCGGAACATTCGACTGTCGAAAAAGATAAAGCGTATATAGCACTTGCGCATCAATACGGATTTACCCGCATTTTTACATGCTTGCTTTCTGTTGAAGGCGATCAGAAAAAAGTAATGGCAAATTTTAAAGAAATTATTGAGTTTGCCAATGAGCTAAAGATGGAAGTAGTAGTGGATATTGCTCCTCGCGTATTTGGAGCGCTTGGCATTTCTTATGATGACTTATCTTTTTTTCACGAATTAGGGGCTTATGCTATTCGCCTTGATCTAGGGTATACGGGAAATGAAGAGTCTATTATGACTTTTAATCCATACGGCTTAAAAATTGAAATTAATATGAGCAATGCGACGAAGTATGTGGATAATATTTTAAGTTACCAGCCAAACCGAAAACAGCTATTGGGGTCGCATAATTTTTATCCTCATCGATACGCAGGATTGTCGTATGATCACTTTGTAAAGTGTTCAGCATTGTTTAAAGAACATAACCTTGAAACAGCAGCCTTTATTAATTCACCAAGCGCTACGTTTGGACCGTGGCCTGTTACTGAAGGGCTTTGTACGCTTGAAATGCATCGCACGCTTCCGGTCGACGTGCAGGCTAAGCATCTTTTTAAAACGGAGTTGATTGATTGTGCAATTATTGCCAATGCTTATGCATCAGAAGAAGAAATGAAGGTGCTGCGTGATGTTGTTCAGCAAGAGCGCTTTACTTTTAATGTGACGCTGTATGATACGATTACTGAACTTGAGAAAAAAATTGTGCTGGAAGAGTTTCATTTTTACCGCGGAGACGTATCCGATTATTTAATTCGCTCTACGCAAAGCCGAGTAAAATATAAAAAAGAAGAATTCAAGCCTACGCATACTCCTTCCATTCGAAGAGGCGATATTTTAATAGAAAATGAACTCTACGGACAGTACAAAGGAGAGCTGCAAATTGCGCTGTTAGACATGGAAAACTCAGGTAAAACAAACGTAGTAGGACGCATTGCAGAAGAGGAAATATTCTTACTAAATGAACTGCAGCCATGGGACAAATTTGCTTTTTGTGAACGGTGATAAAATGGACTATATTATTGGTATCGACGGGGGCGGAACAAAAACAGAAGCCGTTGCTTACAGCTTAAACGGTCAAGAGCTCGCTGCTTCAAAAAGCGGCTATGGAAATTTACTCATTAATTACAATACGGCTATTACTCATATTGATGAATGTATTACGGCGTGCAAAACTGCGCTTACTGGTTATACATGTAAAGGCATTTCACTAGGACTTGCTGGAAGTAAAGCATTATCTAAGGAAGAAATAAAAAGATATTTTTATGATCGTTATCAGGTAGAAGTAGGTTTATATGATGACGCCATGATTACACACGAAGCACTACTGCATGGAAAAGACGGGATATTAACCATTGCAGGAACTGGAGCCGTCAGCATTGGAAAAAAAGACGGGGTATACGAATACGGAGGAGGGTGGGGACACCTTCTTGGAGATGAAGGAAGCGGATATTGGATTGGTCTTCAAGCACTGATATTGCTGACGAAGGAGCATGATCAAAGCCGTCCGTACAGCAGCCTTAGTCAGACAATCTTGCAACATGTAAAAGCAGATACCATACACGATATAAAAAAGTTTGTCTATTCATCTCCTAAATCAGAAGTTGCTTTACTCACTCCGCTTGTTGTAAATCAAGCAAGAAATCATAAACAAAAAGCAAGTGACATTCTTCAACAAGCTGGAAAGCACCTTGCAAACATGACTCTTCATTTATATAAGAAACAGCGGTTTGAAGGGAGCTGCTTGCTGGCATGCAAAGGCAGCATTTTAACGGAAGTTCCAGAAGTGTTTGATGTTTATAAAAAAGCATGTGAGAAAGAAATAAAGCATATCCAGTGGGCAACACAGCGAGTATCATCTGCTAAAGGAGCTTATCAGCTGTTCATGAACGAGTATAAATAGAGAAAAAATGATAGTGGAAAAGGCAGGGGATCACAGTGAACTTAAATCATATCTTAACTGAAAAACGCAATCCGCAAACCTTAAACATTGATGAATTATCAAGTCTGGAAATTGTAAAAAAAATTAATGAAGAAGATTACCAAGTGCCTCAGGCGATCAATAAGGTGCTGCCTGTTATTGCTTTGTTAGTAGATGAAATTGTCAGTGCTTTTAAACAAGGCGGACGTCTTATTTATATCGGAGCAGGTACAAGCGGGCGGCTAGGTGTGTTAGATGCATCTGAATGTGTACCAACATTCGGTACACCTGCCGAACAAGTAATTGGGATCATAGCCGGGGGTGACAAGGCGCTCCGTCATGCGTTAGAAGGAGCAGAAGATAACAAGAAACAAGCGATAGAAGATTTGAAAGCGATTAATTTATCAAATAAAGATATTCTTGTAGGTATAGCTGCAAGTGGAAGAACTCCTTATACACTCTCAGCGCTTGCGTATGCAAACAGCCTGGGGACAGTAACGGGCTGTGTTGTAAATTCTCCTCAATCACCTATGGAACAAGAAGCAAAATATGCAATAGTAGCAGAATCAGGGCCGGAAGTTGTAACAGGTTCAACAAGAATGAAAGCCGGAACTGCTCAAAAGCTTGTTCTTAATATGCTGACGACCGCTTCAATGATTCAAATTGGTAAAGTCTACAGCAATCTAATGGTAGACGTACAGCCGACTAACGATAAACTCGTACAGCGTGCTAAAAATATTATTGCGGAACTAACAGGCGTCTCACCAGAGGAGGCAGCGGAAAGTTTACAAACATACAAAACGCCAAAAGCCGCCATTCTTGCGCTTCTTACTTCTATAGAAGGTGATGAGGTGCATCGGCTGCTTGATAAACATGACGGACATTTAAAAAAAGCCATTGGAGAAGCAATGGAACAGCAGATTAAAGATTAACCCTTAAAAGAAGTGCATACAGCACTTCTTTTTTTTGTTGAGCACATTTTTTGCACAATGTATGTGGGTGAATTCGGTCTAATCATTTTGCAAGACCCGTAGTATAGTAAAAGCATAAAACATAGTAAGTATTTCAATTTGTGCACGAATTGGACTGAAGGTGATTCATTTGTTAGACAAACGCAGTACGGCCGTATTGCAAGTTTTGCTTCAAGCCGCAACATTTATATCAGTACAAGAGTTAATGAAGCAGTTTCAAGTGTCAAGACGTACCATCTATTATGATATTGAGAAAATTAACGATTGGCTGTGTCAGCAAGAATTAGAGTTTGTTCAGTACACATATGGAAAAGGCTTTTTTCTAAACGATCAAGCAAAGGACCAAGTTGCTAAACAATTTTCTCATGTTATGCCATCTGCTTACTTATCAGTTGAGGACCGTCAAATATACGTTGCTTTGATGTGTATACTTCGAGGCGGAAAAATTGGAACTCAGCAGCTCATGGATGAAACAGAAGTTAGTCGCAACACTGTATTACAAGATATTAAAGACTTAAAAAACAAGTGGGCAAAGAAAGGCATATCTTTGACATACAGCTATAAAGATGGGTACGAAGTAAAAGGATCTGAAAGCGACATTCGAAATTTGCTTTATATACACATTACAGAATTATTAAGTCAACATCAAGAAGAGTTGTTGAAAAGGGTTATGAAAGCAGATTACGAATATTCACTGATTTATAACTGGCTTGTAGAGTGTGAAGATAAACTGGGAATGGCGTTTACAGACAAGATGCTGACGCAATTAGCCTATATGCTCACGTGCTGTATTCAGCGTATTGGAGGCAAGCGCTATGTAGACGCCTTGATTACTAGAAAAGAAGAATTAGAAAAAACCAGGCAGTACAAAGCGCTGCAAGAAATTGAAAGCGTTTTAGGATTTGATTTTCCACCTCATGAAAAACATTATCTGGCCACGGTTTTACTAAGTGCAAAAGTAAATGTAGTAAATCAAGCAGATAGTGATGATTGGATGAGAACCATTGTAAAAGAAATGGTATCACGGTTTCAAGCATATGCTTGTGTGGTATTTGAAGATCGAAATCGTCTTGAACAAAATTTATATATTCATTTGAAGACGGCTTATTACAGGCTTCTCTATAATATTCACCTCCCTAACCCTATGCTTTCGGCTATTCAAACAAAGTATCAGGATATAGTGGAACTGACAAAAAAAGCGTTGCTTCCTTTGGAAAACAGCCTTCAAACACGTATTAATGAAGACGAAATTTCTTATTTTGCTCTTCATTTCGGAGGGTGGATGAAAAAACAAGAGGGAAGGCAAAAACAAAAGCGTATTGTTATTGTTTGTGCCAATGGAATTGGAACGTCCCGTATGCTTCAGTATCAGCTTGAACAACTGTTAACAGATGCTGAATTGATAGGGCCAATGACGGTAAGAGATTATGAGCAGTTTAAAGAAACCTATGATTTAGTTATTACAACTACGCCATTAAAAAAGCGAATGAACGTGATGCTTGTGAATCCTATTTTAACGGATGATGAAAAGCAGCGGTTAATCGACTTAGTTGAACCAGCTTCTTCTCAGCTAACCACTCAAGCCATCATGGGTATTATTAAGCAGCATGCAAATATTCAAGATGAACCAGCTCTATTAGCTAATTTAAAACTAGTGATACAGCAATCAAAAAAAATGGTAAGAGAGGATAAAAAGCCAATGTTGCATGAAGTATTGCAAGAGCCATTCTTGCAGCTTACAGATTCAGCAGATGATTGGAAATCAGCTGTTAGGCTGGCTGCCAAGCCTTTGTTGAACTATGAATATATTGAACCTTCTTATGTAGAAGCAATGATCAAAAGTGTAGAACAGTTAGGCCCTTATATTGTTATTGCGCCAAAAGTTGCGCTCCCTCACGCAAGGCCGGAACAAGGTGTAAATCGTGTGGGTATGAGCATGCTTCGTTTAAAGGAGCCGGTCTATTTTTCTACTGAAAAACAGCACGGAGCGCAGCTTATTATCGTACTTGCTGCTACTGATAATGAAACCCACTTAAAAGCACTGTCACAGCTTTCAATGATGCTATCTGAAAACGATAATATTGACAAGCTTATTGCTATGAATACAAAACAAGAAATGCTTGCGTTAATTGAAGCTTACTCAAATTAAAAGGAGAGATAAAAAATGAAAAAGATTTTAGTTGTATGCGGAAACGGTTTAGGAAGCAGTTTTATTGTGGAAATGAATGTAAAGAAAATTTTAGTAGAGCTTGGTGTTGAAGCACAGGTATCTCATACGGATTTAACAACTAGTAAAACGGAGCAGGCAGATATCTATTTAGGATCTGCAGATATTGTAAATCAATTGGATGATGGCACTCGCACGGTCGTGGCATTGCAAAACATTTTAAATCAAGCGGAAATTAAAGGAGCACTGCAAAAATACTTCGTGGAGGCGTAAGCCATGTTTGATTTAATTATGAAAGATATATTAGGAACACCGGCTATTCTAGTAGGGTTGTTTGCGCTCATCGGTTTGTTGCTTCAAAAGAAAAAAAGTGCAGATATTGTATCAGGCACGTTAAAAACAATTATGGGTTTTCTTATATTAGGAGCAGGAGCTAATATATTAATTGCTTCACTTGAAGCGTTTGGAAAAATGTTTAATAAAGCGTTTTCCGTTGAAGGCATCATTCCTAATAATGAAGCAATTGTAGCTGTAGCTCAACAAACGTTTGGTACAGAAACAGCGATGATTATGCTTTTAGGTATGATTGTAAATATCATTATCGCGCGCATCACGAAATTTAAGTATATCTTTTTAACTGGGCATCACACCATGTTTATGGCTTGTTTGATTGCAGCAATTTTATCTACCGGCGGGTTAACGGGAGCACCTTTGGTTTTGATCGGTGCACTATTATTAGGTATTTTAATGGTTTTATTTCCTGCACTGCTTCAGCCGTATGTGCGTGAAATTACAGGGTCAAACGATATTGCCGTTGGTCATTTTGGTTCCTTAGGCTATTTAGTAGCAGGGTTTATCGGCAAGCGAGTAGGAAATCGCGAAAAAACAACAGAAGAAATTAAAGTTCCTCAATCCTTAGGATTTCTTCGGGATACATCTGTTTCTGTCTCACTGACCATGACCGTTTTATTTATTGTTGTTGCACTTTTTGCAGGTCCTGCATTTATCGAAACAAAATTAAGCGGGGGTCAAAACTTTATTGTGTACTCGCTAATTCAAGCAATCACCTTTGCAGCAGGAGTATATGTCGTGCTGGCGGGTGTTCGTATGCTTTTAGCAGAAATTGTACCAGCATTTAAAGGAATTGCTGACAAAGCGGTACCAAATGCCATTCCAGCTCTAGATTGTCCAACTGTGTTTCCGTTTGCTCCTAACGCAGTGGTCATTGGATTCTTTTCAAGCTTTATCGCAGGTCTCATTTCAATGTTCTTTTTGCCTCTATTTGGTCTAAGTATTATCGTGCCAGGCCTCGTTCCGCACTTTTTTACGGGAGCAGCTGCCGGAGTATTTGGAAATGCGACGGGGGGAAGAAGAGGAGCAGTGGTCGGGTCATTTGCCAATGGAATCTTAATTAGTTTTTTACCGGCTATTTTACTGCCTGTTCTCGCGTCGTTAGGTTTTAAAGGCACAACATTTGGAGATTCGGACTTTAGTGCGGTAGGTATTCTTCTTAGCATGCTAATTAAATTATTTACGTAAAGATAAAAAACTCATGTTACGCTAGTAGGTAGCATGAGTTTTTTATGATATTGGAAACGGAGGAGCAATGAATGAAAATTGGGTTAGCTCAAGTGAGATTTCCAAAGTCAGCCGCAGAGGGTATAGAAACGGTAGAAAATTATATGAAACAAGCAGCAGAAGAAGGGTGTAACCTTGCATGTTTTCCAGAATCAATTGTGCCGGGACTTAGAGGAGTGGGTTTTGAAGTTGAGACATACAATCACGAAATTCAACAAAATACGCTTTATAGAGTTAAGTTGCTTGCCAAACAGTTAAAGCTCAACGTAATTTTACCACTGGAGTGGCGCGACGAACTTGGTATGCATTTAACTGCTTTTGTAATTGATGAAAATGGAAAAGAATTAGGGTATCAAACTAAAAATCAAATTGATCCAGCAGAAGATCAATTTGGTTATAAGCCTGGAAATGGCCGCCAGTTGTTTGAAATAAACGGCGTGAAATTCGGTATTGTCATTTGCCATGAGGGATGGCGCTATCCTGAAACTGTCCGATGGGCTGCTATAAGAGGAGCAAGCATTGTGTTTCATCCACAGTTTACTGGTGAAGTACCAGATCCGAAGTTTTATGATTATGCAATGATTGCAAGAAGTACGGAGAATGGTATTTACTTTGCAAGCGTGAATTATGCCTTAGAGAACCAAAAAAGCACAACTTCTCTTCTTTCTCCAAAGGGTGAATGTTTGATAAAAGCGAAAGCTGAAAAGCAAGAACTACTAACGTATACGCTAGAGCCCGGTGAGGCTAACCGGCTGTTAGCTCAGCGTCTGCTATCAAATTTACTATTGTAAAAAAGTTTATTTTCTCTAGTTAAATTAGCATGTGCGCTCATATAACCCTTTGGTTATTTCTCCTTATGACGATATAAACGTCAATATGGTATTATCAAAAGTTAAAGGGGTATTAAAAGGTGTGTGGAAACAATGGATCGAAAAAAAGTCGCATCAGTAGCTGGAGCATTGGTTATTGCCGTAGGAATTTGGCTATTTCAAAGCGGGAAATTTAAAAGTGAAGCGCAGGCAGATAAGTTTACGAGTACATTTTTGGTCGATCATGAACAAACAGACAATGGATTTGAATTATTTACTTCGGATACCAATCAATATAGGATGTGGTTTCCGCTTCAGTATGTTATTCATAAATCTTCTTATAAAAGCAGTGAAGATGAAAGTGAAGTATGGACAGCATCAACGAAGGAAAATGATTCATACAATGCTGGGAAAATAACGGCTTTATTTTCTAAGAAAAAAAGCAAAGCAGCTCAAAATAAAATAGATGCTTTTCAGCCTGATTACATGTTAAAAGGTAAAAATGCAACGATTTATGTGAAAAAACAAACAAGAGATGGAAAGCATAGCATTTACCATGCTTATGTGAATGATGATTATTCAGACAAGTATATTTACTATACGTTTGAACTAAAAAGCAGCGAACAGACAAACAGTACAAAACAGCAGTATTGGGTAGAAAAAATTCTTCTAAATACACAGTTTCAAAAAAACTCAGCTGAATAGTCAGCTGAGTTTTTACGTAAGGGTTCATAATACTTTTCCTTTTTTATGTAAACGGGTACAATATGAGTAAGGAGGCCTTTGTATGATTGAAAAACAAGCAGTTGGTGAAAAAGCAGCACAATTTGTTGAAGATGGAATGATTGTAGGGCTAGGGACAGGTTCAACAGCTTATTATACAATTGTAAAACTAGGTGAACGAGTAAAAAATGGATTACACATCAAAGCGGTTCCTACTTCTCAAAAAACAGAAGAGCTGGCAAGGAAACTAGGTATTCCCATTGTTACCTTAGCAGATGTTGAATATATTGATATAGCAATTGACGGAGCAGATGAAGTAGATAGCGAACTTTCTTTAATTAAAGGAGGAGGAGGCGCGCTGCTTCGAGAAAAAATGATTGCGTACGCAGCGAAGCGGTTTATCGTGATTGCAGATTCTAAGAAAATAGTGAAGACGCTAGGAGCTTTTCCTCTTCCTGTTGAAGTTATACGTTTTGGCTGGGAAATGACGGCGAAGCACATTCGCAGTGCAGGTTGTGTACCGCAGCTTAGGCTTTTAGATGATCATACGCCGTTTATCACCGATAACGGAAATTACATTCTAGACTGCCATTTTTCAGAAATTGAAAATCCTGCTGAGTTGGAAAAACAGCTGATAAGGATCCCAGGCGTAGTAGAAAGCGGTTTGTTTGTAGGTATGACGGAGGAAGTCATTACCGTACAAAACCAAGATGTTCATATCATAAAAAAATAGAAGCTTTGGCGTCGGGCCTAGGCTTCTATTTTTTAATTGGAAAGAACGTTCCAATTTTTCTCTAATTGATATATGTATTGAGACGCGTTCAGTACATTTGGATGAACGAAAGTATCAATTGTTTTTTGCGGACAAGCAGATCCGTATAATGAAAAAATGATAAGCTTGCTATGCTCGATTGGTGATACAACGTGAGATAAACAGCGATAAGAAGGATTTATTAAGCTTTTTACCATCTCATGGATATCTTCTTTGTCGTAAAAATCGACTTCAATTTCCGTCTTTACTAAATAACGGCTTTCAATGGCGCTGCTTCGGTAATAATTGTAGCGTGCTCCTATGAAGTAGGACGGATCTGATGTTGAAACGTCCAAATTCGTATATGTTTGATCCTGCTTGCTTTTATAAAAAATAGAATCATGAGTATGCTTCATGAATTCTTGATAAGTTGTTCCATCTTCCCACAGAGCTAGAATACAAGCATCTGTTTCATCTTCCACGTTCCAACCCCCTAATTGGCCAATGAAACCATTCACGTGTGCCAGAGCAGCCCAATGCTGTTGCGTATATGAAAAAGATGCTTTTTTATCAGTCGGTATGCTGCATTTAACAATTTTTGTCAACATTCTCCCATCACCTCAATTAATTACTTCGATAAATGAAGGAAAAATCCTTCTAAAAAGAGGAAAATCATAGACATATCCCCCCTTTAAAAGCCATACATTTCAAATAGGACAATGTTAGGGAAAGAAGGGGAAATGAATGAAAGTTTTTCGTGCAAAAGCCTGTCAATCTCCTATGCGAAAAGGCTGGTCAATTATGTTTCAGCATCCGTTTAAAAAAGATGAAAGAGGAAGATCGCACCCGTTTGTTAAACGGTTTATGTATACAGAGCAACACGATGAAATTGACATTCTGGTTGAAGAGATGAATGAACTGCTGAGAGTGCAGGATTTTTGGACAAGTACTGCAAAAGGAAGAGCAAAAGCAAGATATGATGAACGAGTAGTGAATGCTTTTTATAACGATATTGAAAAAAGGACGAGCGAACAAATTGACAGTGAGTATGAGTACATTCATGTAATCGGAGAACAAGGAAGCGGCAAAACAGCCTTAATCCGCCAGCTTCTTGGTATAAAAAAGGAATGTGGCTTTCTAGGAATAGGCAGTAAAGGCGCTTATTCTGTTACGTATAAGGTGAAGGATTCCCAACACTATGAAGCTGCTGTCTCTTTTTTTACGCGAAGTGAAGTGCAAAGGAAATTGGAGAATATCCTACTAAGAAGCGCTGAAGTGTATGCTGAAGGAGGCACGGATTATGACTTGGTCTTTGAGTTGTTACACGGAGATTCCTCTTTCAATCTGAGCGCTCTTTTGGGAGATATCCCATACAAAGCCCGTTATTTTAATGACGATGTTCCTTTAAGAATGAACGACGAAAATAGTTCATTCAAACAATTTGTAGATGCAATTAAACGAGAAAGTGAAATAGTAAAAGACGCTGTTGATCAAGAAGGAAGAGATTTTGCAGAGGGATGGCACAAGCGGCTTGAATGTAGGAAAATCACCGAGCAAATGCTTCTGGCCATTGAATCCCGGTTGAAAGAATACAAGGAAGGAACATGGGAAATAGGAGAAGACGACTGGCCAATATCCTGCCGTCTCACAGCAAAAGAGCTGTCTTCCCTTGGTCCGCTAACAAATGAAGAAGAAGAAAATAACGGACGTCTTATTTATCCATTGTTTCGTAGAATTGAAGTTTGCGGCCCTTTTTCTTTTAAAAAAGGGTTAGCGATTTGCGAGCATCCGTATTTTGAATATACGAGCACCATCCACGATTCTTTTAAAAAAGCAGCTTCTATTTTATACGTACATCATGGGCTTAAAGAATTAGATATTCAATTTCTTCAACAGCTCATCGTACATGGTCATGGCGCTAAAGTAAACGTTTGTGTTACACACGGAGATTTGCTGACCTCTCCAAGCTGCCGTACGGATTATGCTAAAAAACATGCCATGGCTAAAATGATAGATGGTGCGCTTAAAAGCGTTTCACCTCTTATGAAAAAGCAGCTTCACTACTATTTAACAGTAGGGAATACGACTATTTTAGAATGTGTACATGAGGAATTCAAAGAGAGTCACCTTCTGTATAAAGACTTAAAGGCAGCTTTAGTATCAGAAACGAGAAAAAAGCAGCAAGAGCTGCATCCTATTTATTTAAACTTGACTGTCTCTCAGGCTTTTTATGAAGCGATGGAGTCGCTGAACATTCCTTATATGGACAGAGAAACGTGTTTGAACATTTCCTTAGGAGAGCATGAAGGGCCGGTGCCAGTCATTACGTCCGCTTTTATTTCATCTGTCTACGAGCATTTTCTAAGCCAGCCGTCTGGGTGGTCAAGTACCTATCATTCGGTCACCGACCGACAGCAGGTTATTCAAGAATTGGCAGGTGAGTTTGCAACCGTCGTTTATTCCTATTTCAACGAACAGTTGCTTGAAAAATCCCGTAATGACTGGCTCGCTCTTTATAAACAAAAAGAAGACGATCAAGCCTACAAATATAGCAGACTAATAGAAAACGTAATTCCTGCCAAAAATGATATCTATCAGCAGCAAATTCTTATGAGAACGGTTTATCATCTGATTAAGTATGTCGTAGAAAAGAAAGACGGCGTACTGGTTCATTAAGGGGTCAAGGCGCGATGTGAAAAAGAGGTTTATCAATAAAAAAACAGAGCCTGAAATCAGGCTCTATTAGCGTTTGGAAATAGCAGTTAAAGTATTAGGTCCGGCAATGCCGTCAGCTGCTAGCTTATTGTCTTTTTGAAAATTACGTACAGCAGCTTCTGTATTGGCACCGAAGATACCGTCCGTACCTTTTGTATTATAGCCAATCGCTGTTAATTTCTTTTGAAGAGCTTGAACATTGCTGCCTTTGCTTCCTTTTTTAAGCGTTTGTTTTGTGTTAATTGTTGTATCTGCTGGTGGATTTGTTGGCTTTGGATTTGTTGGGTTTGTTGGTGTCGTCGGGTTCGTTCCTGAACTTCCTAAAGCTTTATATGTTGATGGGCCAACAATGCCGTCAGCCGTTAAGCCGTGGTCTTTTTGGAACTTACGAACAGCTGAATCTGTATTGGCACCGAACACACCGTCCGTACCTTGTGTATTATAGCCAAGTGAAGTTAGTTTCTGCTGAAGCTCTTTAACTGCATTTCCTTTGCTGCCTTTCTTTAAAACAGTTCCTGTAGAAGGAGCTGGAGTAGAACCTGAGTTTCCAGAAACGTTGTATCCGTTTGCTGCTGCAATGTCGTTAAATGATTTAGAAGAAGTTGTAATCACAACCGGTGTACCGACGGTCACTTTACTAAATAACCATTCTACTTCTTCATCGTACATACGAACGCATCCGCTGCTTACATATTTGCCGATGGAAGCAGGATTATTATTTCCGTGAATAGCATACGTCGTGCCGTATGTACCTCTCGCATTTAGGCCTAGCCAGCGATTGCCAAGGGGATTTCTAGGATCTCCACCAGGAATGTTCCCTTTGTAATAAGGGCGATTGACGATTTTATTTACTACTTTGAAATGGCCTTCTGGTGTAAGAGACTGCGTGCGTCCTGTTCCTACTGAAAACGTTCGGACAAGTGAACCATTTTGGTAATAAGCGAGTTTATTCGTCGCTTTGTTAATGATAATTAAATGAGATGGTGTTGAAGCAGCTTCTGTTTTTGGAACTCCTACAAACAAGCAGGCTAGAGCTAAAATAGCTGCTATGAGTACGATTGCTGTTCTTGATATTCTATTTGCCATGTGCTGCGCCTCCTTAGGCTGCATTAATGAAAAACGTATGATGCTTTGGGCGGTGCTATAAATTCTTCACTAATAAAATAAAAGACGAATAGCTGCATTTTCTATCCCTGTATGTATGCGCTTAATAAGGAAATCATTAAGTAGAAAGACTTTACTAGCGGGAATTTATAATAATAAGAATAACTAAGTTTTTCTTAATTCTTTGTACAACTTTAGGAATATAAGTTTACTAATCTAGCGGATTCACATTTACATAAGCATCACATCCTTTCCAGTTCTTCATTTTTGTGTAAAGAAATGAAAGCGTTATATAGATTGTTTTGTAATCATATTGTAACATATTTGTATTTTTTGTACCATAAAAAGACATAAAATAGTATAAAAATACTTTATATGGGTTTTATGTACAAAAAATCAAAAGTTCAGGAGAACGAAGCTATTATTAGATATACGAAACTGGAAAAGAAGTATGCGTAGTTTTGTGGAAATAGATAAATATTCTTATTCGAATATAGGGAGGGAAAGAGTAAAAAAACTACTTGCAAAGAGACAAGTAGTTTTTAAACCGTTATTTTTGAGCATACATTACAACAAAATTAAAAAATTTATAGATGCAATCCACCGTGCTGAACCCGCTTGCTGTTAACCAATTTAACTGATCGTGCAAAGTTGCCATTTTATCTAACTTCGTACGTTCATGAGCAGCCTCAATTTGCTCATGAGTTAATCCGCTTGCGGTAATTCTTTCGCTCCAGTCTTTTTTATATAACTCTTCAATAATAGAAGAAGGGCCTAATACTTGATCGGCATTAATAAATATTCCTCCTGTATGCAGCAAATCATAAATTTGTTCATACAGCTTTTGTTTTTGTTCGTCTTCTAAATGATGAATAGCAAGTGAGGAAATCACAATGTCAAATGAGTGCTCAAATTTGTAGCTTGTTATATCTGATACGATAAATTCTATATGCTGTTCATTTTTAAAGCGTTCCTTTGCTTTTTCAAGCATTTGATCTGAGACGTCAATCAACGTGAAATGCGCATCTGGGTATTTTTCTTTAACAAAAGAAGAAAACAAGCCTGTACCTGCTCCCATATCAAGTATGCGAAGCGTCTTTTTTGGAAAGTGAAGAAGCGAAACGGGAATAGAATAAAAATCAAAAAAACAAGGAATGAGTTTGCGGCGCTGCTCATCATACTGAGAAGCATGAGCATTAAATTTTTCTTTAACGTTATTTTTCATTTTTACAGCTCCTTTATTTGGTAATATTGAGATACATATATCGTATAGAAGTTTAATAGAAAAGAAAATAAACAAAAATAAGCAGTATTGATTCCAGTTTGTTATGAATAGAAAGAGATGGAGAGAAGAGAATGGAGATCAAATGGTTAAAAACATTCATCATAGCGGCTTCTTATGAAAATTTCAGGCAAGCGTCTGAAGATTTATTTTTAACACAGCCTGCTGTATCAAAGCATATTCAGCGACTGCAGCAAGAATTAGGAGATGAGCTTTTTGAAAAAAAAGGTAAATATATCGTGCTGACTGAGGCAGGACGCTTTTTTTTGCCTCATGCTCAAAAAATGGTGAGAGCATATGAAGAAGGAGTAGGGAATTTTAGGTTATGGAAGCAAGGATATAACCGAAAACTGACTATATCCGCTGCTCCTCAAATAGCAGCATCTGTTTTGCCGAGTCTAATCAAACAATTTGTAGAGAGATATCCCCATATTGAAGTAACGGTTAATATCACAAATTCGTTTCAAGTGGGAAAAGACATCAGCGACAGAAGGTCAGATATTGGATTAACAAGGATGCTTCCGGGTCAGGCAGACGTTTCTTATGAGTTAATTCATAAAGAAAAAGCAGTCTTAGTTGCCCCGTTTTCTGCAGGAGCACGTACGGAACAGGAGCTGTTATCTTCCTACCGCCTCCTTACGAATAATCATCCTGTTTATTGGGAAGATTTACTCCTTCAAATCAAGGCTTGTTATCCTCACATTCAGCTGCTTCCTTTGACGCAAGTAGAAATTACAAAGCGCTTTATTGAAGAAGGCCTAGGCGTATCTTATTTGCCATTTTCTATGGTGAAAAAGGAAGTTGAAAATCAAACGTTAAGCGTAATTTCACAGCAAAAAATTATCCGGCCTTCTTCACATACGTATATCGTAACAAAAGGCGAAACAGAAGAAACAAAGCAGTTTAAGCACTTTGTGGCTGAGACCTTAACAGAAACGAGTTGAAATGATACCATAAAAAGGAAGGAGAGATGACGATGTATATATTGATCATGCTAGTAGCAGCAGCAGTCTTAGTAGATTTTATTTTAAGAAAAGTGCTTGATATACCTCGCAGCAAATTTTGGGGTAAATATGAGTATGAAAGTCTAGCTTTAGGACGATGGGATAAATATGTGACGATAGCTTTTGTTCTTTTTCTAGTACTCGATATGATCTTTATGTTTGTCGAGCCTTATATCGTGTCTTGCCTATTTTTAGTTGCGGCTATTTTGCTGAAAGGTATAGATGAATGGAAATATAAACAAGAAACCAAAGAGTACATAACAAGCTTTGTACAGATAGGATTCTTCCTTACGGCTTTTGTTCTATTAACCAGCGGAATTGTATAGAAAAAAGAGCTTTACCTATGGCAAAGCTCTTTTTATGTTATTTAAAAATATGATCAATGTCTTTAATTTCCGAAGAAGTGAGCTGAACATCTAATGTTTTTAAGTTATCAAGTACTTGATCAGCGCGTTTTGCCCCCGGAATTAATACATCAATTGAATCGCGCGTTAAGTACCAAGCCAGAACAAGATGAGCTACTTCTACGCCTTTTGCGCTAGAGATTTGACGAAGACGCTCTACTTTTTCTAGATTTTGCTGAAATGCTTCCCCGATAAAATGAGGCATATCTTCGCGCAAGTCATTAAACTTTGTGTTTTTATCGTATTTCCCAGCAAGTAAACCAGCAGCTAGCGGGAAGTACGGAATAAATGAAATGCGGTTTGCAGCCGTATAAGGTAAAATATCGTTTTCTGCTTCTCTTTGAATTAAGTTATATTGCCCTTGCACCACGTCTACATAACCATCTTTATTTGCTTCTTTTAACTGATCTAACGAGAAGTTTGATACGCCAATAGAACGGATTTTTCCTTCATCTTTTAATTCTTTTAACGCACCGACCGCTTCGTCTTTTGGTGTGTTTTTATCAGGGAAATGAATATAATATAAATCGATATAATCTGTTTGAAGGCGTTTTAAGCTATCTTCAACCGACTGTTTTAAAAACGCAGGAGAGTTGTCTAGCAGTACCTCATCTCCAACAATTTTATGTGCTCCTTTTGTGGCGATAACCGCTTCTTCACGATTTCCACGTTCTTTTAGCACTTCACCAATTAGTTCTTCAGAGCGTTTTGGACCATAAATGAACGCTGTATCAAGGAGGTTTATGCCATTATCTAGCGCCTTATGAACAAGGTCCTTGCCGACTTCTTCGTTTAGGTTAGGATATAAGTTATGTCCTCCTACAGCGTTTGTTCCAAGTCCAATAGGATTAACATATAATTCGGATTTTCCAATCTGTACTTTTTCTGCCATGTCTAACGTCCATCTCCTTTTTTATATCTTCTTTTTTACTATAGCAAAATATACCATGAATCAAAAATAGTACGCTCATATCAAAAGCAGCCTTAAAAAAGTATTGGAACTAGAGCTTCATATAAATGACGCTTATATTCTATAGGGCTTCGTCTTCAGCGGCAAAAATAAAAAAAGAACCTCTTTTAAATAAGAGACTCTCTTTTGGTCAGGGTAATATGATAACTTTTTGACAGCTGAAATGTTTCAGCGAGCTGCCTGCGTCCTTGCGCTCCTTGTTCGCGTACATACTCTAATTCGTTTGGTGTAAGAAGCTTCATGCTAATCAGTTTAATAGATTCGTAAGGTAAAGAGAGGCTAGCTGAAACAGAAGGAGACTGAACGCCTAGCAATACACCAATTTCTCCATTTTCATTTACAAAATGAGACGGTACGTCCAAATCAGTAAATTCAATTGAAAGAATATCGTGCTTCATGAATAGTTCTAGCATATTAGGATGAGCGGCAGCATTTTGACTCATTTGATAAAGAAGGTCAAATGCCCAGTGATCCTGGATATCAGATAAAGGTCCGCGCAGAGATTCATCATCGCATTCGATATAGAATTCTAATCCTTTTCCTTGCTTTCGGCTCTTTTCTTCGGGGGATTGAAACGGATCGGACAAGCCGTCGCTTGCGAGAATAACCGTCTCTGTTTTTTGAACACGAATAAATGTTTGACGTCCAGATGGCCAAGCAGGTCCGCCAAAAAACATGGGATTTAACAAATGAGTTAATACGTCTCCGTCTACATGTCCAATTGTGTTCCAGTAGTCTTTTCTTTTTGAGATTGATTCCTCAAGAACACGCTCTACTTCTTTTTCCTGCTTCTTTTGCTTCCACTTTAAAAATAATGACAAGTATCCCACACCTCTTTACGACTTCATAGTACCCAATATATACCTCATTAAGGGAACTCGTAAACCATTATTTAGTGCATGAAAGTAAATTATTCCTTTAAATTATAAAATTCCCAAAGTTTTCTTAGGAGAGCATAGTATTTTGTCTTTAATAAATCAGGTGAAAAATCAAATAAGCCACATACACGGCCTGTGCGAAGAATAACAAACCCCAAAAGCGTGCTGAAAGATGGGTCAGCTGCTTTAAACTAGTAGCGTCACCTGCATCGTTTGGATATTTAATACTTAATACAAAGATAATAAATGCAGAAAATAGAGATTCTACAAGCAACAGCGCACCAACAAACATCATACTGTAGCGCATAAGCTGTGGATCTTGCAGATAATAGATGCCTCCGAGGATCAAACCGATAGAAAAAAGCCACACAATTCCGTATCCGTTACGTACCCAAAGCAGTAAATTAATAACAACAACACTTCCTAGCCCGTAAAAAAGCCAGTCGTAGTGATGGTGAACGAGCAGGTAGAAAAACAAATAAGCCATTGCTGAGCTGAACGGGTAGCCGGCTAAAGCAATAATGACGCGCGGCAGCCATCCACGGGATCCCGCGTAGGTGGCAGTCACAGCTACACCTTCATTATTGGTATAAAGCTCAATGCGATTGACGCCTTTTCCCACAATAAGCCCCATTAACGCGTGGCCATCTTCATGAAACATCGTATTTAAATTTGAAAAATAACGTCCAATATGCCGAAGCAGCTGATTAATGCTAGGAGCAAATGAACCTATAAATGGAATGCCTCTTGTTAGCACAAAAGCTAATAAAATAAATAAGAAAAGCGTAGTAGATTGTTCCATCGCGATAGTCCTTTTCGTAAAATGATATGTTTCTACTTTACTCGCAAACGTGCTAAAAGGGAAATAAAACGGCTAGTTTCTCTAGGGAAAGGGAAGCTGGGAGATCTACATAATATTAATGTTAACAGACCTGACACATTCATTGACCAGCTTATTCCAAATTTTATATTCTAAACAGATATAAGAAATGAGGAGATGGTTGAATGAAAGATACGTGGAACGCATTTGTAGACAGTGATCTTTACGTACCTCCGACGGGAACGGGAATGTTAAATAACTTGAATTTTGCGTTAAAAGACGTATTTGATGTACAAGGACATATATCAAGTGCAGGAAATCCGGATTGGCTCGCCACGCATCAGCCTGCAAGCGAACATGCAGACGTAGTAGCTGCTCTTTTAAAAGAAGGAGCTGCGCTAAAGGGAGTTACGCATACTGACGAGCTTATGTACGGATTAAATGGAGAAAACGCGCATTACGGAACACCGGTAAACCCAAAAAGCGCAGATCGAATTCCGGGAGGTTCTTCAAGCGGATCAGCGGTTGCTGTCGCAGCGGGAATAACTGATTTTGCGATTGGAACAGATACGGGAGGATCGGTTCGAATTCCTTCAAGCTACTGCGGTATTTTCGGGTATCGTCCTTCTCACGGACGCATTTCTACAAACGGTCTGATTCCACTGGCTCCTAGCTTTGATACAGTTGGTGTAATGGCTAGAGACGGCCACACTCTGCAAAAAGTAGGAGCGGTTTTATTGAATTCAGCGTCGCGTGCTAATGGATTTACACGGCTGTATGTACCAACAGATGTGATGGAACTTGTGGATGAACAAAGCATGCGAGCTCTTGCGCCCTCTATTAACCACGTAATGGAGTCTTTTTCTACTATAGAAGAAATAGCGATTGCTCCTCAGGGTTTTTCTACATATATGGAAACTTTCCGTTTGCTGCAAGGAAAAGAAATCTGGCAAGCGCACGGAGAGTGGATTCAAAAAGAAAATCCAACCTTTGGAGAAGACATCGGAAGCCGCTTTCAATGGGCCAGCACTCTTACATTATTAAATATGAATTATATAGAAGAAAAGCGTCGTGAACTTCGCTATTTTATGTACTCACAGCTTGGAGAAGAAGGAATATTAGTACTTCCTACAGCTCCAGGACCCGCGCCTGTAAAAGATGCAAAAGGACCGGAATTAGAAAACAGAAGATTGCGAACACTTCAAATGACGTGTATTGCCGGCCTGAGCGGTCTTCCCCAAGTTACGATACCTGCAGGAGAACTAGACGGTTTGCCAGTCGGTTTATCTTTTATTGCAGGATACAACCAAGATGAAAAATTATTAAATTGGGTAAAAGAAAACAGCCGTCGTATCATTCAAGCATCGGTAAGGAGCGTATCATGAAGTTAGTAAATATAATAGAGCAAGGGAAAGAACAAGCAGCTATTTTAGATAATGACAGCATTATGCTTATAGAAGATATCAATACTAAATATTTAACAAACTGGTCTACAACAATTTGGGATCTTATTCAATATAAAGAACTTCGCCACCTTGAAACATGGTACGCCCATAATAAATTTGGTATGAACAGCTCTTTTCCCGTACTACACTTGCAGGGCAGAAAAACAGCTCCTATCATTAGTAATCCGTCGAAATTATTAGGCATTGGATTTAATTATGCGGCTTCTGAAGAAAAACTAAAAGACTACGACCGTGCCATTGATCCAGTTAGTTTTTTAAAACCCGCAACCGCCATTATTGGACCAGATGACAGCATTCGTATTCCAAAGCAGTCCTACAAAACAACGGCTGAAGCGGAACTAGCGGTGGTAATCGGCGAAACGTGTAAGGATATAGAGCCAGATGAAGCCATAAACGTAATTGCTGGTTATACGTCAGCAATTGACGTAACCGCAGCTGATATTCATGCGGCAAATCATCGTTACTTAATGCGAGCGAAAAGCTTTGATACATTTTGCAGTATAGGCTCAGAATTTATCACAAAAGAAAGTATATCAAACGTAAAATCACTTCAAGTGCGCACATTGCTAAATGGAGACATGCAGCATGAAAATACAGTGTCTAATATGATTTACGACATCGCATACTGTGTTTCATTTTTCTCAAAAGTCATGACGCTGCATCCAGGTGACATCATCCTCACCGGAACACCGGGACCGGCTGTTATTGAAGACGGGGACTGTATTGAATGTCATATTGAAGGGATGCTTCCATTAAAAAATAAAGTAAAAGATATGAAGAAAGTGCCTCAGCAAATCTAAGAAGAAAACCCGTTGCCTACACGCACGGGTTTTTGAGCAGAAACGAATATCTTCACACTCAGTTCACAATTAGTAGATATACTAATTAAAAGAAACAGCTGCGGTATCATATACTGAAAAATGAAATATTTACAAATGGAAAAGAAACGGGTACGATATCTGTAGCGACACTTAATAAAAAGGAGCTGACTGACAGTATGATTTTAGTCATCGGAGGAGCAGGCTATATCGGAAGCCACCTAGTAAAAGAATTAGTGAAAACAAATGAAGTTGTGGTACTTGATAATCTATCAACGGGTCATCGCTGGGCAACCGATGAGAAAGCGGTATTCGTAGAAGGAAATCTAGGTAATGAGAAAGATTTAGAAAGCGTATTCACAAATCATAAAATTGATGCTGTCATGCATTTTGCTGCTAATAGTTTAGTAGGGGAGTCAGTAACAGATCCTCTTAAATATTATCAAAACAACGTAGCTGCGACGTTAACCCTTTTACAAACGATGATGAAGCACAATGTGAAAAAGTTTATTTTTTCATCTACTGCTGCTACATATGGGATCCCTTCTGTAGATATTATTACAGAAGATACGGCAACAAACCCAATTAATCCGTACGGACGTTCAAAGTTAATGATTGAACAGATTTTAGCTGACTTTGCAAGTGCTTACGATATGGAATATGTGGTGCTTCGTTACTTCAACGCAGCGGGTGCTTACGAAACAGCGGAAATTGGCGAGTGCCATGATCCTGAAACGCACTTAATTCCAATCATTCTTCAGCACCTGCTTGGTGAACGTGAAAACATCTCTGTATTCGGCTCAGACTACGATACTGAAGACGGAACGTGCATCCGTGACTACATTCACGTAACGGACCTAGCAAATGCTCACATTTCAGCGCTTCAAGCACTGTTAGACGGCACGAAGAAAACAGCAACGTACAATCTTGGAAACGGCCTTGGTTACTCTGTAAAAGAAGTGATCGAAACGTGTGAAAAAGTAACGGGTAAAAAAGCGAATGTTGTAATGGCAGACCGCCGCGCTGGAGATCCGGCACGCCTAGTTGCATCTTCTGATAAAATTCACGAAGAATTAGGCTGGAAAGCGCAAATTTCATTAGAAAAAATTATCGCATCAGCTTGGAACTGGCATCAAAACAGCGCAAACGTAACAAAGTAATAAAAAAAGCCTCTTTTCTTTTTGAAAGAGGCTTTTTTATTACGATTAAACTGATTTATGTTCTAAATAATCATTTTGAAAAGCCAGCGGTTTAGCCCATGGACAAGCCTTCTCCTTTCCGGACATTTTCCCTAAACAAGCACGACTTTTGTTCTTTTCCATAGGATGTAGGTAAATATACCATTCAAAACTATCCCCGTTTATAAAATAGTCCGCAAGGAGGTTATGATATGTATTACTGTGTAAGATGCTCCAAATTTCATGACGAACAGGAAAAAGAAAACATCTTTCAAAATGGTTTTTACATTGATCCCTATTTGCTTCAAAAAGTTCATTTAGGCATGTGCGTACACAAATCCCCATCAATCAAACAAATGAGAGCCGTAGAACGAGTCGAAACGAAAAAGATGTAGAATTCACATTCACCAATAAGAAGCTAGATCTAATCAGGTCTAGTTTTTTCAGTGAATAACAGCTTTCTTCAGCTATCTTTCATGTAATATTAAGAGAAATTTAAGACAAGCCCGCTATACTAGTTAGTAGACGTATACATAGGATATGGTACGTTAAGAAATTGAAACAGCAGTCCGTTTTATAAACTAGAAAGGATGGCGTCAAATGATTTCTGAAAAACGATCTCTTTTGTTGAAAGAACAAGCAAAGCTTCTCGCATTAAAAGAATATAAAGGCATTGTCAAATCCATATCGCTGAGTAAAATACTCACTCTTCCTATCTATATAGTAGACATCCTTACGTTAAACGGAGAAGAGCATAAAGTAAAAATTAACGCCCAAACCGGCAGTATTTTGAAAGAAAAAACGATTCCTTTAACTAAAAGCCGTGCAAAAGCATACGCGTTAAGACAGCATAAAGGCATTATTGAATCCGTTGTTCTTGCTAACAAGCAATACGAAATTGTGATTCTTGGCCTTGATGGAAAAACCCACAGCGTAAAGATTGATGCTGAAATTGATGTGCTGGCACAAGAAGAGCGAAGCGTTCAGTAAATGGCCTATATTATGTAATCAACCTCACTTTTTTGAAAGTGGGGTTTTCTTTATTGAGAGAAATCATTAATAAAGCAAGAAACGATTATTTATTTGAAAGAAAGGGTAAGTAATAGTGAAAAATAACCACTTCCTAATTATGGTTCTTTGATTCGTTCTGCTTATGACTCTCCCATTATAAGTATGATAGTATCGAACATGTATAAAACATAGGTTATAACATAACTAAAAGGGTGTGCGACAATGAAAAAACGTACGAAGACCATTATTGCAGTCATTGCAGGAGCTGCTATTTTAATAGGAGGAATATGGATGATAAACGAAAGCCGATACCCAAACGTCCCTGCTTTTGATGATCACTTTACGCGTGAATTCTTAAACAAAGATAAAAAAGTGGACGATGGATTTTATGAATTTAAGTCGAAGACAGGACAGTATACGATGTGGTTTCCGGAGGAGTATCAGTTGTTACATGAAAATGAGCAACAGTATGTAAGGGATGGAGATTTTTATGAAAGATGGAAAGCTTCATCAGTTAAGAATAAAGAAGAAAATCAGTTGAACTATTTACAAGTAAAGTTATCAGAGAGCAATCCTGATGATGAATCTATTTACGTGGAGAGTTTATTTAAAGATGAGTTTGGAGTAAATAATCCTCAAAAGTGGGAAACAGCTAATACACGTATATACTTTGATACAGGATATCTTTATTTTAAGGGAACAGAAGAACATGTTATCTATGATAAAAATAAACATGCTCCCAATACATATATAGCATACGTAGCAGATAAGAATTCTAGTAAAGTAATAGAATTATGGTTCGATGACAGTCTAAATAATCAAGTTGGTAGGGAATCTGACAAAAAAGATTGGTTTGTAAAAGTACTGAATAGTATTCATTTTAAAGAGGGAAAGAAGCATGAATGATAAATGCATTTTAGATGATAGTTTAAGAAATAAAATAACTCAACTTGAATATAAAAACTTATCTAATAAAGAAAAAGAAATTAAAGAGATATACAAAAAACATACAGGGAGAGAAATTCCTAATTTTGAAATTTATAGTAGCTCAGAGATGGGGATTGGAAAAAAGTCTGGATTTGACGGAGCTGCTATTCATTTTTATGATAAACAAAGAAATATTAACGAAGTCTATTATATTTTTAGAGGCACTGAGCCGTCTAAGGACTTTGGAGATGTTGTTTATGATGCTTTAGGTGTTGGGGCTGGAAAAAATAATGCACAGATTAACGATGCAGTAAAGATGTATAAAAAAGTAGAGGCAAATTTAAAAGGCTCTAATGTGAAAGTAAAAAGATATGGCGATGGGCATTCTTTGGGAGGCCACCTTATAGTAACATTGAGCTTGATAACGAAGAATTTTACAGGTGTAAGGGGCCTAAATGATGCACCTGTTAATGTAAAGCAACTAGTGGAGCTTGATCAGACCTTTGCAAGGTACGTGGAGCATCAAGTAGGCAGAGAAAATAAAATATCTGCTAAAAGGCTAACAGAACTAGCCAACATCTACTATGAGAGACAAAAAGCTGCTATCAGCCATACTTGGGTGAAAGGTGAACCAATGCATGCACAATCGTTTCCTGGCAGCTGGTATGCAGGCAATAAAGTAACCATGCTTGGAGATTTAGATACAGAAGAAATGATTAACATTGGAAAATATCCTTTTCAGAAAGAAGCAAAATGGAACCCAGTGTATATGATAGACCAATTTCGCTATAATCTTGGAGTGAAAACGATACTAGGTGGCTTAGGCTTTGCAAATGATCATGTAAAACAGGAAACGTTACTCGACCTTCCTAATAAGAGTGAGCAATACCTTGAGCATATAAAAAAGTATCCTTTTCTCCATTTAGGTGAGATAAAAGCTGGAGTTGCTCTAGGTGCAGCAGGTGGAGTTAATTTACTAACTAGTCCCGGGGGGTTCTCACAGGTTTATAAAGGAATATCTCAAAGAGATCAAGCAAAACTCCACGGAATTAATTATGTTGTCAAATACACAGAAGCTAATGCTATGAAGACGTATTATCAGGTTTTTGATTCAGGATCTCAGGAAGAAATCTTGCTAGATTATGAACAAATGAAGAAGTTTGTTTATTACTGTGCTAATGCCATTAAAGACAAAGAGGCAAACTTAAATGCACTAAAGCAGTATTTACATAGTGAAATTAACGAAGTCTTCGAAGCTAAGAAGAAAAAATTAAAAATGAAAATATCCAGAGAAGAAGCTTCTCCCCAGTCATTTATGGAAAAGGCAGATAAAGACGAAGCTACTCTCGCTTGGTTTGGACAAAAGCGTGTGGCTGAAAAAGTGACGTTTGACAAAACGTTTGATTCGCTAGACGATAGTGTATTTACCCCTGTTGAAGAGATTATTTCTTCTATTCAAGAGGAAGTTACATACTATCAAAAGTTTCTTGAAGCGTTCTTCCAAAATTTCGAGAAGATGATGGAAGCAGACGAATCGGTAGCTTCAGATATTAAAAGCATGAAAGAAGTAGTAGGGGGGATTTAATTGTTTGATTTTGATTTTACACACACAGGAACAACGAGCGGTAAATATACGTTCCAATTTGATAGTGATGACTTTAAGGACGAGCAGGCAAAAAGGATTAAAGAGTTAATTAAGAAGGATCAAGAAGTGAATGAAAAGCTTTGGCATGCTAAAAGCTATTTAGAAAACCAAACGGGTGAGTTTGCTGATGCTGTTAAAAGTAAATTAGAAGCAGCTGAGCGGGGATATACGCTAAGGGCTCAGCAGTATGATACTGGAGCATTTCAGCATATTATGAGTTTTATGCATTCTGTTAAAGATATGCATAAGAGAGAGTACGAAATTCGATATAAAGAATCAATGGATGAAAGTGAATTAACATAAGGGATACTGCTATTCCTCAGACAGTGGTCTGAGGGATTTTTATATGTTGAACAATTTACATTAAGTCCCGTTTATTTCAAAAGAATAATAAAGGGAGTGTATGACCATGAAAAAACGTACGAAGACCCTTCCCGCAATCATTACAGGGGCAGCTATTTTAATAGGTGGAATATGGATGATAAACGAAAGCCGCTATCCAAATGTCCCAGCTTTTGATGATCACTTTACACGTAAGTTCTTGAACAAAGATAAAAAAGTGGACGATGGGTTTTATGAGTTTAAGTCCAAGACAGGGCAGTATACGATGTGGTTTCCAGAGGAGGACCAGCTGTTGCATGAAAATAATCAACAGTATGTAAGAGACGGTAATTTCTATGAAAGATGGAGGGCTTCGTCTATTAAAAAGTATGAAGGTGAAAACCAAATAAACAATATACAAGCTACATTTTCAGAAGCTAGAAAACAAGAAAACGAAGAATTTAGCGTATCAAGTTTATTAAAGAGACGCTTCAATGTCAGTAAACCGGAAAAGCTAGAAACAGATGAAGTTCGAATCTACTATCAATCAGCTTATATCTATTTTAGAGGGACAGATAAATACGTTATAGATGATAAAAGTAAGCATGCTCCTAATACATATGTAGCATATGTAGCTGATAAAAACTCTAAAAAAGTTATTCAGCTATCTTTTGATAGTATTGGTGAGCGTTCAGATAACTCTGAGCCTATAACAGAAGAGTGGTTTATAAAACTTTGTAAAAGCATCCATTTTAATAAGCCAAACAACGGAGATGTAAGAGGATGAAAAAACATACGAAGACTATTATTCTAGTCATTGTAGGAGCCGCAATTTTAATAGGCGGCATATGGGGCATAAACGAAAGCCGTTATCCTAACGTTCCAGCTTTTGATGATCACTTTACGCGCAAGTTCTTAAACAAAGATAAAAAAGCAGCTGATGGTTTTTATGAGTTTAAGTCAAAGACAGGACAGTATACGATGTGGTTTCCAGAGGAGTATCAAGTTCTACATAAATACCGCGAGGATTACACTAGAAATGGCGAATCATATGAAAATTGGTCAGCTGCTTATATTAAACCCTACGAAAATGATCAACAAACGTACGCTATCAATGTTAAATTTTCGGAGAACAACACAAAATCAGAATTAATTTATGTAGAGAGTTTATTTAAAGAACAATTAGGCAGTAAAAAACCTAAACAGTTAGAAACCTCTAATACAAGAATTTATTATGATTCTGCCTATACATATTTTCGTGGTACTAACCAACATATAGTACATGACAGTAAAGGAAATCCACCCAACCTTTATGTCGCATATGTAGCAGATAAAAACTCTGATAAGGTAATCAAATTAATATACGATAGTGTAGGAGAAAATACAGAAACAAATCAAATGGATAGAAAGAAATGGTTTTTGAAAATGCTAAAAAATATTCATTTTAACGAGGGGAAATAGTAGGGGATTTATAGAGAAGAAGAGATAGCGAGTTAAATGAAGAAAGTTATAAGATTTGCTTTAGCTGTTAGTATATTAGCTGTAGGTATAATGTTTTTTTTGTAATGCTTTATAGGGGCTATTATCGTTAATTTTCCAACGAGCGTCTATTTATCAGTACGAGCAATTTGTCTATGATTACAAACTAATGATAAGAGGTTATTGTGCTAAGTATATGGTAAACGTAAATTTCACATATTAGGTGCTTCTAGGGGTTGATTGGAGGGCAAGGCGAAGACTCCTGCGGGAAAAGTGGAACAGGTGAGACCCCGCAGGAGCGTAAGCGACGAGGAGGCTCAGCGGCCGCCCGCGGAAAGCGAAGCCATGCACGGAAATCAACCGCGGTGTAACAAGCAGTCCAGCTCCTTTATCCAATTTGTTTGTTTTAGATGAGATTGAGTCCGCTCTTTTTTGAAACATCCTTTACAGCCTGTCTATCAAAAGCATAAAAGTCTCTAAAACACTTCTTTGTTGCTATCATAAGCCCCCCCCGCAAGTCTCAAAACCCCTAAATCGTCTAATGGAATATCTTACTTTTAATGGACAATTATCTGTTTTTAGGATATATTTTTATAAGTTTAGGTTATGGAAGAAATAGTATATTGAAAATGAAAGGTGATTAAACGAAAGAATGGATGCTCATGTTTTAAAGGAACTGACGTATGAAGACTTTCAGTTTGTATATCAGCCTATTTATGCGTTGAATTCGTGGGAGACGCTTGGTTTTGAGGCTTTGCTGCGCACGGCTTTCGCAAAAGGGCAGATTGAAGAGTTGTTTTCACTGGCAAGACGCCATAATTATTTGTACAAGCTTGATACGATGGCAATTGAAGGAGCGATCAAGCACTTTCCGTTTGATGTGTTGAAATCAGAGGATGTATTTATCAATGTGTTTCCATCTACTCTTCTCCATCCCCATTTTCAACTGTTTTTAACGTATCTGTTGAACACCTATAAAAACGCCAAGCATCGCATTGTATGGGAGTTAAATGAAACGCTTCATGAAAAGATTTTATGGGAATCGCCTGCCCTTTTTGCCCGAGTAATGAGTTTGAAAGAGGCCGGTTTCAAAATTGCGATTGATGATTTTGGAGCAGGGGCTGCAGCGATGAGACAAGTGAGCATGTACGAACCTCACTATATGAAGCTGGATCGAAGCTATGCTGAAGGGCTAGCTGACTGCAAGCAAAAGAAAGATCTGATTGATTTGCTTGTTAACTATTATCCGCATACGAATCTCATTTTAGAAGGCGTTGAACGAGATAAAGATTTAGCCGCAGCGATTTCGTTAAACCTACATGCTGCTCAGGGCTATTTACTGGGCACGCCGCAGTCGATCTCTTCCTACTTAACTTATAATAAGTACCGCAGTTTATTCAGACGAGAAAGGCTGCTGAACTCTTAAACCATACACTTCACTAAATAGATAATTTATCGTAATATGAGAACGGGTAATTAGACTTATATGCAACGCAGATGTCTTGAATTTTTATAAAATTATGTGATTTTGTGCGATTGTTAAAATATTTTAAGGGATAAAGAAGATGTGTTGGCTTGGTAGAATGAGTGAATTGCATATCAAAACAAGACGTTTAGTGAAATTCCAAAGGCAGATGGAGGATATTTAGTATGTATAGTGAAGGGGTATTCCAATTTTATTTTATGAATATGCCGCAGCCTGTTATTTTAATTCAGCAAGAAAAACATCAGCTATATTATAAAGAATGTAACAAAGCAGCTCAGCAATTCTTTGACAAAATGGAAGACAAGATAATCAATAAAGAAGAAAATCTGCTTTTTTACACACTTTGTGAAAAAGCTATTGCCACGAAAGAACCGATTCAATATCAATACATACAGCTTTTTCAGCCCGACCGGCATGCATATGAAGTAACATTTACCCCTCTTTTTAATCAAGCGACAACCCCTTCACATGTCCTTGTCATGGCTCAAGAAATTCATTATAAAAAAACGCAGGAAGAGAGCACGCGCTTACTCGATGCGTTTTTAGAAAATACGGTAGACGCCATTTTAATTGCTGATTGTGATGAGAAGGTCTTAACAGTCAATGGTGCATTTGAAAAGCTATTTCAGTGGAGAAAAGAAGAAGTTATAGGAAAAAGCCGTCAAGAGATGAACATCGTGTCAAAGAAAGAGGAAAAAGAAAACCTTAAATTAATAGCAGAATTAAAAAATGGCAAGACGCTGCCTCCTTATGAAACAGTCAGGTACACAAAAAGCGGCGAAAGCGTGTGTGTCTCTGTCAGCTGTTCACCGATTTATGATGATCAAAATCAACTGGTCGCCTATTCGGTGATTTACCGAGATATCACAGCTATTAAAAGATTAGAATTGGAGCTCATAAAAAGCAAACAGTGGTATAAATCGCTATTTACAAACCACCACCACGCGGTTTGTATGCTGAATTTGAACGGCACGATTTTAAATATAAACAGCGCATTCTTGGAAACGCTGCAGCTTTCTGCAAGCGATGTGCTGCATCAAAATTACCGAGATATTGCTAAAAGACTGGGAGCCTGTAATTACAAGTCTTGGAATGTATATGAAGAAATTAGCTATAGTACAGAACTAACATTCCGCAGAAGTCAACATTCCGCACAGCACGTGTTTATTACCACCATTCCTGTTAAAGTAAATAATCAAACGGTGGGGGCTTATGCAATCTTACACGATATTACGCCTCAAAAAGAAGCAGAAGAACAGCTGGCTTATACGCTGAAAGAGCTTGAAAATATAAAATATGCGCTTGATGAATCAGCTAGCGTTATGATTATAAATGCAAGTGGAATTATTACCTATGTAAATGATATGTATGTACAGTATTCAGGTTATGAAAAAGAAGATTTAGTAGGGAAGTATTATCGAGATGCAGAGCTTCATCATGACCACCATGAGCTGCTTGAAACAATAAAAAACGGAAAAGTATGGCGAGGGCAGCTTGAAATGGAGACGAAGCATCATCAGTCATACTGGGTATCGAAAACAATTGTGCCGTTAAAAGATATAGACGGAAATATTACTCATTATGTATCCATTCACAATGATATTACTGAACAAAAAGCGCTAGAAAATAAACTTCATTTTGAAGCCACTCACGATAGTTTAACAGGTCTTCCCAACCGGGCGATGTTATTAAAAGAGTTAAACAAAGTAATTGAAAACGGGCAGCGGAAAAGCGATGAGTTTTTTGCGCTTTTGTTTCTCGACTGTGATAATTTTAAGCAGATTAACGATGAATATGGCCATCATATAGGCGACGAATTTCTAAAAGCATACACGAAGAGATTAAAAAGCTGTGTACGGAAAGGCGATCGCATTTATCGTTTGGGCGGAGACGAGTTTATCATTATTTTAAACGTAACAAATGGACGGGAAATTGAACAAATTGCTGGGCGGATTCATGTATCTCTTCAGCAAAGTTGGAATGTACGGGGCTATTGTTTACGCACCACAACTACCATCGGAGTGTCTATTTATCCAGAGGACGGGGAATCGGCTGCTTTATTATTAAAAAATGCAGATGATGCGTTATACAAAGGAAAAAGAGAAGGGAAAAATAATTATATCCTCTATCAAACGTAAAAAAAGCCTCACTGGAGGCTTTTTTATTTTATCCATGTTTTTGCCCACTTACTGACGGGCCCTAAGATCATACCAAGCTCTGATCCTTTTTTAGTTAAGATATATTCAATGCGAACGGGACGTTCAGGAATAACGTGCCGGATCACAATTCCTTCTTCTTCCAGCTCTTTCATTCGTTCGGTTAACATTCGTTTACTTAAAGAAGGAATGCTGCTGTGAATTTCACTAAAGCGTTTAGGTCCGCTCATAAGGACATAAATAATTAATCCATTCCATCTTTTTCCTATTATATCGAATGTTTTCCACACTTTTGGACATAAATCATCAAAATCATTCATTGATGTCACCTGCTTTATTGTATATAGGATATTAAAAGTAACCACTGTAATGTTATTATATACTAACATTTGGATAATGAAAAGGCTATCTTTTTTTATTTTCAAAACTTTCAGTAGCTTGGAAACGCTGTATTGTAAAGTATTCAAAAAAAGTCACAAAATCGACATATTATTGTTGACGTATCAAGAAAAAAGGTCTAAGATTGGTTACATAAAGTTACCTAGTTAAATAAAAGGTACTTTAAATTTACAATTACATCAAGAGTTTGAGAAAGAAGGTTAGTATCAAATGGATATCCTTTTGGCTATTCTTCCTGCGATTTTCTGGGGAAGTATTGTCCTGTTCAACGTTAAATTGGGCGGAGGTCCTTACAGTCAAACGCTTGGGACTACAATTGGTGCGCTGATCTTTTCAGCCGTTATTTACTTCGTAGTTCATCCCGTATTGACGCCGCTTATTTTTATTGTCGGAATCGTTTCAGGATTATTTTGGGCAGTTGGGCAAAGTAATCAGTTGAAAACGATTGATTATATTGGTGTTTCAAAAACCATGCCAATTTCAACTGGTATGCAGCTTGTGACGACATCATTGTTTGGTGTTATCGTATTTCACGAGTGGTCAACAACAACAACCGTTATTTTAGGCGTGTTAGCTCTTATTTTCATTGTTATTGGTATCGTGCTAACATCACTAGAAAGCGAAAAAAACCCAGAGCAATCTGGACAATTCAAAAAAGGGATTATTACCCTTATTATTTCAACAATTGGATACTTAGTGTATGTAGTTGTCGCTCGTTTATTTAATGTAGACGGATGGTCGGCGCTATTCCCACAAGCTATTGGTATGTTAATTGGTGGACTTATACTTACTTATAAACACAAACCGTTTAATAAATACGCAATTCGCAACATTATTCCAGGGCTGATTTGGGCAGCTGGTAACATGTTCTTATTTATTTCTCAACCTAAAGTAGGGGTTGCAACAAGCTTCTCATTATCACAAATGGGAATTGTTATTTCAACGCTTGGCGGTATCTTCTTACTTGGAGAAAAGAAAACAAAGCGTCAGCTTATTTCAATTACGATTGGTATTGTGCTCATCATTTTAGGTGGCGTATTCCTCGGAATGGCTAAAAGTTAACGTTTACGTAAAAGTTAATGATAGTATGTATGAATAAATGAAAACACTAGGAGGATTTTATTATGTATACAGATTTAAAAGATAAAGTAGTTGTAATTACAGGTGGATCAACAGGTTTAGGACGCGCAATGGCTGTTCGTTTCGGTCAAGAAGAAGCAAAAGTTGTTATTAACTATTACAACAATGAAGAAGAAGCTTTAGACGCGAAAAAAGAAGTAGAAGAAGCAGGCGGACAAGCAATCATCGTTCAAGGCGACGTAACAAAAGAAGAAGACGTTATAAATCTTGTTCAAACAGCTATTAAAGAATTTGGTACATTAGACGTTATGATTAATAATGCTGGTGTTGAAAACCCAGTTCCTTCTCATGAGCTATCTCTAGATAACTGGAACAAAGTTATTGATACAAACTTAACAGGTGCATTCTTAGGAAGCCGTGAAGCAATTAAATATTTCGTTGAAAACGACATTAAAGGAAATGTTATCAACATGTCTAGCGTTCACGAAATGATTCCTTGGCCATTATTTGTTCACTATGCAGCAAGTAAAGGCGGTATGAAACTAATGACGGAAACATTGGCTCTTGAATATGCGCCAAAAGGTATCCGCGTAAATAACATTGGACCAGGTGCGATGAACACACCAATTAACGCAGAGAAATTTGCAGATCCAGAACAACGTGCAGACGTAGAAAGCATGATTCCAATGGGTTACATCGGTAAACCAGAAGAAGTAGCAGCAGTTGCAGCATTCTTAGCATCATCACAAGCAAGCTATGTAACAGGTATTACATTATTTGCTGATGGTGGTATGACGAAATACCCTTCTTTCCAAGCAGGAAGAGGCTAATAGTTTTAGAAAAAAGAGACATGGCAAAAGCGCCATGTCTCTTTTTCTATACCTAAGTGAATGCCACCCCGCTTTCGGCGTTGGTGGCATTCGCCTAGGTAAAAACTTTTTGGGAAGAGTTAAGGTAGCTTTTTGTACTTCCCTTATAATTTTATTGTATTATCCAGCCATTTTTTTGTTAGAAGAGGGCTGGTTTTTGTCTTTTAGTTTGCTAAAGATAAAGGCAAGAACTGAGCCTGAGATGTTGTGCCAGACGCTGAAGATGGCGCTTGGGACAGCGGCTAGCGGCGAAAAGTGAGTGGAAGCAATGGTGACGCCGAGTCCTGAGTTTTGCATGCCAACTTCCATTGCCACTGCTTTTTGTTTGGCTAGATCCATTCCGCATAAGCGGGCAAAGAAGAAGCCGATTGTGAAACCAAGAATATTGTGAAGAACAACTACGGTAAAAATGATACCGCCTGTTTTAGCAAGCTGGGCTTGGCTTCCTGCCACAACGGCAGATACAATCAAGACAATCGCGACTACTGAAACAAGGGGAAGAGCTTTGGAACTTGCTTCTGCAGCTTTTCCAAAAAACTTTTTGATTGTAAATCCAAGAGCAAGCGGAATGATGACAACTTGTATAATGGAAATAATAAGAGACATGATATCAATATCGACCCACTTGCTTGCAAATAATAAAATGAGAAGCGGTGTAACAATCGGTGCTAAAATGGTTGAAACAGAAGCGATAGCAACTGCGAGCGCAACGTTTCCTCGAGCCAAAAAGACCATTACGTTTGATGATGTGCCGCTTGGACAGCAGCCTACTAAAATAACGCCCACTGCTATTTCTTTTGGTAAATCTAAACCAATCGCCAAACCGAATGCGAGAAGCGGCATAATGATAAAATGTCCCACCACGCCTAGTGCTACTTCTTTCGGTCTTCGAAACACTTCACTGAAATCAGACGCTGACAGCGTTAATCCCATTCCAAACATGACAATTCCTAAGAGCGGAACGATGTACTTTCCAATCCATACAAAATGCTCTGGGAATGAGTAGGCAATAACGGAAATTAGAATAACCCAAAGCGTAAATGTTTTTCCTGCAAATGTACTGATTTTCTCTATTGTTTTCATCTGTACGATACCTCCTGCGAACTATAAGAAGAAATTATACTATTTATTCAGAAAAATGAAAACAGTATTTTTGTAAAATAGTACAGAATATTTTATCTTTTGGAGATTATTTCAGTTTAAATGCAAGCATTCCTTCATTGAATACACGGAATATGTGGTAATATAAAGAAGTTAGTTTTAGAAAGTCGGAGGAGTTTAGTCATGAAATTTATCTATATTTTGTCTGTACTTCCGTTCGTAGGCATATTAGGTTTTCTCCCTTTTGTTAATCGAGTTACTCCGTTTGTTCTCGGTATGCCGTTCAATATGTTTTGGATGGTGATATGGGTGGTGCTTACGTCCATTATTTTAGGGGTTATGTACAAGCTTGATCCCAGAAATCGGGAAGGGGAAGAAGAATGAATAGTGCACTTATTATTATTTTACTATTTTTAGTGGCAGCTATTTTTCTTGGCATACGATCAACCAAAGGCAAGGATATGAACTTGGAGCAGTGGACGGTAGGCGGACGCGGTTTCGGGGCTGTTTTAGTGTTTG
Source organism: Priestia sp. YIM B13486 (assembly GCF_042787865.1). Classification (NCBI taxonomy): domain Bacteria; kingdom Bacillati; phylum Bacillota; class Bacilli; order Caryophanales; family Bacillaceae; genus Priestia; species Priestia sp. YIM B13486. The sequence continues at coordinate 111,582 of NZ_JBHZOZ010000004.1, read as the reverse complement.
TGCTGATGGCCGGAGAAATCTACACAACGTTTTCGTTTCTAGGCGGAAGCGGATGGGCTTATGGAAAAGGAGCTCCTGCATTTTATGTGTTAATTTATATTAGCTTATCATATGTCTTATCATACTGGCTTCTTCCTGTTATTTGGAAGTATGCAAGAGATCATAAGCTCGTCTCGCAGCCTGATTTTTTTGTAAGCAAATATAAAAGCCCTTACCTTGGTGTGCTTGTAGCTGCTGTAGGAGTGATTGCTGTCATTCCTGTTATTGTTGTGCAGTTAAAAGGATTGGGGATTATTGTATCACAAGCATCATACGGTGCCATTTCAATGCCGGCAGCCATTTGGATGGGAGCTATCAGTTTAACGCTGTATGTTATGATATCCGGTATCCACGGTTCTGCATGGACGGCCGTTATTAAAGACATTATGATGCTTGCTGTGATTGGATTTTTAGGCATTTATTTACCTTTTCATTATTACGGAGGATACGGTCCGATGTTTGAAGCGGTGAATACAGCGAAGCCAGGGTTTTTAAAGTTTCCTGAGCAAGGATTAAGCGTCTCGTGGTTTATTTCGACCGTTATTTTACTAGTACTTGGTTTTTATATGTGGCCGCAGGTTTTTAGTTCAAGCTATACAGCGAAAAATGCAAAGGTATTTCGTAAAAATGCAATCATTAGTCCTCTTTATACGCTGATGCTGCTCTTTGTATTTTTTGTTGGATTTGCAGCTATTTTAAAAGTTCCTGGTTTAAGCGGAGGAGACGTGGATCTTGCGCTATTACGGATCTCAATTCAAACCTTTGATCCTTGGTTTATTGGAATTATAGGAGGAGCGGGGTTGCTGACAGCGCTTGTGCCGGGATCGATGCTGTTAATGAGTGCGTCAACGCTGCTGGCGAAAAACATATACAAACCGTTTGCGCCTCAGGCAAGCGAAGCGCGTATTGCTCGTTTAGCGAAAAGCTTTGTACCGGTTGTGGCTCTCATTTCCGTTTACTTTACCCTAAACGGAGGAACGACGCTGTCAACAATTATTTTAATGGGCTATAGTCTAATGACACAGCTGTTTCCATCTCTGCTTTTCAGCTTGAAGAAAAATAACTTTGTAACGAAACAAGGAGCAGCGTGGGGGATTGTTGCTGGAATTATTGTAGTAGCCTATATTACAATCAGCGGATCTACTATTGGTACGTTATTTCCATCACTGCCTCAGCAAATGAAGGATATCAATGTCGGATTTATTGCGCTGCTTGTCAACTTTATCGTAATGTGGGCAGTCAGTATGTTCACAAAGCACAACGAGGCTGGGACAAAAGTATGTTAGACGAAGTGAAAAACGAACCATTGATCAACACGTTTGATTAGTGGTTCGTTTTTTTTTGTTAGGGTCAACGTTAGACCCTTCTAGCAGTTGATTGGAGGGCAAGACGAAGACTCCTGCGGGAAAAGCGGAACAGGTGAGACCCCGACCCCACAGGAGCGCAAGCGACGAGGAGGCTCAGCGGCCGCCCCCGGAAAGCGAAGTCTTGCGCGGAAATCAACTGCGGTGTCACAAGCGGTTCAGCTCATGTCATTATGTCTCAGCCTCGTTTTTTCTAATCAAACAGTAAAGAGCCAAAGGAATAGGACCATCCTTTGGCTCTTTACGTGGCTTTTAACCGGTAATTTGTAAAATTTCCTACATCAACTGATTTACGCTAAAGCGGGAACTCGGTCGTTATAGTAAATAACTTCCGATAGGATCTTACACCCTTTAATCTCCTGAAACGTCTTTTTCGCCTCTACCTCTGATTCAAATTCAAACATAGTCGGACTTTGGTTTTTCGAGTAAACGGTAATGATCCACATTGTAAAATAAGCTCCCCCTATAAAATAATAGTTTTCCTTTTTAGTGTAGCTATCAGGTGATGTAATAATAATTGAATAGTTGTGATACAGCCTCACATTTTAAAAGGTACTTCTACTATACAACAAAAATTACAAAATAAAACAAGAAAATCTAAAAAACTACAGAGAATAATGAAAGAGAATAAATAACTGTTTATATATGGGCTATATTTATAAATGGAAGTAGGAATGTAAAAAAATATAGAGAAGAGCGATTGTCTTTTAGATTGCTAAACTATATACTTATGTTCAAAAAGTGCAGGAAGTGAACGATGAAAGTTGATACGGTAGTAAAAAAAGATGTTTTACTCATTCTGGTGATGATAGTCGTTGTGCCGCTAGCAGGAGAGCTTAAATATTATCCTTTTCATGATACGTATAGAGTTAGCTTTGCTGTGCCCATTTTTTTCTTTTCACTGCTGCTTTTAAGAAAGGTATCTCCTGTAATACCAGGTATTTTAGTTGCGAGTGCTATAGTGGGCTTTCGGATGTACCTTGACTGGTATAACTACGAATCATTTGATTTTCTGCATTCTTTGCAGATCAGGTGTTCAGCGGGGATTTATTATCTCATTTATGCCATTTCTTTTTCGTGGTTTAAAATTAACGATTTTCATTCAAAGCCTTGGATTATTGGCATATGGAGCATCATCATCGAAACGGTTTCAGGCGGGATGGAATTGCTTTGTATGTATGTAATGGTTCATCATCATATTGTGTTTCCGGAGTTCATGCAGATTTTTATTGTAGGCGTCTTTCGAAGTTTCTTTGTTTTATGCCTATTTAGCATGATCAAACTTTACGAGGGGCAGCTGAGAGAACGACAAATCTCTCAAAAAAATGATCAGCTGCTTGTTGTGCTTTCAAATTTATATGAGGAATCCATTCATTTGAAAAAAACGCTGCAGGACGCTGAGAGAATTACGAAAAAGTCGTATGATTTGTATGAAGAATTACACGAAGCGGATATCCACCAGCTTACTTCACTGCACGATTTTAGCCAAAAAGCATTACAAATTGCAGGGGAAGTACATGATATTAAAAAAGACAACCAGCGGATATCAGCAGGATTGTCCAAGGTCATTACAAAAGAAGAATTTTCTGAGTATATGGAAATCCAAAGTCTGCTTCAAATCGTGATGCGCAGCAACGAAAAATATGCGGCGATGTTAGCAAAAGATATTCATTTTTCATATTCGATTTTAGGAGAGCATCCTCGCTATCACGTGTACTTGTTTTTATCATTAATTAATAACCTAGTAACGAATGCGGTCGAAGCGATTGAAAAAGAAGGCACGATTATTATCGATGTATGTCGAGAAGAAGACCGCATTTTATTGTATGTAAGAGACAGCGGTCCCGGAGTGAAAAAAAGGCATGAACGTCTCATTTTTAAAGCGGGATTTACATCCAAATATGCAAAGGACGGAACGCCTTCTACGGGTCTTGGGCTTGTCTACGTTAAGCAAATGACCGAGCAGCTGGGAGGGAATATTCAATTTGTTAATCTGTCTCCAAGCCCCGGTGTTCAATTTGCTATAGATTTACCTATTTCTACGTTAATGGGGGATAAGGACTAATATGCGATTTTATATCATAGATGATGACGAAGTCTTTCGTTCAATGTTAGCCGAAATTATTGAAGATAACGATCTAGGGGAGGTTATAGGACAAGGAGAAGACGGGATCGTGTTAAACGATCAAGTTTCTTTATTGCAGCAGATCGATATTTTATTTATTGATTTATTAATGCCGGTTCAAGATGGAATCGAAACCGTGCGCAAAATAAAGGATAGTTTTAAAGGGAAAATTATTATGATGTCACAGGTAGAAACGAAAGATTTGATTGGAAAAGCCTACTCGCTTGGCATTGAATACTATATCACGAAGCCGCTTAATCGTATGGAAGTACTCATGGTCATTCAAAAAGTAATTGAACGAATTCATGTTCAACAATCAATGGAGAAAATTCAAGAATCGTTAAATACCGTACTTAATGTAGGAAATCAGCAAAAAACGCCTTCTTTTGGTAAAAAAGAAAGCGATCCGGTAGAAGCGTGCAGGTTTCTTTTAAGAGAACTTGGGATTTTAGGAGAAAGCGGAAGTAAAGATTTGATTGAAATCATCAATTACTTGCATCAAACGGAAAAAAGCACGATGTATGAACAGCATTTTCCTTCTCTCAAAGAAATTTTTGAGAAAATTACCGTGAGAAAGCTTGGTTCATCTTTTTCAGAAGACGTGCTGCAAAAAGAAATGAAAGCAGCCGAGCAGCGAGTAAGAAGAGCTATTTATCAGTCTTTAAATCATTTGACCTCTCTTGGTATGGTTGACTTCTTTAATCCTAAATTTGAAAATTATGCTTCTAAGTTTTTCGATTTTTCAATGGTGCATCAGCGCATGAGAGATATAGAAAAAGGCACGGGAAAAAGCAGCACTCCGAGTCGTATAAACGTAAAAAAATTTATTCAAATGCTCTATTATGAAGTCAAACAAACGCTGTAGTAAAAAAACTACAGCGTTTTCATTTTGTAATTTTCTAAAAACTTTTTGTTAGTTTCAGTAGGTTTTTGTTAGATTTTGTGATGCCTATGATAATGTAATCTTATGAATAAAAGAACTACTTAATAAACAGTTCTTAATTGAATTGTATCTGTTGAATACATTAAGTGCAAATAAACAGCTTTGAGCTGTTAGAAAAAAGAAGGAAGGTGCAAAGATATGTTCAAAAAGCTTGGATTAGCAGGACAAATTCTAATTGGTTTGATTGCAGGTATTATTGTAGGGGCTATTTTTTACGGAAATCCTAAAGCAGTTGAAGTGCTGCAGCCAATTGGAGACGTATTCATTCATTTAATTAAAATGATCGTGGTGCCGATTGTTATATCTAGTATCATTGTGGGCGTTGCGGGTGTTGGTGATATTAAGAAGCTTGGTAAATTAGGCGGAAAAACAATTCTTTACTTTGAAATCATTACAACGGTTGCGATTGTTGTAGGCTTATTAGCAGCTAACTTGCTTCACCCTGGTACTGGTGTGGACCGCAGCGGTCTTGAAAAATCAGATATCAGCAGCTACACATCAACGGCAGAAGCTACAGAGCAAAAAGGATTTGTAGAAACATTTGTTCACATCGTTCCAACGAATGTATTTGAGTCAATTGCTGCAGGCGACATGCTGCCAATTATTTTCTTCTCGGTCCTATTTGGACTTGGAATTGCATCAATCGGTGAAAAAGGCAAGCCGGTTTTAAGATTCTTTGAAGGTACGGCAGAAGCGATGTTTTGGGTAACGAATTTAGTTATGAAGTTTGCACCGTTTGGCGTATTTGCATTAATCGGTGTAACCGTATCAAAATTTGGACTAGCGTCTCTGATTCCGCTTAGTAAGCTTGTAATTGTTGCTTACGGCACAATGATTTTCTTTGTGTTAGTTGTGCTAGGACTTGTAGCTAAATGGGCTGGCGTTAACATCTTCCACTTATTAAAAGTGCTAAAAGATGAATTGCTATTAGCATTTTCAACTGCAAGTTCAGAAACAGTATTGCCGCGTATTATTGCGAAAATGGAAAAGTTCGGATGTCCTAAAGCAATTACATCTTTTGTTATTCCGACGGGATATTCGTTTAACTTAGACGGATCTACTCTTTATCAAGCGCTTGCTGCGATTTTTATCGCGCAAATGTACGGTATTGATATGAGCATCACACAGCAAATTTCACTGATATTAATTTTAATGGTTACATCTAAAGGAATTGCAGGAGTTCCGGGCGTATCGTTTGTTGTACTGCTTGCAACGCTTGGATCTGTAGGACTTCCGGTAGAAGGGCTTGCATTTATCGCTGGAATCGATCGTTTGTTAGATATGGGACGTACAGCGGTAAACGTAATTGGAAACTCACTTGGTGCGATTGTCATTTCGAAGTGGGAAGGGCAATTTAACGATAAAGACAAGGAAGCTTATATTAACGAAGTAACAAAAAAAGTATCGTAACAACAAAGAGTCTGGTACAAAAGCATTGTAGTTGAAGAAAGATCCGAACGATTATTCGTTCGGATCTTTTTTATATTGATGTAGATTTTATCTGTGCAGTTGCTTCTAGTTGTTGATTGGAGAACAAGGCGAAGAGCTCCCGCGGAAAGCGAAATTTGGTATGGAAATCAACGGCCGTGCAACAAGTGATCCATACCAGCTCATTTATCCAATTTATCCGGCTTTAGATGGGATTTATTTAGTTATGTCTCAATCTTTTTTCGGTTGAATTTGCTTTGGGAAATTGGGAATAGTAACTAAAAAAGATGAAAAACAAATGATTGATACAAGGAGGTCTCAACATGGGAAGAGCAAATAATCACAAATCATCACATAACAACAAAGGGTCACTGCCTCAAACACCAAAAGAGTTAAAAATTGCTCCGGATCAAGCAAATGAAGAATTTTCACGTGAATTAGCGCAGCATCACGATGCTAAAGCGAAACAGGACCTAATTTTGAAACAGCAAAAAGAAAAGTAAAAGAGGTTGGACAAAAGTGTTTTAATTGAAGGGAAATCCGAACGATGAATGGAGATTCTTGATGGAGAATCCAACTCGTTCGGATTTTTTTGTGATGATGATAAACGTAGGTTTCGGGTATGTAGTTGCTTCTAGCGGTTGACTGGAGGGCAATACGAAGACTCCCGCGGATAGCGAATTCTTGTACGGGAATCAGCCGCGGTGTAACAAGTAATTTATACCCGATCATTTATCTCATTTGTTCGTTTTTAGTTGAGTTGGTTTCGGTATGTCTCAATTTTTTCTATATATACCAGAAGATAAAAATACCTCAGTAACCATTTTGTAACATTATTTAATCATAGCGTAATAGTTTTTGAGGCTTTTTTCATTATAATTAAACCGAACATATTAAAAATAAGTTCTATAGAAACGTAACGTTCGGTTACATAATGGAGGAGAAAAATGAAAAAAGCCATCATTGGGTCTATAACGGCAGCGGCAGTCTTATTTAGCGGAGCCAGTCCGTTTATTGCACCTGCTCAAACAGTAGAAGCAGCGTCATATTCATACAAGGACACGGCTATTGCTACTGGTAAAAAATTAATGGGTGTTCCTTACAAATGGGGAGGCACAACAACAAAAGGTTTTGACTGCTCGGGATTTATTCAATACATTTTCAAAAAGGCTGGAAAAACACTTCCGCGCACAACGGAACAAATGTATCGAGTAGGGACAAGCGTTTCAAAAGCAAAGCTTCAAAAAGGAGATTTAGTTTTCTTTCAAACGTATAAAAAAGGTCCTTCACATGTAGGCGTGTACTTAGGAAATAATCAGTTTCTTCAAGCTTCTACGTCTAAAGGCGTGACGATTACATCTCTTAGCAACAGCTACTGGAAAGCACGTTATATTGGTGCAAAACGGATTTAACCATCCGTCATTTTTTTGGAAAACAACACTACATTATGTAGTGTTGTTTTTTGTTTGCATATACATAACATATTGCCAATATTATTTTTAACGTTTTATACAAAAAAATCCATATTCTATGAGATAATAACGCTAACACATTTTGTACTTTAACATAAGGAATATCCCACTCTATTCGAAAGTTTGGTGAGCGAAGATGAAGCGCTTAGTATGGAGTTATGGAATAGGTATTGTTGCAATAGTAGCAGTACTCTCATTTTTCTTTATGATGAAAGGTCAAACAGAGAAAGCCGTCGTTAGCGGAAATGTACCAAAAGCTCATGCGCAGGGAGAAAGAGTGAAGCAGCCCATCTCACAGTTCCAAGCAGTACAGCCTCATGAAGCAGGTAATGAAGTGAAAAATGTAAAAAACAACATGCCTGAAAAAGCGGATCCTCCTTCTTTTTTAGTCTACATTGACCCTGGTCATCAATCTCAGGCTAACCTGGAGAAAGAGCCAATCGGACCGGGATCAGCAGAAACAAAAATAAAGGTTTCCGGAGGCACATCAGGCGTAGTGACCAAGAAGCCGGAATACAAGCTGACGTTGGAAGCTTCTATGATATTAAAACAGCTGCTCGAAGAAAAAGGCATAACCGTAAAGCTTACTCGGAGTTCTGATAATGTAGATATCAGCAACCGGGAACGAGCGGAGCTTGCGAATAATTCAAAAGCTGATCTGCACGTACGTATACATGCAGATGGTTCTGAAAATGCTTCTGTAAAAGGATTTTCTGTGCTTACTCCTGCAGAAGATAATTCCTATACAAAGTCTATTTATCAAAGCAGCCTGCAGGCATCTCAAGCTATTCTGACAGAGGTGAAAAAAGATCAGTTTGTCGAAGCAGACGGCATTCGCTATCGCAGTGATCTTTCAGGATTTAACTGGTCGACTGTACCTGTAACGCTAGTTGAACTGGGATATATGACGAATCCAGAAGAAGACCGGAACCTGTCTGATCAGGCTTACCTTATAAAGCTGATGAATCATATTGCAGATGGTATAGCGGCATATGAAGAAATGAAAAAATAAAAGGTGAAAAGACCTATAAAAGCGTGTGACTAAATCAATTGATTTATGTCACACGCTTTTTTTGTCATTCATATGATATAAAGAAGCGTTTTTTCGACAAAAAAATGGACGAGCAGAAAAGAAAACTAGGTAAAATGCTTTAATTTTTATAAAACTGTGTCGATATAACGAGTGATATGAAAATGCGTTAGACAGTACATGAAAATGGGGGAACAAGATGAGAAAGTTAACGGCATTTGCTTTAGTACTAAGCGTACTGCTGTTTCAATTCACGCCGCTTGCTAGCGTGAAAGCTGAAACGGTAGAACCAGTTGTGTCTGTAAAATTAGTAAACTATTTAGGAGATCATCATGCAATTACAATTAAGCCGTCTTATTTATACACTATTAAAAACTCGGATTTGGTCTTAAAGGCAAATACAGAGTATACGGTAACAGCAACAACTCAAGGTGTCACTCTAAAACAAGGAAGCACTGTATTAGGTGATTTTACAAGCTTTGAAATTACACCGTCTCTTTATAAAAATCCCATATCTATTAACGGCAGACAGTACTTAGGGGACGTTGCGTTTACAAATGAAAAAGGAACGTACGTCAGACCTGTTAATACGCTTCCGATTGAAGACTATTTAAAAGGCGTTGTGCCAAATGAAGTCTATACATCTTGGAATCTGCAAGCCTTAAAAACTCAGGCAGTAGCAGCGAGAACATACGCAATGAGCTATGCAGGAAAAGTAATCAATGACACGGTAAGCTATCAAGTATACGGTGGCTATACGTGGTACGACAGCACAAACAAAGCAGTAGATGAGACATTTGGACAAGTAGTCACATACAACAATAAATTAATCAACGCCGTTTTCTCATCAAGCAACGGTGGGAGAACCGAATCAAACAGCAATGCTTGGGGAGGAACTCAGCTTTCTTATTTCCCGGTGAAAGAAGATCCATACGATAAGCAGACGCCGTGGACGTTAGCTATTCAAAAAGCGCAAATTGATTTAACAGGAAAAGATTTAGCTAACTATAGCGCTTGGTGGAATACGGTTTCTGAAAAAGATAAAACCGTTACGGATAATTTGAAGTCATGGCTAGTAGCCAATAAGCATCCTGGTAAAACGATTAAAATTACGTCTATTCCAAAGGTGAGTTTTTATGCTCCTTCATCAGGAGGCCGTGTGACTAAAGGTGCGATTACAGTGGACTACCTCGTTAAAGGAGATATAGACAGTTCGCAAAAACTAGTGGTTCATCATTTGGAATTAACGGATTTAACATCGACGAAGCTAAAGTCGATGTTAAACAGCCGTGTGATGCTTAGTCTGCTTGTAACGGAAACAAATGAAACAAGCACATCAACAACTTTTAATGGTAAAGGAAATGGACACGGTGTTGGAATGAGTCAATACGGTGCTCAAAAAATGGCAAGCGTAGGAAAAGACTATCGTGAAATTTTAGATTTTTATTATCCAACAACTACTCTTTTAAGTTTTTATACAACTAAATATCCGCGAAAAGAGCAGGAGCAAGAACCACCGAAAGATACGGTTGCGCCTGATGCACCTTCAGTTAATGCACTAGGAGACAACGAAACATCGCTTACGGGCGTGACAGAACCAAATGCTTCTGTTATTGCAAAAGTGGAAAATGAAGTAATTGGAACGGGTCTTGCTGACGAAGCTGGAAAATTTGCAATTACGATTGCCAAGCAGGCAGCAGATACAAAAGTATCGGTAACGTCTAAAGATGCAGCTGAAAATGAAAGCACGGCCACAGTAGTGACCGTAACGGATCAAACGCCGCCTTCTGTTCCAATTGTAAATGAAGTAAGTGACCAAGATACGACCGTAACAGGCGTAACAGAAGCAAACGCCGCCGTGACGGTAAAAGCAGGCGATGCAACGTTCTCTGCAGTAGCGGATGGGAACGGTACATTTACTGTTTCAATTCCAGTACAAATAGGTGGAACAACAATAGCGGTAAGTGCAAAAGATAAAGCAGGGAACGAAAGTCAAGCTCCTTCTTTTGCGGTTAAATCTACGTTAAAAGCACCGCTTGCACCAAAAGTAAATGCAGTAAGTGATCAAGACACAACGATCAAAGGAACGGCTGAAGCAAATGCGACAGTCATCGTTAAAAACGGAAGTCTTCAGCTTGCAGCAGGCAACGCAGATGCCAAAGGAAATTACAGCATTTCAATTGCGAAACAAAAAGCAGGAAGCACACTGTCTGTAACGGCTCAAAATGCAGGTGGAACAAGTTCAGCCACTGCGGTAACCGTACAGGATAAAACGGCACCAGCTGCGCCAAAAGTAAACGCAGTAAGTGATCAAGATACAAAAGTTACAGGTACAGCAGAAGCAAATGCGACGGTTACTGTAAAAGTGGGAACAACAACTGTGGGAATGGCTAAAGCAGGTGCAAACGGAGCGTTTTCTGTTGCCATTTCTCTGCAAAAAGCGAATACAAAGCTAAGCGTACAAGCAAAAGATGCAGCAGGAAATAACAGCTCTGAATCGACTGTAATCATTACAGCAAAGCAAAAAGCTCCGGTAAAACCGACAGTTAATGAAGTGAGTGATCGAAGTACAGCCGTTACGGGTACAGCAGAAGCAAATGCGACGGTTATCATTAAAAACGGAAGTCTTCAGCTTGCAGCTGGTAAAGCGGATGCTAAAGGAACATACAGCATCTCGATCGCAAAACAAAAAGCAGGAAGCAAACTGTCTGTAACGGCTGGAAACACAGCGGGGGTAAGTCCAGCTGTAACCGTAACCGTGCAGGATAAAACAGCACCCGTTACACCAAAAGTAAACGCTGTAAGCAATCAAGATACAGTCGTAACGGGAAGCACAGAAGCCGGCGCAGAAGTGCATGTGAAAATTGACAAAAAAGTAATTGGCAAAGGAAATGCAAAATCGGATGGAACGTTCAGCATCACCATTCCAAAGCAGCCTGCTTCTACAAAATTAGCTGTTATTGCAAAAGATGCAGCCAATAACTACAGCTCCAACACGTTTGTAACGGTCAGTGCCGCGCAGACAAAACCAGCGCTTCCAACCGTTAATACGCTTACTGAAAAAAGTACAGCGGTAACGGGAACAGGAGAAAAAAATGCGTCTATTTATATTAAAGTAGGCGGAAAAATTATTGCGAGTGGAAAAATTGATGGAAACGGCAAGTTCAGCGTAAAAATTCCTGCTCAAAAAGCAGGAACAGAAGTGACGGCCGTGCTGCAAAATAAAGTAGGATACAGCCCGTATAAAATTGTAAAAGTACAAGACACAACGCCGCCGGCACCTCCGGCGGTGAATGCCGTTACGTCTTTGTCCACCTTTATCTCTGGAAAAACAGAAGCAAATGCCGTAATTACGATTAAAAGCGGTACAAAGCTGATCGCATCGGGTAAAGCAGATAGCAAAGGGCAGTTTAAAGTAACTATTCCAAAACAAAAAGCAGGCGTAAAGCTGGCTGTGACGGCAAAAGATGCCGCTGGAAATACAAGTTCAGCAACGAACGTAAGTGTTAAATAGAAAGAGGCTGGGACAAAAGTATTTTAGTTAAAGTTAAACACGAACTATCTATCGAAAACTGATGGATAGTTCGTGTTTTTTTATGATTATCGTGAATGTAGGCATCATGTAGGTAAGTGCTTCTAGCGGTTGATTGGAGGGCAAGGCGAAGACTCCTGCGGGAAAAGCGGAAGGGATGAGACCCAGCAGGAGCGCAAGCGACGAGGAGGCTCAGCGCCCGCCCGCGGAAAGCGAAGCCTTGGACGGAAATCAACAGCGGTGGAAAAAGCAGTCCAGATTATTTATCCGAGTTGTTTATCGTTAGATTGGATTTATTTCGTGATGTCTCATCTCTTTTAGCGGTTTTTAAGTAAAATAGGAGGTTACTAAAAAGTTACCTTAGAACTTTGAAGTGCCTAACTTACTTTAAAGTGGGTTCTATCTTTTTCTTTTTTTCTGTTTCATAATAACAAATGTAAAGAAATTAGCAGGGGGTTTTTTATAATGAGTAATCATTTGCAAGATACAGTAACACTTCACAACGGAGTCAAAATGCCTTGGCTTGGACTAGGTGTATTTAAAGTAGAAGAAGGGCCTGAATTAGTGAACGCGGTGAAAACAGCTATCGTCAAAGGCTATCGCAGCATTGATACGGCAGCTATTTATGGAAATGAAGAAGGTGTAGGAGAAGGAATTCGCCAAGGTCTGAAAGAAGCAGGTCTTTCACGCGAAGATATTTTTGTTACATCAAAAGTTTGGAACGCAGATTTAGGCTATGAAGAGACGCTGGCTGCTTACGAAACAAGCTTACAAAAGCTTGGCTTAGAATATTTAGATCTATACTTAATTCACTGGCCGGTAGAAGGTAAGTATAAAGCAGCGTGGAAAGCATTAGAAACGCTTTATAAAGAAGAAAAAGTAAGAGCTGTGGGCGTAAGTAATTTTCAAATTCATCATTTAGAAGACTTAATGAAAGATACAGACGTTAAGCCTGTTATTAACCAAGTGGAGTATCATCCTCGTTTGACGCAAAAAGAGCTGCATGCTTTTTGTCAAAAGCACGATATTCAGCTAGAAGCATGGTCTCCGCTTATGCAAGGAGAATTGCTAGATAACGATGTGTTAAAAGGAATTGCTGAAAAACACGGTAAATCAGTTGCTCAAATTATTCTGCGATGGGATCTGCAAAACGGAGTTGTAACGATTCCAAAATCGACAAAAGAACATCGTATTGTTGAAAATTCATCGTTATTTGATTTTGAATTGGATGCTGAAGACGTAAGTAAAATTAATGAATTAAACCAAAATCACCGAGTAGGTCCAGATCCGGACAACTTTGATTTTTAATAGAAGAACTAAGAGGCTGGGAGAAAAGTATTTTAGCCCAAGTGAAAGACGAACCATTGATCAACTAGTTTGATGAGTGGTTCGTTTTTTTGTTATGGTGAATACAGCTTCATCTGTTTTGTCCCTTCTAGCAGTTGATTGAAGGGCAAGGAGAAGACTTTTGCGGGAAAAGTGGTTCAGCTCATGTATCTCATTTGTTCGTCTTTAGGCTGGATTTATTTAGTTATGTCCCGGCCTCTTTTTATGCATTATTACATAAATTTAACATTTTCTTCACAGTAAGCTAAAGGACGGGCCGTATGATAAAGAAAGGTCGTGAAAGCTAGAGAAATCATTTCATTTTTAAGTGTAAAATAGGCGGTGTAACGATGACAAAACAAGCTTACTCTCACATACAATGTAAAAAAACATCAATGATTGATTTATTGCTGGATGCAGGGGTTTATAAAAAAGGAAACAAGCAGCTATATGAGCTTACGCTTCAAGAGCTAGAAACAGAGTACGAAGCTATTTCACAACAGCGCATATCCCCATGAAATTTTGATACATTGCTAGAATTTGTTACAATAGAGGAAAGGATAGGAGTTGATTTATATCGAAAAGCACCCGACAGACTCGCAGCCCATCCGTATGGATATCCTCGATTCTATATTTGCTAAAATGGTATTAAATAAGGCTATCCGAGATTTTAGAAGAGATCAAATTTTACGTGAAGTCGATCAAACATTAGAAGAAAGAAACAAAGAAAAATTTTTTCAATTAATTGAAGAATTAAAATCAATTTCGTAAAGGGCATTCGCGCGATAGAATTTGATTTTATCATTTTAGCATATAAAAACAGGTAAGAAGCGGCATGCTTAGTTACCTGTTTTTTTGTTGTCTTATTGTAAACGAAGGCCCTACATAAGAAATGAACCTTATCACTGAACAGACAAAAAGAGCAAGTCTAATGTACTCACTCTTTTCAGAAAGGTATGGGTGTTACTGAGAAAATGAATGTCACTCTCTAAATGTTGCGTGTGGGGTTTAGAAAGTTCTATGCAACTGCATATTTTCTAATTCATTCGCTCTATGTATTGTTAAAGTAACAATATAACCATATCTTATCACATGAAGGAAATTCGATTCAATATATTTATTGATTTTCTTTTTAAATTGTTCTAAATAATTAGTGAATGTAAAAAAATGTTTTTGTTGGGTGAATGTGTATCTATAAAAAAACAATAAAAAAACGCAGTGAGTTTTTATGAGAGACATTTGTTTATTTCTGACGGACTGTAAGCTTCAAAAGAGTACAATCCGTCCTGTAAATCAGTATTAAGAAAAAATGAGCTGAACCCAGTAGAATAGGAGGAAAAGCGTAACGATGGTGGTAAGCGGGATAACGATAAGTGATACTTTTAAATAATCTTTCCATTTTACCTTGATATGATTTTCTTTTAAAATATGCATCCAAATAAGAGAAGCCAGTGTTCCAATCGGCAATAAAAGCGAGCCCATATCACTTCCAATAATATTAGCAAGGTAAATAGTTTTAAGAGTAATAGGATCGAGCCCCATTTCAGTCAAGGTAATGGTTCCGACCATTAAAGCAGGGTGATTGTTAAACAAGTTAGAGAGAATGGAAACAAGTCCTCCCATGATAAAGCTTGCTTCAAAAAGCCCTCGATTCACAATTGGTTCGCAAATTTTTACAAGTAGATCTGTCAATCCTACGTTATGCAATCCGTAAATAATAACGTACATTGAAAATGCAAAAACGAAAATGTGCCACGGCGTTTTCTTTAAAATATCAATCGGGTTTGTACGTAAGTGATACCATCTCCAAATAAGTAAGATCAGTGAGCCTAGTACAGCAACCAATTCGATTGGTATGCCGAAATAAGAGGCGACAAATAGGAGACAGCGCATAACAAACACAAATAATAAAACTTTCAGCATAAATTGTGTGCGTTTACGTTTTGTTTCAACAGAAATGCTTCCTTTTAAGGGGTGAAACTGTTTCGTAAAGAAACTCTCTTCTATATCTTTTGAAGCATGCGGCAGTTTTTTTGGCAAATGGCGTTTTACGACCGTATACATGAGCCAAGACATAAATAATAAACCAAGTGTCGCCGGTACAAACATCATCGCCGTGTGCATATAAAGCGACATATGAACAATTTTTAAGGCAATCAAATTGACAATATTACTTACACCTATAGGCGCGCTGGAAGCGGTAGCAATAAGCGCTCCACTTAAAAGGTAGGGGATCTGCTGGTGGGGTTTTAGCTGAAGGTTTTTCAAAAGTAGAATTAAAATTGGAGTGGTAATTAAAATACTGCCGTCATTATTAAATAGTAAAGTCATTAAAAAGCAAAGCAGTTGAATGTACCAATATAATCGGTACCCTGAGCCTTTGGATAAACTCACTAGCCGTGCAGCTGCCCAGTGGAAGAATCCGAAACTTTCTAATATGACGGCCATGACAATGGTGGCAATAATGGTGATAGAAGCGCCGCTTATCTTTCCGAAAATATCAACAATGTCTGATTTGGATACAATCCCTGTAAGCAGGATAATGGCTGCTCCTATGGATGCCGGCCATGCTTCATTGATGCCGTTTGGCCTCCAAAAAATGACGAGCATTGTCATTGTAAACACGAAAATGGCAATTCCAATTTCAATATTCATCAGTATGCTCCTTTCTTCTAAAATTTGTAATGAATATACCCTTGCATGTCCCTTACACTCTATTTATATTCATTTATTACTAGAAGGATTGTGCATAAGACCATTTTTGCTAATATGTTTCTTTATCTTGCCAAGGCACGTGTCATATCGGGAGAGACGCCTATGAAAAAGAGGCTGGGACATAACTAAATCTATCCAATCTAAAGAAAAATCAATTGGATAAAGGAGCTGGTAGGCATTGCTTTTTAAAGTGCTGTTGATTTCCATGCCAGCCTTTGCTTTCTGCTTGTCCCGCAGGAGTCTTCGTCTTGTACAGATAGAAGCCGCTATATATATGAAACCTACGCTCACCATATCAATAAAAAAATCCGAACCATTCATCGTTCGGATTTTCCTTCAAATAACATACTTTTGTTCCAGCCTGTTTAAGATTAGCAAGTATAGACTTTTTCGTGTAAAGTTAGCGCTTTTATCTGATCGTGATCAGGTTCGTAGCCGATGCCTGGTGTATCAGGCACGGAAATAATACCGTTGTCGACCGTGATTTCCGGATGAACGATATCACGCGGCCAGTATTTAGAGGATGCGGCCGTATCTCCGGGAAGCGTAAAATTGGCAAGTGTGGTAATGGCAATATTATGTGCTCGTCCAATACCTGATTCCAGCATGCCGCCGCACCATACGGGCACACCGTAAGTTTGACAAAGGTCATGAATTTTTTTTGCTTCTGTCAGTCCGCCTACTCGTCCAATTTTAATGTTAATAATTTGTGTGCTTCCAAGTTTAATAGCTTTTCGAACGTCTTCAGCTGAATGAATGCTTTCATCTAAGCAAATGGGCGTGCGCATGCGGATCTGCAGTTCAGCGTGATCAATTAAATCATCATGAGCCAACGGCTGTTCAATCATCATTAAATCAAACTCATCAAGCTGAGCAAGGTGGTCAGCATCTGCAAGCGTATAAGCAGAGTTCGCATCAACCATCAGCGGAATAGAAGGGAACTCGTTTCGAACCGCGCGCGTCAAGTTAAGATCCCAGCTTGGCTTAATTTTAATTTTGATCCGCTTATATCCTTCATTCAAGCCGGCGTCAATTTTGCGAAGCGTTTCGTCAATCGTAGGCTGAATGCCAACGCTAAGACCAACTTCAATTTGACTTTTACTGCCTCCTAACGCTTTAGATAGAGAGAGGTTTTGCCTGCGCGCATACAAATCCCAAACTGCGCCTTCTAACGCCGCTTTTGCCATATAATTGCCTCGGATATGAGCAAAGCGTTCAGATATTTCGTCAGGATGCTTAATTTCTTTCTGTTGAAGCAAGGGAATTAAAAAATCCTCCATAATGTGCCAGTTTGTTTTGAGCGTTTCTTCTTTATAAAAAGGATCGGCGCACGCTACGGATTCAGCCCAGCCGGATCGTCCGTCTTCGTCTTGAATTTCTACTAAAATAAAGTCTCGATCCACTTCTTTTCCAAGACTTGTGGTAAACGGATGAAGTAAATCCATTTTTAAATGCCGTAAAATGACGTGTTTTATCTTCATTTTTGTACCTCTTTTTTCGTTAAAATATAAAAATGAACGGGTGCGCTGCTTTCTGGATACTTCATGAAGTCTTTTACTTGGAATCCTTTTGCAAAACACGTTTGAAATACGCGTCTTGTACGCATACGCCAGTCTAATGCCAGAGAAGGAGAGACTTCTTTCATTTGCTGAAACGCAGATGGAATAGCTACAGACACGATGTCATGATTCAACCATCTTTCATCAATATCTGTAACAGAAGGAAACCCTTGATCCGTTAACGTCCATTGAATGAGCGATGCGTCCATTATTTGATCTGGCGTATAAAGAGGCTGAGCTCGTTTTGTATCTTCTGTGGATGCCCATTCCACAACGAATCGATCAGAAGGCAAGTCAGCATTTAACGGATCGTTCATGTCTCCGTAGCAGTTTTCAATATAGGTAGAACAAACGGCTCCAAGCTTTCCAATATTTAAATACCCGTTGGCGCTTTCTAGAGGATCATACGTCCAGCTGATATATGAATAACCCTTTTTTTTACTTTCTTGTTTCTGCGCATGCTTAAGCTTGGCACCGATACCCATGCTGCGATAGGCAGGGTCAACTGCTAATATATGAGAACATAAGTAGACGCACGTTCCGTCAAACCCGGGAAAACTATATTGAAAGCCAATCAGCTTTTCATTTAGAAACGCACCGAGAACAAGACCTCCATTTTTAACAGCGGTCAAGGTTTGATGGACAGGCGTGGCTTCTTCTTCTCCCCAGACGCGGCTTTCTAATGCGCGTACCTCTTCTAGTTCAGTGGTTGTTGTAAGTGAACGAATCGTTAAGGCTTCAGTCATTTGTTTACTTCCTTTCTATTATCTATTCTAAAAAGATGCCTTGCTCGGCATAGAGTTTTTCCAAGTGTTCTTGTCGTTTTCCAGCCGTTTTTTCATCTCTTTTTTGCATGCTGCTAATGACAACTTGAGATAGGGCAAGAAGCGATAAAATATGTTCGGTTGTTCCGGCTAAAAGCGTGATATCAGCGATTTGGCCTACCGGAGACAAACGGCGGTCTGTAATGGCAATTACTTTCGCTCCTTGTTTTTTAGCCTGCTGGGCTACTTCGAGCGCTTCTTTTGTATAGCGCGGCAGTGAAAATACAACAACAGCAGATTCACTAGTAAGATTGCATAGCGTTTCAAGCAAAAATCCTGTTGGAAAAGATAAAAGAACATGATTGCGAAGCTGATTCATTTTATAATACAGCCAGTAAGCCGCCGTATGAGATTCACGGAAACCTGCAATATACACTTGATCACTTTTGATAAGCGCATCTACAGCTTGAGATAATTCTTTTTCGTCAACAGGGGAAAGCCATTCACTAAAAGGTTTCTTTTCTTCCGCTGCAGAATCAGCTGCAGGCTTGCTAGCTGATTCTTTTGATTCGGCAGAAGAAAGCCATTCTTTTCGCATTAGCTCCTGCAAATCGGAAAAACCATTTAACCCCAGTGCGTAAGCTAGACGAATAACGGTTGTTTCACTGACACCTGCTTCTTTGCCAATTTGCCCAGCCGTGTACAGCGAGCCTTTTTCCGTAAAATTAACGAGAAACTCAGCTACTTTTTTTTGACCGCGAGAAAGGTCAGGGAATTTATGTTTAATTAATTCTTGAAATGATTGCTTCATATAGCCTCCTAGAAAAGAAGTTATAACTTCATAAAAATATATTAATGCATTTTTAACTTCATTTCAATTGCTGTTTCAAAATAAAAAGAAGTCCTTGTGATATAATAAATTGATTATTCAAAAATAAATGCCGTATTCAAAAACGAATTGTGTTTTATTCAAAAATGAATAGAAAGCAGGGAGCATACATGAATTCAGAATGGAATGAAAATCAGTGGATCCTTCATTCATTAAAAGATGATTTGCTTGTGACGGATGAAAAAGGCATCATTGTCCGAATACATGAAGGAACGGGAAACATTTACGATGTAAAAGCTGAAAAACTGCTGGGAAAGTCTGTTTATGAACTTGAAAAACAAGGGCTTTTTACACCAATCGTCACGCCAATTGTGCTTGAAACAAAGAAGAAAATTACGCTTGTACAAACAACTAAACAAGGCAAGCAAGTGCTCGTTACAGGCATTCCTGTCAAAGATGAAAAAGGAGAGATTAAAAGAATCGTCAGCTATTCTCATGATGTGACGGAGCTTATGGAAATGAAAACATATCTTGATGCGATGGAAGGCGAAATGCAGCGTGTAAAGAGCGAGCTTATGCTGCTAAGAAACCAAAACCTATCAACTGAAGGAATTGTATGCAACAGCGAAAAGATGCAGCAGGTTCTTCGTACGGCTGTTCACGTTTCGAATGTAGACGTAAATATTTTACTTTTAGGGCAGTCAGGAGTAGGAAAAACGCACTTAGCCAAGCTGATACATAACAAAAGTACAAGAAGCAAAGGGCCGTTTATTGAAGTGAACTGCGGGGCGATTCCAGATCATTTATTTGAAGCTGAACTGTTTGGCTACGAAGCGGGTGCTTTCACCGGTGCATCTAAAAATGGAAAAGTGGGACTGGTCGAATTAGCAGATGGAGGTACGCTTTTTTTAGATGAAGTCGGAGAACTGTCACCGGCGCATCAAGTAAAAATCTTAAAGCTCATTCAAGAAAAACAGTTTTATTCCGTTGGAGGAAGAAAGCCTAAAACCGTGGACTTTCGCTTAATTGCAGCGACGAACAAAGATTTGGAAAAAGCCGTTGCTGAAAAAGAGTTTCGAGAAGATTTATACTTTCGTTTAAGCGTCGTACCGATTACCATTCCATCTTTGAACGAGCGCCCCGAAGATATTTTTCCGCTGCTCACACATTTTGCCGAGCAGTTTGAAAAGAAATACAACCGAAAAAGAACGTTTGATAACGCGGTTATTCACGCACTGCTTGCACATGAGTGGAAAGGAAACGTACGAGAGTTAATTAATGTGATTGAACACGCCGTGGTTGTGTCTTCACAAACGCTGATTACAATGGAGCATTTGCCGCATTCTCTGCATAGAAAAAAACGGATTCAGCACGTTGAAGAACATGGGGAAATGAAGCTTAATGACGCATTAAACGAGCTGGAAAAAGAGATATTAGTAAAAGCAAAAAAACAGTACAAAACGACAACAGAAATAGGGGAAGCGCTTGGAATCAGTCAGCCTTCAGTTGTTAGAAAATTAAAAAAACATTCCGTTTTTTAACGTATTTGGCACGCTCTTTGCATGTAAAACAAGTACAAATACATTACTTGATAGATTGCGAGGAGGAAGTCATATGACGCAGGCATCACTTACACAGTTAATGAACAGTCTACCGGATTTACTAGCACCAAGCATGGCGAAAGATCATCCTAATTTACCGGTGGTAAAAGCAGAGGGCTGCTACTACTACGGAGCGGACGGAAAAACGTATTTAGATTTCACGTCAGGTATTGCAACAGCGAATACAGGTCATCGTCACCCTAAAGTTGTACAAGCGATTAAAGAAAGCGTTGATCACCTTATGCACGGCCCGTCAGGTGTGATTATGTACAAATCCATTTTACAGCTGGCGGAAGAATTAAAAACAGTATTGCCAAGAGGCCTGGACTGCTTTTTCTTTGCTAACAGCGGAACTGAAGCAATAGAAGGAGCGTTAAAACTGGCAAAGTACGTTACGCAAAGACCTTATACGGTTTCGTTTATGGGCTGCTTTCACGGCCGTTCTCTCGGAGCGCTCAGCGTGACGACATCAAAAAGCAAATACCGGAAATTTCTTCAGCCATCGGGCTTAACGTATCAAGTACCTTATGCAGATGTGACTCAGTGTCCAAAAGGAGAAGATCCGGAAATCTACTGCGTAGAAAAGCTGGAAAGAGATTTTGCCACTTTGTTTAAGCATCAAGTAACGCCGGAAGAAGTAGCGTGCATGATTGTAGAGCCGGTTCTTGGAGAAGGAGGCTACGTGATTCCTCCGAAAGCGTGGCTCCAAAAAATAAGAGAAGTGTGTGACAGACATGGCATTCTGCTTATTTTTGACGAAGTGCAAACAGGATTCGGACGCACCGGCGAGTGGTTTGCAGCTCAAACGTTTGACGTGACGCCTGATATTATGGCAATCGCAAAAGGCATAGCATCAGGACTTCCGTTAAGTGCTACCGTAGCTTCCAAACAGCTAATGGAAAAGTGGCCGATTGGTACACACGGAACCACTTTTGGAGGCAATCCCATTGCTTGTTCAGCAGCGCTTGCGACGTTGGACGTATTAAAAGAAGAAAAGCTGATTGAAAATTCAAAAGCAATGGGGAAATATGCAGCGGATCAGCTTCAGCATTTAAAAGCGAAGCATGAAGTTATCGGAAGTATTCGTTCAGTAGGACTAATGATTGGAATTGAAATTATTAATCCAAAAACAAAGCAAGGTGACGGAAATCTTCTTCTTGAGATTCTAGACAAATGTTTGGAAAAAGGGGTGCTGTTTTACCTTTGCGGAAATAGCGGAGAAGTGATTCGAATGATTCCTCCTTTAACGATTACAAAAGAAGAAATTGATGCCGGGCTTCGGGTATTAGACGAAGCATTGACAGAAATCACAAGTCTTCACGTGATCTAAAGCTTTAGGAAGCTCTTTGTTTCAATGAAAAATAGATTGACCCATAATAAGGAGGAATCTGTTATGAACGGACTGGATATGACGGTTATGTTTGTCTATTTTGGCGTATTGGTTGTAGCTGGTATTATTGGCTCGTTAAAAGCAAAGTCATCAGAAGATTTTATTTTAGCCGGACGAAACTTAGGGATGTTCATGTATTTAGGGTGTTTGTCAGCCGTTATTTTAGGCGGGGCGTCGACGATTGGAACGGCTCAGCTTGGCTATGAGCACGGGCTGTCTGGCATTTGGTTTGTGACGATGATTGGACTTGGAATCATTACGCTTGGCACGATTTTCATTAAGCGGATTTCGTCGTTGAAAGTGACAACTATCAGTGAACTGCTAGGAAAAAGATATAACGCTCAAGCGCAAATTATCAGCGCCGTTGTTGCCGCTATTTATACACTCATGGTATCAGTCACTCAAGTGATTGGAATGGGAACGATCATTCATGCGCTGCTTGGATGGAACATGACGGCCTCGATGTTAATTGGGGGTTCGATTGTTCTGTTCTATACGATTTTAGGCGGAATGTGGAGCGTAACGGTCACTGATATTATTCAATTTGTTGTGATGACGGTGGCAATTTTTGGATTTATGCTTCCAATGAGCGTATCAGAAGCAGGAGGTTTCAAAGCCCTTGCCGGAGATTTACCATCATCTTATTTTGATTTTTCATCCATTGGATACGGTCAAATCTTTCAGTATTTCCTCTTGTATACGCTTGGTATGGCAGTATCTCAAGATATTTGGCAGCGGGTATTTACGGCGCGAACAGAAAAAATCGCCCGAAACGGCTCCATTTTTGCAGGTGTGTATAGCATTGCCTACGCGATTGCGGGAAGCGTAATTGGAATGTGTGCGTATTTGCTGCTGCCAAACGCAGAAAGCAGTCAAAGCATATTTGCGACGCTTGCAGTTCAAATCCTGCCTCAAGGGTTATTAGGTCTCGTACTAGCGGGAGTTTGTTCGGCGCTGATGTCAACTGCTTCAGGAACGCTGCTTGCGTCTTCTACGCTGATTAGTAATGATATTATTAAAAAAGTGTGGCTTAAAAATATTTCAGAGAAAAATTATTTAATTTTAACACGCGTAAATACGCTTATTGTTGGCGTGCTTGCTATTATTTTTGCTCTTTGGATTCAAGACGTGCTTGTCGCTTTAGACGTTGCGTATGCCATTTTATCAGGAGCAATTTTTGTTCCGTTTGTTGTGTCGCTGTTTTGGAAAGACATTCATCCAAAAGCAGGGGTTTCAGCTATTGTTGTCAGTACACTAGTAGTACTTGGAGGTCTATTGATTGAGGGACTTTCTTCTACCACGCCAATCCTATACGGAATTTCAAGCAGCATTATTATAATGGCTGGATTTGCGGTTATGGCTCGAAACAAAGAACTGTCTGACCAAGAGCCGGTAAGCGAAGATGTAAAATAAGAAAAGAACGGCTTCTCCTTTACGGTGAGAAGCTTTTTATATTCCTGCTTATTATTTTAGCCAGTAATCGTACATACTAATAGATATTCCCAAAGAAAAGAGTGTTACAAATGGAACGAACACTGCTAAAAGGGCTAA
Source organism: Priestia sp. YIM B13486 (assembly GCF_042787865.1). Lineage (NCBI taxonomy): Bacteria > Bacillati > Bacillota > Bacilli > Caryophanales > Bacillaceae > Priestia > Priestia sp. YIM B13486. Next base: position 87,914 of record NZ_JBHZOZ010000004.1, on the reverse strand, counting down.
CTGTGTTGTGTGCAGTTCTTTTTCCTTTTGTTGTAAAAAAACCGAGATTTAAAGAAATGCTGATTGTCTTTTTTGCAAAAGGGATTTTGGCCACGCTTATTGATGCTTATGCTGTAAACACGAATCGAATCAAATATCCTGTTCGGCCGTATCCTCGCATTTTTTCAACTAATATTTTATATGATCTGCTGTTTTTTCCTTTGCTAAGTATGGTTTGGGTTAGACAATCTTATGAAGACAAGCTTCCTGCAATCTTACTAAAAAGCTTGATGTGGAGCGTTCCGATGAGTATCAGCCAGTGGTATTTAGAGAGAAATAGCAATCTGTTTAAATGGAAAAAGTGGACCATCTTTCATACATTTGCAAGTGTTAGTTTTACATTGCTGACAATCAGGGGGTTAGCTGGCCTTGTCAAAAAAGCAGATAAAAAGCTATAGCTCAGCTTTTTATCTGCTTTTTTATGCACAAATCTAGACAACATCTATCAAGCAGGAGTAAACTAAATGCTCAGATTATACAGATAAGGAGATTGTCAAATGAAAAGCAGAACGTCCGTAATGGTTAGTATTGTGCTGGCAATGCTAGTGGCTTCGCTTGATTCAACGATTATGAATACGACGATGCCCGTTATTGCAAAAGAGCTTGGAAGATTTGATTTGTACGCGTGGTCGTTTGCTTCGTACATGATTGCAAGTACGATTTTATCTCCAGTAGCGGGAAGATTATCGGATTTATTTGGCCGCAAAAAAGTATTTGGGTTTGGAATTATTGCTTTTTTAATTGGTTCGATGCTTTGCGGCGTGGCGAATACGATGATTCAGCTTGTTCTTTTCCGTGCGGTTCAAGGAATAGGAGCCGGATTTATGGTGGCGTTTCCCGCTATTATTGCCGGAGACTTATTTCCCGTAGAGAAACGTGGGAAAATTCAAGCGCTGTTTACAACGATGTGGGGATTATCAGCTGTGTTGGCTCCGCTTTTAGGCGCTTTTTTTGTGGACTATTTAACGTGGAGATGGATTTTCTTTATTAATTTACCCGTATGTATTGTCTCATTTCTGACGTTAATGCCATATCAAGAAAGCTATGAGCCGAAAAGAGCGAAAGTCGATTACATCGGTGCCATTTTGTTTGGAGCGGGCGTTACGTCACTGCTGCTCGTTACGGTAGTGGAACAGAACCAAGTTGTGTATACAGTCGCGGGACTTATTTTATTAGTTATTTTTTATTTGCATGAACGAAAACATGCTTCTCCGATTGTCCCGATGTCTATGTTCCAAAACAAAACGCTGTCATGGATTAATATCAATGCGTTTATTGGAACGGTGGCTTTATTCGGTACGTCGAGCTATATTCCGTTATTTTTACAGCGAGTGGCGCATCTGTCACTGTTTATGAGCGGAGTTGCGCTGTTAGGAACAGCGGTCGGATGGATGTCTGTGTCCGTGCCTGCGGGTAAATGGATTTTAAAACACGGCTACAGAAAGCTTTTGTTAATCGGAAATGTGCTGCTGGTTGGATCAGGAACGCTGCTGCTGATGCTAAATGAAAGTCATGGTTTCTTTTATGTGTTTTGCGTCATGATTGTGCAAGGACTATCGTTTGGTCTGCTTTCTACGGTTGGAGTCATTGGTGTGCAGCAATTAGTAGGAGGACATGAAAGAGGTATTTCTACGTCGTTTTTTATGTTTTGCAGAAACATGGGAACAGCAATCGGCGTTACCATTATGGGTGCTTTGCTGACTTCAGGCGGAAGCTTTATGGCAGGCATTCATCACTTGTTTTTATTTGGCTTTGCAGGAAGCATCGTGGCTTTATTAACGTCGTTAAAAATTCAAAACGATACAGAAGCAAAGCACAATCGAGCTGCTAGTTAAGGGGATTTATGCTAAATATGTTTATTTCATAAAAAAACGGGAAGAAACCAAATAAGGTCATAGAATTGCCTGAAAAATCGTAGGAATATTCTTCTTCTTCTTTCACTTACTACATGTGGGACGCCGGGTATCGGCGTCTTTTTTTTGTGCTGTAAAGAGACTGATTATATAACCAAAAGCATATACATAAACGATTTTGTTCAAACAATGGGACTTTTCACAAAAATAAGTCTTTAAATGGTAAGGAACATTAGGTATAATTTAGTAGTTATTTAGCATATTTTAGAAATGTTTGACTGAGTTCGTACGAAAAAGTGAAAGGGGAAATTTCATGTCATGGCTCACCAAATGGTCGTTTAAAAACAAAGCGGCTATCACCATTATGTCTATTTTAATTTTAGCTTTAGGCGTCATTAGTTATTTTACACTTCCGATGGAATTCCTGCCGACCGCTGATCAGCCTCAAGTGTCAGTAGTAGTTATGGGGCAAGGAACGGATGCAGATTCCATGGAAAAACAAGTTACGTCACCAATTGAAGAAGCGGTAGCCGGTATTAAAGGAAAAAGCAACGTGTATTCCACAACAGGAGACGGATATTCTAAAATCGATATTTTATTTGAATCCAAAACGGATATGAAAGAAGCAAAAACAAACGTCCAAGAAGCGCTGTCTTCCGTGCAGCTTCCAGCCAATGTATCAAAACCTAATGTTATTCAATTAAATACCTCTATGATTCCCATCGCAGATATTTCACTTACATTTAAAGAAGGGTTAACAAGAGACAACCTAGACCTTGCAGAGAAAAAACTAATTCCTAAATATAAAGACATCAAAGGCATTGCTAGCGTTCAAACATATGGAACGGCTGATTCCTATGTGTCTATTAAAGTTGATAATAAAAAATTGTCCGAAAAGAACGTGACCATTGATAAAGTCATCAGCGTGTTAGAAGGAAAAAACACGTCGCTTGCAGTTGGAGAAAAAGTCATTAATAACAAGTCGAGCAATATTAACGTAACAGGCAAAATTGACAGCTTGGATAAAGTGAAAAAGCTTCCGGTTGCACCGAATGTAACACTAGGAGACCTTGCAAAAGTAGAGGTGAAAAAGCCTGAAGGCGTCGTGACGCATATTAACGGAAAAGATGCACTTTTACTTATTGTTACAAAAGACAGTCACTCAAACGCCGTTAGCATTACAAAAGAAGTAAAAAAACTGTCTGAACAAATCAGCAAAGATTATAAAAATGTAAATGCTTCTGTATTTTTTGCCACAGGAGACAGCGTGCAAAACTCTGTTCATTCAATGATGAAAGAAGTGTTGCTAGGCGCATTTTTTGCGACCGTTGTAATCATGCTGTTTTTACGTAGTGTACGCTCTACGTTTATCACAATTGTATCCATTCCTTTATCGCTTTGCTTTACGCTTTTCCTATTATCCAAATCAGGTGTCACGCTTAATATTTTAACGCTTGGAGGAGTAGCGGTAGCGATTGGAAGATTGGTAGATGATAGCATCGTTGTTATTGAAAACATCTTTCGAAAAATGCAAAAAGAAGAATTTTCGCTTGGCTTGATTATTGATGCGACAAAAGAAGTAGGCTCTGCTATTACCGCTTCTACGCTAACGACAGTGGCCGTCTTTTTACCAATCGGCCTTGTAAATGGAGGTCTTCAAGACTTTATGCTTCCGTTTGCTCTAACGCTGACGTATTCGCTGCTATCTTCATTAATTGTGGCGCTTACCGTTGTACCGTTAATGAGCGCCGGATTATTAAAAAATGAAAAACTTCGCAAGCACAAACAGCCGGTTCGTTTTACAAAGGTTATTACGTGGTCGCTTAATCATAAATGGGTTGTGCTGCTGCTTTCGCTGCTTTTATTTGTCGGATCTATTGGTGCCTACACGATGATGCCTAAAGGAGCGGTGGATAACTCTTCATCTGACTTTGTAGGCACGACGTTAAGCTATCCAAATAATACGCCAATTAAAACCGTAGAAGAAAAATCACTGCAGCTTGAACGCTATATTTTAGCTCAAAAAGAAGTGAAAGATGTATATATGCAGCTTGGTAATACAGACGAAGGAGCAAAGTGGGGAGACGTTGGGTCGCCTACTGAAGCTACGTATACGATTATAGTAAAAGACAGTGAAAACATTGATTCGCTGATGAAACGAATTGAAAATCAAAAGAAACTCTATGACGGAGGGGATCTTAGCGTAAGTGCTGCTTCACTAATGGGAGCGTCTACTACTTCGATTACCGTTGATGTAATTGGAAATGACATGAACAAGTTAGAAAAGACGGCAAGCAGCATTAAGAAAGAAATTAGCGATATAAAAGGAGTAGACAAAGTTTCTACCAACCAAGATGAAAAGAAAACCATTTACTCTTTAGACGTAGATCCAACAAAAGCGAACACTCAGCAAGTAGCGCAGCAGCTTGGCGTTATGCTGAATAAAACGCCGATTGGAGCGATAGATTTAGAAGGCAAACAAGCGAACGTATTTCTTGAATCTGTCCTAAATCCAACATCACCAAAAGAGTTAAAAGATATTTCTATTATGACAGAGGCAGGACCGTCACCTGTTTCAAAGGTGGCTTCACTAACGCAATCTGAAAAGCCAACAAATCAGTTTCATAAAAATGGAGACCCGTATATTCAAGTGACAGCGGATGTCAATCCAGAAAAGCTTTCAGAGATTAATAAAGAGATTCAAACAACGATTTTTGGAGACGGTAAGAATAAAGGACTATCGATTTCAAAAGATGTTGACGTTGTAATCGGCGGAGCAAGCACGCAGCAAGGAGAAGATTTCTCTGACTTGTTCATTACGATGCTCGTGTCAATTGGTATTGTGTTCTTAATTATGGTGATTACGTTTAAAACGATTCGCACGCCGTTTGCGATTTTATTTTCACTTCCGCTTGCTGCAATCGGTGCCGTGTTAGGTTTATTAATCAGCCGTATTCCAGTAGATATAACGGCTTTACTTGGAGCATTAATGCTGATTGGTATCGTTGTGACCAATGCAATTGTACTTCTAGACCGCGTGAAGCAAAATGAAAAGAAAATGATTATGCGCGATGCCATTGTCGAAGCAGCCGCTACGCGTATGCGTCCAATTGTCATGACGTCCGCTGCTACGATTTGTGCAATGCTGCCGCTTTTATTTAAACAAAGCGAAAGCGGAAGCCTTGTTTCTCAAAGTCTTGCAGTCGTTGTAATCGGAGGATTAGCCGTTGCGACTCTTCTTACGCTTGTAGTCATTCCGGTTGTATATGAACTGCTTCATTTCAGAAAATCAAAAAAGCAAAGAATACAGCAAAAACAGCAGGAAGACGTAACGCCGCTATAATGTTTAAAAGGAGCTAGGACATAAGTATATAAGTTGAAGGAAGATCCGAACGATGAATCGTTCGGATTTTTTCATTGATGATAGGGTGAACGTAGGTTTCATGTCTCTAGTTGCTTCTAGCTGGTGATTGGAGGGCAAGACGAAGACTCCTGCGGGAAAAGCGGAAGGGGTGAGACCCCGCAGGAGCGCAAGCGACGAGGAGGCTCACCGACCGCCCGCGGAAAGCGTAGTCTTGCATGGAAATCACCAGCGGTTCAGCTCATTCCTCCCATTCCTTCCATTTATTCATCTTTAGATGGAATTGATTTGGTTACATTCCAGCTTCTTTTTTATGAAACCTTTTGGCTAGTCAAACGTATAGTTATACAAAGAGATGGAGGGATAATATGTTTGCAATAAAGGAGCAGTGTTCCGTTTGTCAAAAAGAAATTCAGCCGAATGAAGAAGTATGGATGCGAATGAAGTATCCAAGTAAAAGAGGCATGACCGAAATTAAAGCTTTTCTACATCAAGAAGCGCAGTTTGTATGCATGGACTGCTTTGAAAAAACAAAAAAATGAGTCAAATGCAGATGTTCTCTTTTTAAAATATTGACATATTATATCTTGTAATTTAACATTTAGATAATTATCTAAATACTTAAATTTGATGGAGATGAACTTCAATTGAATGAAACGTTTAAAGCTTTAGCGGATCCCACTCGCAGAAAGATTTTAGAGCTGCTGAAAGAGCGGGATTTAACCGCAGGAGAAATTTTCGAGTATTTTAATATGACCAAACCAAGCATCTCAAATCATTTAAAAATCTTGAAGCAAGCGGACCTCGTTCAAGATGAAAAAAGAGGGCAGTTTGTGATTTATTCGTTAAATACAACCGTTTTTCAAGATTTAATCGGCTGGTTTTTCAGCTTTCAGAAAGGAGAGAGTTAAATGAAAAAGCACGTATTTCCTTTAAGTATTACCGTTTTAACACTAGTTGCATGGCTGGTTGCACTGCCGCATCTTCCAGCTGAGATGCCCATTCACTGGGGAGCAAATGGAGAAGCAGATGGATTTGCAACGAAGATAAACGCAATGATCTTAACAGTAGGCATCATGGTACTTATTTATTTTATCATCGCATTTGTTCCGCGAATTGACCCGCGTAAAGAAAATTATAAGTACTTTTCAAAAACGTATAACATCCTGTTAAATGCCGTACTGCTATTATTCTTTTTTGTAAATATGAGCACTATTTTACAGGGGCTTGGCTATAATGTGCCGATGTCGTACATTGCTCCAATTATGGCTGGACTCGTTTTTATCATTATCGGAAACTACTTGCAGCGCGTGCGCTCGAACTATTTTATGGGGATTCGTACACCGTGGACATTGAGCAATGAAACCGTATGGAAAAAGACGCATCGTTTATCTGGAAAAATCTTTTTTATCGGCGGACTGCTAATTCTTATTAGCGCTTTTTTACCTGATGGATACAAGTCAGTTATCATGTGGGGCAGTATCGTTCTGTGCGTGGCGATTCCTTACCTGTATTCGTATTTGGCGTATAAAAAAGAAATGAATATGTAGGCATACCAAAAAATCCGGTGAACATACCGGATTTTTTTATGGATAATATACCAGCCGTAACGCCACCGTTCGTGTCACGCCGGCTGTTGGGAATAAATACAGCATAAAGTATGAAACGCGTTTCAGGTCAAGAGCTGCTATAGAAAAACTTACATTTGCTTACGATCGCTTGCTTCAGGCGGCTTTTCAATCCAACCGTTTTTAATCATTACTTCGCTGCAGCGCCCGGCTACTTTTAAGTCTCGTAAAATACATGCTTCACAGTGCCCGACAATATCAAGCCTCATGCTGGTAGTCATTGCCGTTGCGTAATAGGTAATGGCTACTTTAAACATTGCGCCTGCGTGAAACGTCATCAGCTTTTCTGAAAAAGGCGCGTGCGTAGACGTTGTGATTTCATTATCCAAAAGCGGAGGAGTATGAAGGTTTTCTTCGTGCATAATGGAAGAATAAAGCTCAATATGCTTGTGTGCTACATCAAGCCCTGCCTCCATTACTTTCCGTACATCTTTTCGTTTGCTGACTTGTTTAAACGCAATTAAAAGCGCTTTGGTTGCCATGCTTTTGCGTAAATTAAAATAAATATTTCCAGCTTCATTTGCGTTTAAAAGACGCTGCTTCTCTACAAAATCAAGAGCGTAAGTCAACTCTGTAATCGACTCTTGCTTTTTCGGGGTTAAAAAATAAGGAGCTGGCACATAAAGATTTTGTGCTAAAAGCAGGTCGAGCGATCGATTGTAGATTTCCATGGCATCTAAATTGCACTGATGATAATAATCTCGAAGATCTCGGCGAACTGACACGCTAAATGAAATACCGTACCCTGACAAGCCGTGAATCGTCATGTCGTGAAGATACTTCAGCCAAAAAGAGTCTGTAAAAAGCGGAGGTGCGTGCAAGTCCACATCTTCATCTGTAAATCCTTTCGGCAGCGGAAAATGTTCAGCATGAAAAATGGCAGTAAGCAGCTCAATATGCTTTTTTGATAACTCTAGCGAAAAGGCAAACAGCGACCGAATCTCGGCATCCGTTACCGTTGCAAGGACGTGTTTCGCTACACAGATCGCCAGCGTATCCTGGTGATACTGCGTGCATAGACTCGTTATTTCAGTTGAAGTCAAACGCTTGCTTTCTGCGTTCAATTGGCTTTCCTCCTATCTATAAAAATGGTACGTATCTATGAAAAAACAGATAAGTATAGTGTGGACAAGGGTGTGTTAAATTATTCCATGAGCAAAACGCTTATTAGTGAAGAGTTAACAAAGGTGCTCGCTGATTGTTAAGTAGAATATAAGAAGGAAGTTTGTTCTTGATTAAGATCAATATCCGATTGAACACGACATTTGCACTAATTAGTGGATATTTATCGAAAAATGTTCTTTATTGAGGTTTACTTTTTGGTATTTGTTCTCTATAATAGTCATTACTTGGTGATTATTTAGTAAAAAAGAATTAAAAACAAAGTTTGATTAGATATATATGACAAATGACAGGGTGTAGTGGTTATTATTGTTCTTAATAAAGAACAGAGAAGTCGTGAGAGGAGAAAATATGAGTGCAATAGCTGGAATTTATCATTTTAGTAACAATCCCGTATCTCACGAAGAGGTAGCTAACGTTCTTCAAGCTTTATCCAAATATCCAGCTGATGACATACAGGTATGGAAAAAGGGAAATGTTTCACTTTTGAGTCATACACAGTGGATAACGTCAGAATCTGTTGGAGAAAAATTACCTTATTATGACTATGAGAAGCAATTAGCTATTACCGCAGATGCGATTATTGATAATCGTGAAGAATTGGTAGATCAGTTGCAAATCAAGGATATCTATAAAACGAAAATTACAGATAGTGAATTGATTTTGCTTGCTTATCATAAATGGGGAGAGGAAGCGCCCAAATTTCTGGTGGGAGACTTTGCTTTTGTAATTTGGGATGAGAAAAAGCAAAAGTTATTTGGAGCAAGGGATTTTTCAGGAAACAGAACTCTATATTTTTTCAAAAATGCTACAAGCATGGCTTTTTGCACCGCTATTAATCCGTTATTTTCATTACCTTATATAAAAAAATCTTTAAATGAAGAGTGGCTTGCAGAATTTTTAGCCATTCCAATAACATTTGAGTCAACGGATGCTGCTTCAACTGTTTATAAAGAAATTCAACAAATACCGCCTTCCCATACAATAACCGTTTATCATAATCGGATTGAAGTGAAGAGATATTGTATATTACGCGAAGAAAAGAAGCTGAATCTAAAATCAAACGAAGAATACGAAGAAGCATTTCGCGACGTTTTTCAACAAGCCGTGGATTCTAAGCTAAGAACGCGATTGCAGGTCGGCGCTCACTTAAGCGGAGGGTTGGATTCAGGATCAGTAGCTGGTTTTGCTTCTAAATCTCTTTATAAAGAAAACAAAAAATTACATACATTTAGCTATATCCCAATAAATGAATTTGAAGACTGGTCACCTAAAAGCAGAGTAGCAAATGAAAAGCCTTTTATCAAATCAACTGTTAATTACATAGGTAATATAGAAGATAATTACTTTGATTTTGAAGAAAAAAGTCCTTTTTCCGAAATTGATGAATGGCTTGAAATATTAGAAACACCTTACAAGTTCTTTGAAAACAGCTTTTGGCTTAAAGGTATTTATGAACAAGCCTCTAAAAAAGGGGTAGGAGTTTTACTAAATGGGCAGAGGGGAAATTGGACAATTTCCTGGGGGCCTGCACTAGACTATCAGGCACAGCTTTTAAAGAAGGGAAATCTAGCTAAATTCTTGCGAGAGCTGCGTTTGTACAGCAGGAATTTAGGAGTTGGAAGATCGCGTGTTCTTCCCGTAGTAGCCAAAAAAGCTTTTCCAAGATTGCATTCTCTCATCTCATCAGAGCAAGGAACGCCCTATCCCCCTATTATTAATCCTGATTTTGCCCAGAGATTTGATGTATATGCCAGATTAAAAGAACATGACATAAATACGAACGGACTGCTTACTAAAAGTGCTTATGAAATAAAGAAAACTCAATTTTTACAGCCGTATTATTGGAGTATTAACGGTACATATACAACAAAACTTTCTTTACATCATTCTTTATGGGATCGTGATCCGACAAACGATTTAAGAGTTATTCGCTTTTGCCTGTCGGTTCCTGAAACGCAGTTTGTTCAAAACGGTCAAGATAGATCTCTGATTAGAAGAGCAACTAAGAATGTTCTTCCAGATGATATAAGACTTAATCAAAGAACAAGAGGCTTGCAAGGAGCAGATGGCATTCAACGTATGATACCAGAATGGAATCTGTTTATAAATGAAATGGAAAAGGTAATAAACTCTGATTTTATAGCTGAATATTTTGATATGAACTTAATAAAGGCCGCTTTGGCAAATTTAAGGGACAATCCTAAGCCGGAATCTGTATTCAGCACTGACTTTAAGCTGTTAATGCGAAGCTTAATAGTATATCGATTTATGAATAAGTTTCTTTGAAAGGGGGTGAAACTATGAAAAAAGAGTGGAAGAAGCCAGTACTAGAAGTACTTGATGTAAATATGACTATGGCCGGCCCAGGAACTAGTATTCCTGATGCGGTACAGCCAGATCCAGACGAAACAGTTCACTACAGCTAATTTGAATAAATGATTATAGACAACAATTGCCCTTATACACATTGAGTTGTATGAGGGCTTTTCAAAAAATTAATAACATCTGGAGTGAAATCAATGATTAGTATCAAAAAAAAATATACTTACGATGCTTTTGGGCTAAATATTTTGAGTGAGCTGTCTTTGCCAGAATTAAATAGTCCAGTTTTTCCAGGTGATCATATAGACGTTTCTATTAAACTTTCAGACTTATCAATAGACAAAATTGAATTAGATCAAAAAAACGGTTTTACGGTCCGCAGCCATTACGTAGCGTTTGAAGTTCCTAGTCTAGCCGTTTTTTCTATAAAGAACGGAAAAGAAATTGTAGTAGCACCTCTTAATGACTTTGATGAAGCTAAGGCGAGGCTATATATACTGGGAACTTGTATGGGAGTCATTTTAATGCAGCAGCAAACCTTGCCTCTCCACGGCAGTGCGATAGCTATAAATGGAAGAGCTTATGCTATCGTTGGCAATTCTGGAGCCGGAAAGTCTACCTTGGCGTCAGCTTTTATTCAGAAAGGATATAAGCTCATAAGCGATGATGTAATTCCTGTTACGTTTTCAGATGAGCGTATTCCGATGGTTCAACCAACATATCCTCAGCAGAAGCTATGGGAAGAAAGCTTAAATGAGTTCGGATTGAATGCCAGAAAATATCAGCCTTTATTTGAAAGAGAAACAAAATATTCAGTGCCCGTAAAAGACAGTTTTTATAATCAACCAATTCCTTTAGCGGGAATCTTTGAGCTTGTAAAAGGGAGCGGGGAATCTGTAGAAATTCGCCAAACAAATGGATTAGAAAGCTTTCGGATTTTACTTCACCATACGTTTCGGGGTTCACTTCTGCAGAGGCTGGGATTAAAAGAGTGGCATTTTATTTATTCTTCAGAGATTCTTAAAAGCGTAAATACGTTTCAAGTAACGCGATCTTCTTCGAACTTTACGCCGTATGAGTCGGTATCTAAAATACTAAATATAGTGAAAGAAGGGAATTTAATTGATTAAATCAGACCAAATCCTGCCTAAGCATGTTGTTATACAGAGTGAGGGAAATATCGTAAGTGATATGGGAAATGAGAAAGTTATGCTAAATATTGAAAACGGTAAGTACTACAACCTAGGTGAAATTGGAGGAGACATCTGGGAAAGTATTAGTAAACCCACACAAGTAAACGAATTAGTGAATCATATTCTAAAAAAGTACGATGTTCAAACGGATAAATGTGAAGAAGAAGTTATTTCATTTTTAGATAACATGTATCAAGAAAATTTGATTGAGCTGGTTATGGAAGACTAAATTTTTATGTGTATTTTATATGAACAATATTGGAGTAGCTGTAATGAAATTGATAAAAAAAGCTAAAAATTTTTTATGCTTAGATACTAGTCAAAAGCTTTTGTTAATAGAAGCCTTTTATTATCTTGCTTACGGAAGAATCCTTAAAGCATTGCCATTTTCAAAGGTTACACCTATGTTAGGTGAGCGTATGAAAGAGAGCAGCATGGATGAAGATAGCTATGAAACTAAAACGTTAAGGCATATTTCAAAAGCTATCTATCAAATGAGCAGATATACTTTTTGGGAAAGTCAATGTCTCGTAAAAGCCTTCGCAGGTATGAAGATGCTAGAAAGGCGTCGTATTGAAAGTACGCTGTATTTGGGTACAGGAAAAGATGAAAACGGGAATTTTATTGCACATGCCTGGCTGCGAAGCGGCTCAACATACGTAACAGGATCAGAGGGAATGGAAAGGTTTACAGTCGTAGGGAACTTCTCTAAAACCTTAAATAATAAAGGAAAGCGAAAGGAAAAACGATGATAGACAAACAATCAATAATTGATACAAGTCAGTCCAAAGAGCTTCATTTTTTATTAACGCTGTTAAGAGAAGAGAACACATCTGAAGAAATCATACCTTTAAAAGAGTTTGATTGGAATCATTTTCTTGAGCTAGTAAAACATCATCGAGTTTGTCCTTTAATTTATATAAGGTTAAAAGATACGCCTGATGCTGTTCCATCGCACGTTATAGAAGTGCTGCTTCAAGAATATAAAAAAAATACCTTTAAGATGCTTCAGTTGAGTGGAGAAATGGAAGCACTAGATAAAGTGTTTAATGAAAATAATATTGAAACGTTGTTTTTAAAAGGGCCACCAGTCGCTTACGACCTGTTCAAAAATATTTCTCTTAGAATGTCTAAAGATTTAGATATTCTAGTGAGAGAGGAAGAACTCGAAAAAGTAGAAAGTATTCTTTTCAGTCTAGGCTATGAAAAGGAAGAAATACCAACTGTGTTAAATGAGATAAAATGGCGCCATCACCACATTGCCTATTATCATCCGGAAAAAAAGATTCAAGTTGAAGTCCATTGGCGGCTGCATCCTCGTTCAATGAAAAGAACGAAGTTTGAGGAACTTTGGAATGGAAAAAGAGAAAGTCAATTAACCAAGCACCCTATATCTTTTATGGGTACAGAGGACTTGCTGCTGTATTTAATTTCTCATGGGGCTCGTCACGGCTGGTTTCGTCTGCGTTGGTTAAAAGATATCGATCAAATGGTAAGGAACAAAGATATCAACTATGTACGTTTTAGGGCACTGGCAATCAAACATCAGCAGAAGCACTTAGTAGGGCAGGCGTTTCAATTAGCTACTCTACTTTTTCAAACGCCGGTACATGAAGAGCTTCAGGATATTGTAAATACAAGGAGAGTTCATCGATTAGCGGAAAAAGCAATTCCTTATATAAAGGAAATGGTTCAATTACATGTGCATCCTCAGCCAAAAAATCTAGAAAAGTCCTATAAAAACTATTTATTCTCGATAAAAACTAAACGACAAAAATGTAAATTTTTCATTATTTCATTTTATCCCAACCCTCTAGACGAACGAACCTTTAGGCTGCCGAAAAATTTGTATTTTTTATATTTCTTACTAAGACCATTTTTGTGGTCGTGGAGAAAACTAAAGAAGCCAGTGTTGTTTTAAACTTTTCTTGCCAAATGGTTAGCATATAAGAACTACGCGCGGGTGGGGTTAATAAGCCATAGGTCAAACCGATAGGAGGCAGGAGAACGTATATTGGAACCGTTATTATATTATATAAAGAAATTGCATTCTTCCACAGGGAAAATTATCTATTTTAATGTTTTTGGAATGGCGGTCGTTAGTTTAATGGAGGGATTTGGTATCTTGCTAATTATCCCGTTGTTAAGCATTGGAGGAGTGATAGAGACAAATGCTGCATCTAGCAAGCTCAGTCAGCTGTTCAACTTTCTTACCATATTGCCGCCGTCTCTGTATTTACCATTAATCTTGTGCATTTATGTGGTAATTATTGTTGGACAAAATCTCCTTCAGAGAAGCTTATCTATTCGAGACGTTAAAGTTAGAGAAAAATTCAGCAGGGACTTAAGAATTGAAATTTACAGCTTGCTTCTTCATTCGAAGTGGGCGTTATTTTTAAGAAAACGAAAATCAACGCTTATTAATCTATTAACTGCGGAGCTGGCACGTGTTATAGGCGGGATTAACTTTTTTCTTCAGCTATTGTCTAATACTATTTTTATGATTATACAATTAGCTATTGCACTCTGGTTGTCTGTTAAAATGACTCTTTTCATTGTGCTGTTCGGCTTAATACTAGGGTATCTTTCAAGAAAGTTCGTACAAAGATCTAGAAACTTAGGGAGCAGAACATCGCAATTAGGAGAAGACTATATGGCTGGAATAACAGACCAGCTTAATGGTATTAAAGATATTAAAAGTAATAAATTGGAATATAGCTATATTGATTGGCTGCGTTCTTTAACTTCTAGAATGAATGCAGAACAAATTGAATATGTAAAACTTAAGTCAAGCTCTCAGCTAGTATATAAAATGAGTGCCGCTATTCTAGTTACAGTATTTATATTTATATCCGTAAAAGCTTTTCACGCTCGGGGCGAGCAGCTTTTGTTAATTATTCTTATCTTTTCTCGACTATGGCCAAGGTTTATTACTATTCAGTCAAACTTTGAACAAATAGCAGCGACTCTTCCTGCTTGCCAGGCTGTTACGAAGCTCATAGAGGACTGCTCTAAAGAACAAGAGTTTAAGCATAAGCAAGCAGATGCACTTTCACTAGTTGCAAAGCCGCAAATAGAGTGTAAAGATGTTTATTTTAGCTACAAAAAAGACAGTCATACTTATGTTTTAAAAGATATTAACTTGACTATTCCTCATAATGAAATGACAGCTATTGTAGGTCCTTCTGGAGCCGGGAAAAGTACGCTTATTGACCTATTAATGGGGCTAAACTCTCCTGAAAGGGGCGAGGTGCTTGTAAATGGTCATCCGCTTAAAGATGAACTTCTACTGTCTTTAAGACAATCCATCAGCTATGTACCCCAAGACTCGTTCTTATTTAACACTAGTGTGAGAGAGAATTTACTGACGGTGAATGAACAGGCTAGTGAAAGAGAATTATGGGAAGCATTAGAATTTGCGATGGCAGATCAGTTTGTAAAAAACTTGCCTCAGGGTCTAGATACTGTTATCGGAGATAGAGGAATGAAGATATCCGGCGGGGAACGTCAAAGGCTTGTTTTGGCAAGGGCTATTCTAAAAAAACCAGCTCTTTTAATTTTAGATGAGGCTACAAGCGCCTTAGATACTAACAATGAGAATAAAATCAAAGAGTCAATTGACCGCTTAAAAGGAAAAGTAACGATTGTTGTTGTAGCTCACAGGTTGTCTACTATACAAGCTGCCGATCAGGTTCTTGTGTTAAAAGAAGGAAAAGTGATTCAAAAAGGGAGCTTTGATCAACTGGCTTATGAAGAAGAAGGTGCGTTTCATAAATTATTAGAAGGACAATTTCAAACTGTCCAATAAAGGTAAGCCATCTTCATTCACCAGCATAATCCATATGACTTTTAACTCACAATAAAATAAAGGCGCAATATTATTACAAGTTTCACTTACAACTATTAATGGTGTTCCTTAAGCTAAATCTACATTTTAATAAGGAGAGTGCTTAATAATAATGATTGGTCGTCGTGTGAAAGAAATAAGAATGCAAAAAAAGCTGTCGCTTTCACAGCTTGCAGAACGTGCTGAAATTGCTAAATCTTACTTAAGCAATATCGAACGTGATATTTGTATCAATCCAACAATTGATGTAGTTGAAAAGCTGGCTAAGGCCCTTAAAGTGCACCCCACTGTTCTTTTAAGCTGGGAAATAAAAGAGCTGGGTTCTGGCATGGGCGATTCTTTCAGCTGTATAAAAAGCCATATCAGTACTTTAGACAGCTTACAGCTTAAAGAACTAAGGGATTCCATTGATATCGTCGTCTGGAAAAGAGAAAAAGTCCCTTTAAGTGACTTAGGCAATTTAATATAAATGTGTTGAAAAGAGGATAGTTTCACAGTACCTTCGCATTTTTAAAAAAAGTTAATTTTACGAAAAGACAAATTTTATACATTGATATTTTTGAGAAAACAGATAGAATATTATAAGAATATAAAATTATTCTATCTGTGTAAATAAAAGTTTTTATATTGAATTATTTTACATATTGTTTTTTGAGAGTAACCAACCGATACGGTTGGTTTTTTGCATAAGATGATTATTTTGTGAAAATTAGAATAAATATACCGATATACAAAAGAATTTATTGTATATTTAAAAATATAAGAGCGTTTTGGTACCAATGGGAGGCCAGCACTTGTGTCTATAAAGAAAAAAATATCTCTGTTTTTTACTTTGCTGGTATTGTGTATTTTACTAGCAAATAACACACTGCATTATATTAGGTCTAAAAATAGATTAATAGATTTTAATCAAAAAGAAATTACTCTGGTAACGGAAGAAATTGCATATGAAGTAGAAAATTCTAAAAACAGCGCGTTGTATATGGAAGATAGAATGGCACAAGAGTTAAGAACAGCTTCAATTGCTATACAACGTTCTCTTCCTTCTAAATATCAGGATGTAAGTAACGAGCAGCTTACAGAGCTAGCAAAGCAGCTTAGAGTATCTCATATTACATTATTAGCTCCTAGGGGAGATGACATTATTGGTGTGAGGTCCTCGGATTCAAAAGAAATCAATATATCTACTAAAGAATGGGGATATTGGTACACGT
This sequence comes from Priestia sp. YIM B13486, assembly GCF_042787865.1. Classification (NCBI taxonomy): domain Bacteria; kingdom Bacillati; phylum Bacillota; class Bacilli; order Caryophanales; family Bacillaceae; genus Priestia; species Priestia sp. YIM B13486. Next base: position 71,332 of record NZ_JBHZOZ010000004.1, on the reverse strand, counting down.
CTTTTCAAGAGCTTCTGGCTAATAGACCGGTCACTACAAAAAAAGGTGTGGTCCTGCCTAACTTTTGGAGCGGTCCAATTGAAGTAGCTTCTAGCAACCCAAAGCATGTTGATAAATGGGGATACTATTATGATGGTTCCACTAATTATATTATTAATCCTTATTTTCGTGATAAGAATGTAATAGATATCGAAAAACAATTTGGCCCTACTAATGTTATGAATCGTTTTACGAAAAGTTTAGATGGTGTTCTTGAATTAACAGTGTTTAATCCTAATAATTTTGGGAAACAAAATCAAAGCGTCTATTTAAATGGAAATAGATATGTGAAAATGAAAGATCAGCCAATTTGGTATGGAACATATACATATCAAAATACGAATCGCGATAAAGCATTCATTAAAAATGCCTTGAAAACGGGGATGTCACAAAGCTATATTTCAGAAATCAACAAGAAAAAAGTACTGAAAACATTTGTACCAATCAAGGAAGAAAAATCTGCTTCCTACGTAATAGGGGTCGTCTATGATTATGATTTGATTGAAACGGAGCTTCATGATGAATTAGTGAAGCATCTGCTTTTGTCTCTGCCTTTTATCATCCTTGTACTGATCATCAGCATTATTTTTTCTACGTCTATTACACGCCCTATTAAAAATTTGGTGGAGCACGTGAATTATATTGCGAAAGGGAATTTCGGTGAAATATCGACTGTAAGAAGAAGGGATGAACTAGGGGGGCTTATCGAAAATATTAATCATTTATCACATTTCTTGAAAACCTATTTAGATGATTTGAAAAGCAGTCAAGAAGAAAGTGAATTTCATGCGTATCACGATTTTTTAACAGGACTGCCTAATAGAAGGTATTTCAAAGAAGAACTCAATAAGCGTTTAATGGAATCTGAGCAAAAATCAATTAAACATGTAGCCGTACTGTTTATGGATATAGACCGGTTTAAAGACATTAATGATACGTTGGGACATTCAAAAGGCGACCAGCTGATACAGCTTGTAGCTAATAGAATTAAAGCCTGCCTGCCTCCATACAATAGCTTTCTGACAAGGCAGGGGGGAGATGAATTTGTAGTTTTATTCAGTGATTTTCCACCTGTAGAGGTTGAAAAGCTTGCTCGGAAAATTATTTTAGATGTTCAGCAGCCTTGCTATATCGAAAGTGATGAAATAGTTGTAAGTATAAGCAGCGGTTTAAGTTTTTATCCGGAGCATTCTACAAATCTGGATACACTCATTACGTATGCTGACATGGCCATGTATGCTTCTAAGAGGCAGGGAGGCAACAAAGTCATGATTTACCATGAGCTATTAAATGAAAAGCAAACTGAAAAAATGCAGATTGAAAAACGTTTGCGCAAAGCTATTCAGAAAGAGGCTATTGAGGTATACTACCAGCCGAAAGTGGATGCTAGACACAATGCTATAATAGGAGTAGAAGCTCTTGTGCGCTGGCATGATGAAGAGCTTGGTTTTGTTTCGCCTGAGGTATTTATTGGTATAGCAGAAGAGGCGGGTTTAATTCATTCGTTATGGGAAAGTGTGATGAATATAGCCTGCTGTCAAATCAGCAAGTGGAATAAAATGTTCAATCAAGAATTAACACTGGCTATGAATTTTTCACCACGCCAATTTCAAGATTCATCTTTATTAGTTCACGAGGTCAAAGCTGCTCTCTCTTCGTATAAACTTAACCCAGAAAGTTTTGAAATGGAGATCACTGAAGGTACACTGCTTATTAATACACAAGAAACAATTAAGGCTTTACATGAACTAAAAGAATATGGTATATCAATTTCTATCGATGATTTTGGTACAGGTTATTCTTCGTTGAGTTATTTGAAAAATTTACCTATAGATTGTTTAAAAATTGATCGATCCTTTATTATGGATATGAACGAAGATGACAGCAACCGTAAAATTATACAAGCAATTATCAGCTTATCTCAAAGCTTAAATTTAAATGTAATTGCAGAAGGCGTCGAGCTAGAATATCAAAAAGATTTTCTGCTTGAAAATGGCTGTGTGCATATGCAAGGATACTTATTTAGTCGACCGCTATGCGCAGCAGGCTTTGAATCGCTTTTTTGTAGTGGCGATGACCAAAGCATCGACTAAGATAAAAAAGTAACTGAAAAGGGAAGAGGAAATAGAAACATGACACTTAGTACACAAAATTTAATTGCTCAAAAATTTTTAGAAACAGTAGGCACGAATTCAACTGAAATAGATAAAAAAATAGGTCAAGCTGACACATTTATGAATGCGGTAAAAGAACTAATCGATTTATGCGGAGATAATCCGGAAAGAGACGGCCTTGAAGAGACGCCGTACCGCGTGTTAAAGGCATTTTTAGAATACACGGAAGGCTACCGAGAAGATCCGAAAGCTCATTTGGAAAAAACATTCGATGTGAATCACAACGAACTGGTGTTGATACGAGATATCGAGTTTCATTCAATGTGTGAACATCACTTTGCGCCGTTCTTTGGCGTTGCTCACGTTGGGTATATACCGGATAAAAAAATTACAGGTCTTTCTAAAATCGCTCGTACGGTAGAAGGATATGCAAAAAGATTTCAAGTTCAAGAACGTTTAACAAATGAAATTGCGGATGCAATCGAAGAAATTTTAGACCCTAAAGGAGTGATGGTGATTATTGAAGCGAAGCATATGTGCATGTGCGGAAGAGGAATTAAAAAATCTTCAGCTTCTACAGCCACTTCATCTGTTCGAGGAACATTTATGGAAAAACCAGAGGTTAGAGGAGAATTTTTATCTCTTTTACAGCGACAAATGTAGTGATAGAAGCTGAGAAGTAGAAGCGAGGTAAGTTGTATGCGACACGTTGATGTACTAATCATTGGTGGAGGACCGGCCGGCATTTCAGCTGCTATATGGTGCAAGAGACTGGGGATTGACTGTTTGCTTCTTGAAGAACAGTCACAATTAGGAGGCCAGCTGTTTAACATCTTTAATGAAATTATTGACTACCCTGGAATGCGTACAAAGAACGGAATAGAAATGCAGCGTGAAATGGTGAAACACTTTGTTGAGATGGACTGCCTATATGAAGTAAATACAAAAGTACTTTTCATTGATGAACGTTCCAAAACTGTGAAAGTTAAGAAGCAAGCTAAAAAACAGGAAATCTGCTATACGTATCTCATTTTAGCCACGGGTTCTAGTCAGCGAAAGCTGGGAGTACCCGGTGAGCAGCAAATGATTGATCGAGGAGAAGTATACTCTGCTTCAGCAGACGGCGAACGGTTAAAGGGTAAAACAGTTGCTATTATCGGCGGAGGAGACCGCGCTTTTGAAGGAGCACATCTTTTATCATCAAAAGCAAGAGAAGTATATCTTATTCACCGTTCTACGCGTTTTAAAGCAAGAGAGCAGTATGTTGAAAGGGTTATTTCTAACCCTTGTATTAAAGTCATGACTGATACCGAGGTGACAGCAATCCATGGGGATCGTCATGTTACATCCATTGATTTAGAGAGTAAGAACAAAGAATATAAGAACTTGTTAGTAGATGCGATTCTAATCAGGCTGGGCGTAGCACCTAACGTTGAGCTCATTAAAGGAAAAGTAGCTACGGCACAAAATGGGCTTATTGTTACTGACGACGTGCATCAAAGCAGTAATCCATTTATTTATGCAATCGGAGATGCGTGTACGACTCCTTTATTTTCAAGTATCAGCTCCTCAGCTGGCCAAGGAACAATCGTAGCCAAGCATATATCAAGTCTATTAACTGAGGCTTAATAAATTAAAAAGCATCTATCAGCTTGATAGATGCTTTTTTACGTACCGTAATAAAAAAAACACAAGAGAACAATATTTATAGGCAAACAAATTATTAGGAAAAAAGGGATGTACTTTTGAGGCACAATACTTATTTTTTTAATTAGAATATACTCGGTGGTGGCATTAAAAAGAAACATGATCGAAGATAGTAACACATAAGGCCCTACGTCTTGCTGAAATGAACGAGTAAAAAGAGGTGAGAAAAGCAGTAAAAAGGTAGCGATTTGAAAAGAACCTCTAGAAAATAGGTAATGTTTTTTAGCAATGTAATTCAAGTTATCCCTCCTTATATGTGTTATTTTACCAAATAAAAAAATAGAAATGAAGCACATAAAGGTATTTGATCATAAAGCTGATAAGGAGGTAAATAAAATCTATTAACTTATTAACCAAGAATATAGACTATAGAAAATTAGCTTATCCGCTACATACACTAGATATAAGCTGATTTTCCAACATTTCTATCATGCCTGAAAGGGTTTCCTAAGCGTCCAAATTTGATAAAGCATGTATAGTGACTGGTAAATAGTCGGATATGTTAGTAATACCCAGCCGTCATATTCATAAGACCTTAGACCCTAAGTTTTTTGTCCCAGCCTTTCACCTGGTTTGTCCTTGTCTTTACAAGGATCAAATTGTTTCTTTTAAAGAACATAAATGCCCGAAAAATAAACTTTATAATGAATGTTATTTTATATTTTACCATATAAATAGGCTTTTTTTACCTAAAAACATACAATGATAATCGCCTGATTTTTTGTTTGACTTGGGTTTTTAAGACTATAAGTGAATTAGTTTTCTTAGGATTGTCTAAATGGAAGAGTAATAGGGATATAAAGATTTTCAATTACTAGTAAATAACATAAATTACATTTAATTCTCTTATTGATAAACTTAGCTAGGTATGATTAACTATAAAAGTTAAGTAAAAAATTTGAAATATAGGGCGAAATTATAATTATTTTTATGGTTGAAGCTTCCTATTAAAACAAAAGCTAGTCGAAATAAGGAGGAAACAATCGAAATGGTGCTTAGTATTATTTTAATCTGTTTGTTTCTAGTCTTTGCTTATGGAGCATGGGAACAGGTTAAACATCAAAAAAATATCGATTCTATTCCGGTAAGAATAAATATTAACGGCATTCGCGGAAAATCAACAGTTACTAGATTAATAACTGGAATCGTAACAGAGGCTGGATACAAAACTATAGGAAAGACTACAGGAACTTCAGCTAGAATGATTTATTGGTTTACAGATGAAGAGAAGCCAATTGTCAGACGACCTGAAGGGCCGAATATAGGAGAGCAAAGACGCGTCGTAAACGAGGCAGCAAAACTCGAGACTGAGGCATTAGTCAGTGAATGTATGGCGGTGAATCCTGATTATCAAATTACTTTTCAAGAAAAAATGCTTCAAGCAAATATTGGAGTTATTGTAAATGTATTAGAAGATCATATGGATGTTATGGGACCAACACTGGACGAAGTGGCAGAAGCTTTTCTACCAACGATTCCTTACAAAGGGCATTTAATTACGATAGATGGTCCGTATCTTGAGTATTTTAAAACAGCAGCTGCAAAAAGAAGAACAAAGGTAATTGTGGCAGATAATTCAAAAGTTACAGATGAGTTCTTAAGAAAATTTGATTATATGGTATTTCCAGATAATGCATCGCTTGCGTTAGCGGTAGCAGAAGCGTTAGATATTCCAGAAGAAGTTGCATTTCGAGGAATGCTGAATGCTCATCCAGATCCTGGTGCAATGAGAATTACCCAGTTTGGAGATCCGAAAGCACCTGCGTTTTTGGTGAACGGATTTGCTGCAAACGATGCTGCTTCAACATTGAGAATTTGGGAAAGAGTAGGAGAAGTTGGATATTCAGTAGATTCGCCGATTGTAATCATGAACTGCCGCCCCGATCGTGTAGATCGTACAGAGCAGTTTGCTCGGGATGTTTTACCATATATTAATACGGACATTTTAGTGCTGATTGGGGAAACAACGAGTCCTATAATGGATGCTTATAATGAAGGAATGATTCCGGCAAAAGAAATTTGGAATCTTGAAGGTCATAGTACAGAAGAGATAGTCGATAAACTAAGACCTGAGTTACATAATCGAATGATTTACGGAGTAGGAAATATTCACGGTGCTGCTGAGCCGTTAATTGAAGCAATGAAGAATTATGAACATATTGAGGAAGTTGTCTAGGAGGAAAGTGCATGTTTGGCTCGGATTTATATGTAGCGTTGGTATTAGGGGTTATTTTAAGTTTAATTTTTACAGAAAAAACAGGTATTATTCCTGCAGGGCTAGTTGTTCCAGGTTATATTGGCTTAATTTTTGATCAGCCGGTTTTTTTAGTTATGGTATTAATTATTAGTCTATTAACCTATGTCATTGTAAAACACGGAATTGGAAGGTTTGTGATTTTGTACGGTCGCCGAAAATTTGCTGCCATGTTAGTAGTGGGAATTTCACTGAAACTAATATTCGATTATTTCTATCCTGTTATGCCTTTTGAAATCTATGAGTTTCGCGGTATAGGGATCATTGTTCCTGGCTTAATTGCAAATACGATTCAAAAGCAAGGGTTGGCAATGACGATGGGAAGCACGCTTTTAATCAGCGGTGCTACATTCAGCTTAATGTTTGTATACAACTTTTTTATTTAGGGTGATTTGATGGATAGGAAATTGGATTTTAAAGAAAAGTTACTAAAATTTATAAAATCAACAAAAAAGAATACAGATAAACATGTATGGATTACACTGGCCATTTTGGTAGTTTTCATGTACGGAGCTATTTGGATCAGTAAGCCAAGTGAAGCAGTAGAAAACAATACCAAAGATGATTCATTAGTAACAGCAACAATGGTTGGAGACATTATGCTCGGACGCAATGTTGAAAAGGTAACAAATCGTCAGGGACAAGACTATCTATTTCGTGATGTAGAATCTTATTTTAAAAACTCAGATTACTCTACGGCAAACTTTGATCATCCAGTAACAGCGAATGACGAATATCCAGCGCAAGATAAACCCATTGTACTACGAACTGATGAGCAGTCTGTAAAGACCTTGAAGAATCTTAATCTTTCCGTCTTGAATGCAGCAAACAGTCATTCTATGGATTACCTTGAGCAAGGATTAAATGATACGGTGAAGGCATTTAACCAGTCTAAAATGGACTTTGTAGGAATGGGGAGAAATCTCGAAGAAGCTAGCAACATTAACTATCAAACGGTTAATGGAATTAAAATAGCTACCCTAGGCTTTACGGATACATATACTGCTTATTCAGCTGCGAATGACAATGATCCGGGAATTCTTCCTGCTAAACCAGAAATCTTTATTCCGCTTATTCAAGAAGCAAAAGAAAAAGCTAATTTAGTTGTCGTGCATGCGCACTGGGGAGAAGAGTACGACACAACGCCTTCTCCTAGACAAAAAGGATTAGCAAAAGCAATGGCAGATGCGGGAGCTGATATTATCATAGGGCACCATCCGCACGTGCTGCAGCCGATTGATACGTACAAAAATACTGTGATTTTTTACAGCTTAGGAAATTTTGTATTTGATCAAGGGTGGTCAGCATCACGAGAAAGTGCGCTCGTGCAGTATAAGTTGAAAAAGGATGGAACAGCTAGATTTGAAGTTACGCCCTTACTCATTAAAGAAGCTACGCCTACGCTTTTAAGTAAGTGGGACGCGTATTACAAAGAAAAAATCTTTAAACGTTTGACTAAAACTTCTTCAAGTGCTCTTGCTATCAAAGAGGAAAACAACAAGTTAGTCTTTACGGTCGACCACTCTAGAGTAGTAAAAAAGGGGTTAGCTGAATAAATGAAGCGAAAATGGATTTACTGGTTGATATTCCTCATAGCTATTGCAGCTGGAGGGTATGCTGTTTTACAGCAATTTAATAGTCAAACAGATAATAAACTATATAAAAAAATTAATAAATTCGAGTCTAGCCAAGCAATTAAGAATGGCTCTGGTGAGTATGGCGTAAGTTCTTCAAATTCAATTGCTGTTGAAGTTGGAACAGACGTTTTAGAAAATGGAGGTAACGCAGTAGATGCTGCTATTGCCGTTTCATATGCTTTAGGTGTTGTAGAGCCTTACGGATCAGGTATTGGAGGAGGAGGAGGGATGCTCATTCTTCCTGGCAATCAATTAGACAAGCCTACCTTCTTTGATTACCGAGAAACAAGTCCAATTTCAACTGAAGGTTCTGAAAAAAAGATAGGTGTCCCTGGATTTGTAAAAGGAATGGAAGCTATTCATGAAAAATACGGAAGCAAAAACATGGACCAATTAATCGCCCCAGCTATTAAGCTAGCTAACGATGGTTTTCCAGTTGGTCAGCAGCTTTCAGAGCGTCTAAAAGGTGCGCAGTACCGCCTATCAGAAGCGGAAATTCCTAATTTCTTCCCTAGAAACAAGCCGATTGAAGAAGGTAAAACGCTCAAGCAGCCTGAACTTGCCGAAACGCTTGAGCTCATTAAAGAAAAAGGTTCAGACGTCTTCTATAATGGCGAACTTGCCGAAGAAATGGCAGAGGACGTGCCAGGAATACAAAAAGAAGATTTAGAAAAGTATTCTGTGAAAGAAAGAGAACCTGTTCACGGAGAATTTGCCGGCTATGATGTTATTTCTGCGCCTCCTCCATTTTCTGGGATTACGCTGATACAATCCTTGCAAATGGCTGAAATGCTAAATATTCAAAAGACAGAACAAGATACGGCGCTTTTTACACATGTTACTTCTGAAATTACAAATAGAGCTAATAGTGATCGTGTCGCCCATATTGGAGACCCAGCTTTTTCTGATATAGATGACGAAGCGCTAACGACAAAAGAATATTCAAGGAAGCTTGCACAAGATCTTTCGTTAAATAAGCTATCCGATAAGTATAAGCTTAAAGGCGATGAACTTGAAGAAGAACATATTAGTACGACGCATTTTGTTGTAACAGATAAAGAAGGAACGGTTGTATCCGTTACAAATACACTCAGCAACTTTTTTGGTTCAGGAGAAAATGTAGAAGGGTTTTTCCTTAACAACAATTTGAATAACTTTAATAACACAAAGACCTCTCTTAATTATTACGAGCCTGATAAGCGTTCACGAACGTTTACGGCACCTACTATTCTTAAAAAAGATGACGAGGTTATCGGGATTGGAACGCCTGGAGGAAGCAGAATACCTATGATGCTTACGGAAGTTTTGGTTCGCCACCTTTTATTTAAGGATTCTTTACAGGATGCAATTGATGCACCAAGGTTTTCAATAGAAAATAACCATCTGTATACCGAATTTCAATATCCTACGAGTGTAAGAGAAGAACTAGAAGGAATGGGATATGACGTGAAGGAGAAGAGCTCTGCTATTTACTACGGCGGTATACAAGCGATTGTTATTAATCAAAAAAACAATCGTATTTACGGAGCAGCAGACCCTAGAAGACAAGGAACTTGGAAAGTTAAATAATTATGTATTCAAAGGAGAGTACCATGACTATTGTAAGAAATCTTATGAAAATATTTGTTCCTATTATTATCGTGGCAGGATTCTTTTTTATTATGTCTAACTTCAAACATACACAAACATTAAGCAGTGCTGAAGAAAAAAGAATTAAAGAATACGCAAGCCTTATGCAGCAGGCTAAAGCTAAAGAAGAAGATAAAACTCAAATTCTATCGCTTAGCAGTGTAGCTGCTCTTGGCAAGGGTTCAGCAGGAGAAGAAGTTAAAACAGTTCAAAAATCTTTAGGTCTTAATCCAGACGGTTACTTTGGTTTAGAAACAGAACAAGCGGTAAAAGAGTTTCAAGTGAAGAACGGTTATACGGCAGATGGAGTAGTAGGACCTCAAACGTGGGATGCGCTAGTAAATACGAGTAAAGATACTGCGGCATCTACTAGTAATAGCTTATAACATTTATATAAAAAAGCGAGCTTTCTTAGGAAAGCTCGCTTTTTTATTAACGTAGTAATTGAAGTACGCCTTGTGGCTGCTGGTTAGCTTGACTTAGCATAGCTTGAGAAGCTTGAGATAGAATTGAATTCTTTGTTTGTTCCATCATTTCTTTCGCCATCGTGCGAACATTTGCTTTCACAAATGACTAGACTATATCTTCACCCTCTAAAAAAGCAGGGGCCGGGCACTTCGGATATTAATATACGGAACGGCATATTGAATACCTACGGATTTCATCGTCATAGCACACATTGCCTTAGACGGTTTATCCTAGTCGTTGAACTGTCTCCAGAGTTTCCTCACAGGAGCTTAGCTGCTGATTGCCCAATCTTTTCTTTTTTAAAACCGTTACGTCTGTCGTTTCCAACTACGCTGTGGTAAGAAAAGCTCTCAGGGGTTTCCAGCAATTCACCCGGTTATACTCACTAGCCGTTACCAGCTAGGACGACTGTGCTTTTTGCTGCTTACGCTGCTAAAGCATAATCTACGTCGCGAATTCTTGATTCAGACGCTGTTAGGTTTTCAGATGATGTACTTAGGTTATTAATAGTATGATCCAAACGGTTTTGAGTGGCACCTAGTCCAGAACGCTGCTCTGACACTTGGTTAATAGCACCATCAATAATAGCTAATTGATCATCAAAAGATGTAGTAGCAAAATCTTTGACGTTAATGCTATTAACAAAAGCATCCGCTGCACCGTCTGAATCAGTATCTGCTCCTAAAGCTCCAGCACTCATATCTCCAATTTTTAAATTTACCTGCTGTCCTGCGTTCGCGCCAACTTGCAGCGTAATATCCAAGCTACCATCCAACAGGTTTCGACCATTAAATTGTGCTCGATCAGAAATTCCTTTGCTGTCAGTTTCTCCACCGATTTCTTCAATTAATGAGCCGATTTCATCTTGAATAGCATCTAGATCTTCAGTTTTGTTTGTACCATTACCTGCTTGAACTACTAATTCACGCATACGCTGAAGAATATCATGTGTTTCATTTAAAGCACCTTCTGCAGTTTGAATTAACGAAACACCATCTTGCGCGTTGCGAGAAGCTTGATCTAGCCCGCGAATTTGTCCACGCATTTTCTCTGAGATAGCTAATCCAGCTGCATCATCAGAAGCACTGTTAATACGCTGACCTGAAGATAACTTCTCCATTGATTTTGCCTGAGCGTTATTCGCATTGTTAAACTGACGGTACGTGTTTAAAGCTGTAATATTGTGATTAATTCTCATTTTCCTTACCTCCGTATAATGGTTTTACTTCTTGGTTTACATCCTTGTATACAAGAAGTGTCCCGTTTTAAAACGGGATAAAAGTAATTGAACATCCTTGGAAAATATGTTCATACTATATATCGACTGAGAGAGAAGGTTGTTTATAGCTTTTATTAATTTATTTAATGAAAAATTTGTATGTATATAAAAAGAAAAACCAGCTCTCTACATGAGCTGGTTTTTTAGTATTAATGAGTAGCGCCGCCTGAAACTAAAATATCATCTTCCGTTACAATTGTAGTTTTGATGATAGAAAGCAGTCCCTTCACAATCGAATCCAGCGCCATACTTGCTTTCCCTGGATGATGCACAGCTTGTTCAGGAAGATAAGGAATATGCACAAACCCGCCTTTAATTGAGCAGTTTTGAATCATGTTCATCAGCCCGTAAAATACGTGGTTACAGACAAACGTTCCAGCAGTTTGAGAAACGCTGCTTGGAATGCCTGCTTGGCGCAGGTTTTCGACAGCGGCTTTGATGGGCAGTGTCGAAAAATATGCTGCAGGTCCATTTACGATAATAGGGCGATCAATGGGCTGCTGGCCGATGTTGTCAGGAATCCGCGCGTCGTCCACATTAATAGCAACGCGTTCGACCGTAATTCCTTCTCGGCCGCCTGCTTGTCCAACGCAAATTACGATAGAAGGGCTGATGTCTTCTATATACGTATGAAGCTTTGCAATTGATTCGCCAAACACAGTAGGAAGAGGCTTAGCGATAATGTGATAGTCTTCGACAGCTACGCCGTCTAAGGCTTTGACAGCTTCTAAAGACGGGTTAATACTTTCACCTTCAAACGGTTCAAAGCCGGTTAGTAATACAGTTGTCATTCTACTAGTCTCCTTTAAAAGTGATATACAAGGTAGTACATTAATAGTGTATTAACAACAAAAACGGATAGCGCAATCGGCACTTGAGCTTTAATTACGGCATTTTTGTCTTTTAATTCAAGCAGCATGGCAGGTACGATATTAAAGTTAGCTGCCATTGGCGTTAACAGCGTGCCGCAGTAGCCAGCAAACATGCCAAGAGCTGCCATAATGGCTGGGTTTCCTCCGTGCATATGTACAATCAGCGGAAGACCAATACCTCCCGTAATAACGGCAAACGCCGCGAAGGCATTTCCCATTACAATTGTAAATAGCAGCATTCCTAGACAATAAGCCAGCACAGCAACAAACGCATAGTTAGTTGGCAAAATATCACTTACAATATCTGAAACGACTGTTCCAACGCCTGACTTTGAAAAGATGCCGCCAAGCGCAGCAAGCATTTGCGGTAAAATAACCGCCCAGCCTACTGCTTGAAGCAAGCGGCTTCCTTCTTTAACAGGTACGTCCATTTTTGCTTTGGTGACGCCCATTGAAGCGATAAACGCAATAACAGCTGCGATTGCTAATGAAATTAACGTGACTTTTTCTGGGTCAATTAATGCCCAGTTTCCAAACTTGATCTTGCCAAAAAGAAGGGTACCGATAATCGTAAAAATAGGAATAAATAAAGCCGGTAAAAAGATTTTGTTTTTTAATCGCTGCGCGTGAGCCGTTCGTTCTTCAGCAGGTGTTTCAGCTTCATTAGACTTAGTTACTCGGTTAAATGAAGCAAGCAGCACCATGATAATGACCAAACATCCTATATAAAAAGGCGGAATCACGTTGCCAAATAAAAACGTAACGGAAAACAGCGCCCAAAATAGGGAAGATCCTAAACGGTTAGGATGGTTGTGGTCGCGTGCAATTCGAATCGCGATAAAAGCGACAATAATACCGAGTAAGTAGTAAATTGTATCGAGCGTCAAGATGCTTTTCATTTAGCTTGCCTCCGTCTTTGAAGATGATGTTGGTTTGTGCTTCGTCATTTTTTTATGAATACGTCGGTCTAGCTGAAGGAAACGAAGGGCACTGATCAGCAGCGCTGCGATGGCTGTTGGAATACCCCAAAGCGCCATATCCCAGACGTCAACGTGAATGCCTACGGAGTCGAAGAATCCTTTCATTAAAAGAATTCCACCCGTAGCGATAAAGATATCTTCGCCGAAAAACCAGCCCGTATTTTCAGCTGCCGCGGCATGAGCGCGAATATCTTCTTTTACTTTAGGCGGAAGCTCTCCGTATTTTGCACGAGCAGCGCCTTCAGACATAGGTGCGACTAACGGACGCACAGACTGAGCATGTCCTCCAATATTTAATCCAACTGCGGCTGAGATTTCACGGATAAAAAGATATATAAGTAAAACATTTCCAGAAGAAGCGTTTTTCGCTTTTTTAATCAGTACTTCCGCTTGTTCTTTTAACCCGTATTTTTCTAACACGCCAAAGATAGGAAGAGTAAGTAAAATAGCCATAGACATATAGCGGTTATCTACAAAAAATTGGCCGAACATTGTAATTACTTCATGAAGTGACAAACCTGACACAAGGCCAGTCACGATGCCTGCAACAGTTACTACAAGCAGCGTGTTTAAACGAAATAAAAATCCCGCTGCCACTAGCAAAACCCCGATTAATTTCAACATGAAAAATCCCCCTTAAGTATGTATAAATCGTGCTGTAAATTCACCTCCAATGCTTTTCTAAAAAAACAAAGACGTCTTGAGTATAAACAATTCTGAAAATTAAAACAAGATACTTGAGGCATAAAATAGTTTGATTAGTGAAATAAGTGTAAAAGAAAAAAGCTTTGGAATTTTATATTCCAAAGCTTTTTTAAACCCAATACCTGGGATACTGCCGGTCTTGAAATAAATTATTATACACGGTAGAAATCAGCACCACCACACAAGCACAAAGTATAATAACCCCTAAAAATCCCCAACCCGCTCCTGTGTTAATCGCTACAATCGCACTAGCCGCCGCGGGAGGATGAACGGTTTTGGTAAGAATCATTAAAATAAGAACAAAAGCCAGCACAATGGCGATAGTGATTAGACTTCGATGAAATAAACTCCAAATAATAAGTGCTGAAACCGTTGCGAGCAAGTGCCCTCCAAGCACGTGACGAGGCTGTGATAAAGGCCCTTTATGAGCACCGAAGACAAGTACGCAGGTTGCGCCAATTGGAGCGAGTGCCATTGGATAACCCAGCGCTAGTGCAATCGCGCTGCTGATGATAATCGCAATTAAGCCTCCAATAGAAGAAACGACCGCGTCTCTATAATTGATTTTCGCTTCTTCTTTTAATTCTCCTTTCATCTTTTTCGTATAAGAGCTTAGGTAAGACAGAAAGGGGCTTTTTGTTTGTGAAAAACTTTTTTCAAATTCCATTTCTTATTTCCTTTCCCTTGTGTAAGTAAAAGTTGTTTGTCAAGTTGTATGTCAGAACCTCTGCTATATTAAGTTAGTTTATAAGAAAAGAAGGATTACTGGAAGAGGAAAAATATCTTTTTTTATTGGAAATACTTTTTATGAACGAAAAAAGGCGGGATAAGGGGGAAAAGGGTATCTATGTGCAGTAAGTGCAGGAGAGATGTATAATAAACCTAGAGGTGACTAATTATGTATCTAGTAGACTACCATCATCACACAAATAATTCATTTGACTCACAGGCAGTTATGAAAGAAGTGTGCGAGCAGGCTGTAAAAAACGGCATAAACGAAATTTGTTTTACCGAACACTTTTCATTAAATCCATTAGCACCAACATACGGTCATATGGATTTTGATAAATATGAACGAGAACTAGCGGAATGCAGAGATCAGTTTCAAGATCAGCTAGTGATTAAAAAAGGAATTGAAGTTTGTGAGCCGCACTATTTAAAAGAAAAATATCAAAAAACAATGAAGCAGGAGAACTTTGATTTTATTTTAGGATCAGTTCATAACATTAATAACATCAAGCTACGTAAACATTTGGAGCTGAACGATAAAGAAGCAATTTACCGCGCTTATTTTAACGAAATGTATAAGCTAGTAAGCGAAGCGGATATTGATGTCTTGGCTCATTTAGATTTAATGAAGCGCTATGCGTTTGAGCAATACGGGATATATGACTTTGATCAATTTAAAGATATTCTTACGGATATTTTGAAAAAAGCAATTGATCGCAATATCGGAATTGAAATTAACACTTCAGGCATAAGAGGGAAGCTGGGAGAAGCGCTGCCTGCTCTTGAAGTCGTTGGACTGTACCGCGATTTAGGAGGAGAAATCTTAACGGTTGGATCTGATTCACACTTTGCCGAAACTGTCGGAGCGCATATGAAAGATGCAATTGAGATGGCGAAACAGTGCGGATTTACGGAGATTTATACGTTTGACCAGCGTCAGCCAAAAGGAATAAAAATATAAGTGATAGTAAAAGCACGCTTCAATATAAAAGAAGCGTGCTTTTACTATTGGTTGTTCTTATTCGTTAATAAGAATTCTCGGACGTCTTCTATTTTTAATCCGAGTTCATGAGCGGCTTTTATTAGATCAATCCATTCCTGATCTACTGCTAATTTTTTATCTGTGTTCATCACTATTCATCCACCCTTGTCAGGGAACCCAGCCATCTTAGCATGTTGTAAACATTACCTTAGACCTGAAGCTTTGCGTCACTGCTTTTCAGCAGCTTTGCCTTTATCTGAATAAATTTTTTTAATAACTATTATTATTTTAGTGGAAAACTAGCAGAAATGGTGTCGAAATAGGTCGAGGTTTTAAAAAAACATTTTACATCCATCTTTATATCCTAAAACGGGTGGATAGTAAAATGATTGAACTAGAAAACGAATGTTTTTGTTGATTCACAAGTTGTTATTCATACGCAGTGTTCAAAATAAAAGAAAGAAACACAATAAGGAGAGATGAACATGAACTAGGTAAATACCTACAAGGCGTGGAGAGGCTTGGGAGACCTACAGCCACAATTAAAAGCAAAGCTGCAGCAGAAGGTATTTAAACGAATAGAGATCCATAAAACCATAAAAAAATGAACCCTTTCTATCGGGGTTCATTTTTTTATGGAAGAACTATACTTGTTTCTTTCGGCTCTTCTGTGCTTTGTTTTACTTTTATATAGAAGAAATAAAAACAAAGCCCCTCCAAATGAGTCAATAAGTACATCTACAATTCGGCCGTCTCGGCCAATAATAAAAGCTTGGTGAACCTCGTCCAAAAAAGCAAAGCACGCAAGCAAAAGTCCTGCTTTTACATAGCGCCCAGGCTTTTCTTTTAAGTTCCAATAAATTAAAACAGCTAATATACCAAAAAAGGAAATATGAGCAATTTTACGAAGGATAAACTCTAGATTAAATCCGTAGCTGTAGGAAGTATAAAACTCACTGCCCGGTTTTAAAATAGACCAAAGCGTAGCGTTATGGTCCCAAACAGAAGAATTACTCCAGCTGCTTGGATCTGTGACCTGTAAATGAGGTGTGTGGGAAAAATGAGCGATGCTAAGCATCATTAAGATAACAGCGATTTTTTTTATCATGATGACATTTCCTTTATTTTACTTGATTGTATTAGCTTAAGGAAAAAAAGAGAAAAAAGCAAGAAATTTAAGTATTGATAACAAAATTTTTAAACGGCCCAGCATAAAAGAAGCAAAATTCAGTTAATTTTGTTTACTTTCTTGAACAAACTTCTTTATCTCCTCAATGGACAAGCCCATTTCATAGGCTTGTTTCATGAGTAAAATCCACTCTTTCTCTAAATCTACTTTTTCTTTTAATTTGTCAGTCATGATTATTCCTCCCCGGACCTTAAGGAGTAAAGCTGTCGTGGTTGAAAAAGCTCTCGATACTAGCCTTACTTACTTTTATTAACAATTATACAAACAATCGATTTTACTTTGCAAATATTATACAGAATATAGTTATAAAGGATTATTTATAAATGAGTAGAAATAGGCAAAAAGAAGTTAATCTGAGTAGTGTAGCGCAGTGTTTTTTACTTAATGCCCAGAATCCTTAACCGCCTGCAGATTTTTTTTGAAGGACAGGTACTGATAGAATTCGATAAAATCCTCCTTGGTCATGCCTTGACCTATAGCTTTATTTAACAGCTCCATCCATTCTTCTGTAACATAAGGAGTAGCTTCTACATGTTCATTTGTTTCATCAATTAAATAATCAACGCTTGTGCCCAAAGAAGCAGCAATTTTATGAAGCATCTGCAGGGAAGGGTTTGAATTTGAACCCTTTTCAATTTGTGAAAGGTAGGATTTTGATATTTGTGCTTTCTCCGCCAGTCTAGTAATAGAATAACGTTTTTGCAGTCTCATTTCTTTAATGCGATCACCGATCACGTGAAAACCTCTCCTTTATATGTAGCATCTGTTGTTCATTATAAAGGATTTTTTTATGTTTTCAATATAAAAATGTTAAAAAAAAACGTTAAAATCACCTTTTCGTTCTTTTTTAAGAACAAAAAGGTGTTTGTCTCTAATTTTTATGTCTAGTCATTATCTTCTTTACTGGAATTTTTAAGTGCTTATTTATATAGAGAAAACATATGATAAATCGGTTTTATTTTGTTCTTGTAAGGAACTTTAATTGGCACAATAGGAAGAAATATATTCCAATAGAAGGTTGTCTATAGAAAAGGAGAGATCCATAAAAAAATTTAACTCCATTAAAGCTTTAAATACTTTGTATACGAAAATTAAATTAGTGAAAATAGAAAAATTGCTACCCAATAAAGAAGGTCAAAAGGAAGAAGCACGCACAGTTTTAAATAAAGTGACTTCGTTTTTTCTATTTCCCCGATAAATGTAATGTTCAACTTAAAATCCATTGTAGCTTGAAACCTCATCCGAAAAGCAAAATTTGAATGATTATAAAAAGCAAGCTTAAGTGTGCATCTACTAAGTAATTTGTACTTTTTCTAAGAAGAGAAGTACAAATTTATGTTTTATAGCTCATCAAATTTTTTATAGATAGTTTTAATTATAATGTTTATAGAAGTAGCTTTTGCGAAAGTGGTGTATACTTTTATATATTAATAAGTGTAGAAAAAAACTTTTATAAATATAACTAAAAAGTGGTGCTAAAAGTAATATTTAACTAGAAGTAACCCTCCAGGTCTATCATTACGTAACATCAGTCTACAGTATTATTGCTTCATTCTAATTCTTTTTTATAACCCAGTATAGGAGTCTAATAGCTGAAAATTTAATAGTATATTAATTAAATTCTCTTTCTACCAAAAACAGATTGATAATAAAGGTCATTTGATATAAATTATTTAGTAATGAAGTAAATTACTGGATTCTAGGAAGGCGGATTTATAATATGAACAAAAAACGTAGTAAGGAATTTTTCTTATTATATTTCATTTTAGCAAGCTATATGGTTTCATTTGATGTGTTTATGGTTGTGAAATTAGGAGGATTTTCATTTAGATTTTCTCAAATATTGTTGGCAATTCCCATTCTTTTTTTTGTAATCAATCTATTAATACGAGGCAAATTTAAACCTTTCTTAGGTTATGTACCACTACTGTTATGGTTCTTTTTTATAGCTTTATTTATTCCTAATACAACCTATCTAGTTAGGAATATAAATTATGCTGTTTGGATGTTGTTTAATATTATGTTGATATTCTCCTTTGTTCATTACGTCAATTCGAAAGAAAGGGTTATTAAATTAATTAAAATTTATTTATACTCTTTTCTATTTGTAGGAAGCTGGGGTATTATGCAATTTCTATTATCACTTGCTGGAATAAAGCCCTTTCTAGCAACTCAATGGTGGCCAAATGGAATTGTTCGTGTAAATGGATTCTCTTATGAACCATCTTATTTTGCAACATATATGTTAATAGGTTGGTCTTTAGTTCTCTATCTACAGATAAAAAAATCTACTTTGTTATCTAAAAGAATGCTGAATTTAATAGTTTGTGTCACGACACTTTCTATTGTGTTAAGTTCCTCACGTATGGGAATAGTAATATGTCTTTTATGGATGATGGGATATTTAGTTATATTTACAAGGTATCTATTAAAAAGTCAAGTACATTTGGGTTACTTAAAACCTGTTCTTATTTTTGGAATAGGTATTTCTTTAGCAGCTTCACTAGTATTATTGGACAATAGCGGGAAATTTGATTTTCTACTAGCGGGAACTGGGCTACATGGAACCGCTAGTCACTCTTTAGACGATAGAAGTACAGGCTTTGAAGATACTATCAGCGTATTTGAAGAAAACCCTTTGGTCGGTCGCAGCTTAGGGGGGATTGCTCCTGCGATTGGAGGTCTTCATAATGTTTTAGTAACGAATCAAGAACAAGCAAAGCCATTTGAAGGCTTATCAACTTTTGCAGAAGTATTAGCAGCTAGTGGTATAATAGGTTTTTTACCATTCATCCTGTACATCATAATACTAATTATTTCACCGTTGAAGCTCTCGAGAAAAGTTAGAGATAAGGAAACAAGCAAAATTTTGATAGGAATGACAGTTTCGTTAATTGCAGAATTAATAATATTACAGTTTAATCAAAATATATCAAGACTATATCTTTGGTACCATATAGGACTATTATCAGCAACATATAATGTATACCAGAAGGAGTATATTATATTTAAAAAGCAAACCTATGTTAAACCTGAATCGAATGACCAGTTGGCGATGTGAGTTTGAGTATATTATTGAGGTGAGAATAATTAAGAAGAAATATTTAATCTTTATAGTCTTTCCTTGTTTAATTAGTTTGTTTTTATTAGTGCAGTGTAATAAAAAGACAGATGTCCCAAATAATAAAAAAAATGAATCTCTAGAACTAACGAGTAATTTAGGAATTAATGTGCATGGATCAATAACGGAAAATGATATCAAAATGATAAAGGAAGCTGGATTTCATTGGGTAAGGCTAGATTTAACTTGGGCCAATATTGAAACTGAAAAAGGTGTCTATGACTTCGAAAAGGGTGGTTATGATAAAATACACGATATATTAATAAAAAATGGTATCCATCCTTATTATATTCTTGATTACTCCAATCCCATTTATGAACAGGAAAAGTCTATCGTAACCGAAACCGGAAGAGAAGCATTTAAAAACTTTGTGAAAGCAACTATTCACAGGTACAAAGACAATGGAGCTGTATGGGAAATTTGGAATGAACCAAATAGTTCGGACTTTTGGAGGCCACAACCTAGTTACGAAGAATATTTTCTTTTAGTTGAAGAAGTAGCCCCTGTAATTAAGAAAGAGGACAAATCAAGTATTGTAGTAGCTCCTGCTCTTAACGGAATTAATGAAGATTCTCTACATTGGTTAGAAGCAACTTTTAAAAGAGGTATATTAAGGCATATTGATGCTGTTTCTGTTCACCCGTATCGCCAACACCATCCCGAAACCGTAGTGAATGATTATGCAAAAGTGGAGCAACTTATAAAAGAGTATTCTCCAAGGGACATTCCTGTAATCTCAGGAGAATGGGGTTATTCTATGGAGCATACAGAAAACAGACGTGAGGGTGAATTAAAACAGGCTAGTTATGCTACAAGAGTAATGTTAATTAATTCTTGGAGAAATATACCTGTTAGTATATGGTATAATTTTAGGAATGACGGAAATAATCTAAATAATAGTAGTAACAACTTTGGAACTTTATGGAGTGACAATGAACCTAAATTAACTTATAGGGCGATTAAAAATCTCTCCTCAATATTAAAAGGTTATCATTATACTAAAAAAATAGAGAATGGTCAGCCAAATGATTATATTTTTAAATTATCTAACAAAAAAGGGAAAGAAATTTTGGTTTTTTGGACATCAGATACAGACCATTATGTAAATATAAATATGACTTCGGGGAAAGGACAGTTAATATCTATGTTAGGAGAAAGACAAGATATTCAATGGAATCAAAAGCAGATTTCTTTAAAACTTACTTCTAGCCCTCATTATCTTATAATAAATAAATAAATAAATAAAACACCTGTTTAAAAACAGGTGTTTTATTTATTTATTATATAAGCTTGGCACAAACCTATCGTATAAGGAATACAATAATTATATAAGTTAACTAGTGGGTTTATATCACTAAATAAACTAATGGAGTGTGGTGATGAAATATGTTAAAAGCTTTTTATTATAAATGTCTAAAAACTCTAGAAAGTAAAATTAATAAGCTATCAGGCAGATACTTCTTTGAAGGTAAAAGAGATGATTCACAAATTAAAGTAAATACGTCTAAAATAATGGAGAACGAAATTACACAAACGTTACAGTTAGATACGTTGATTGACCCTCGTATGGCTGGGGAAAAAGATGATACTGGTAGAATAAAGAGAGCTATATGGAAGGCTACTAGTTTAAAGACTGAATTTAAATTACCAGTAGGAAAATATATTGTGTCTGATACTTTATTTTCAAATAATGATGAAATTAAGGAAATGAAATTTACTGGTGCTGCAGAAGAAGGGGTAATAATTAAAACAAGACTTACGGGCACCACGCCCTTGTTCTCCTTTAGGAATAATCAAGGAATATTTAATGGTATAACATTAGAAAACGTAACAATTGAACCAGATCAAGGATATGAATATGGTGGCACAGCCCTTTATTTAGATGGACAATGCTATGGACAGTTTAGAAATATCAACATTACAAAGTTAAACTACGGAATCTGGTTGCATAATAATACTACAGGTTCCTTTACAGAAAGTAATAAATTTGATCAAATTAACATTAGAAATTGTACCGAATCCATTCGTATTGAACAGGGAAATGGAAATGATAGCTTCCATGGAAATGATTTTGAGGGAGTACATTTAAATATTTACAATGGACAAATAGGGATAAATCATGTTTCGGGATATTTGTATAATGCAAGACTGAACTTCTTCATGTGGGGACATGGACGAGATAGCATCTATATAAATGCCGATGGAAATGCTGAACGTAATGTAGGAAATATAACGTATGAATCTTTTTTTGAGCCTGCTCAAATTAAAGGTTTCGGGAAGTTTTGGTACAGTGGTTTTCTACAAGGGATTGGAGGGCTAGTCAACAACACTGTTAATAGGGATGATGGGCAAGAAGTTTTTGCTTGTAATAACTATTGGAAAATAAGAAAGTATGGAGAGACAGATTTCAATACTGCAGCATTACAAGAAAAAAATCAGAAATATAATGGTTCAGATGGTTTTTTTTACCGATTTTATAAAAATAATGTTGAATCTGTGGTGTTAAACACGTATAGTGGATCAAATGAAAATGGATTTTATTTGGGGAGTACAGATTATAAGAAAAGTGTTGAAAGTGGTAGCGTAGGCTTGTTCCTATCAAGCTTAGGTCATACTATAAAATCCTTTTTTCAAAATGGTTTATCCATTAAGACTGCAGACAACCAAATAGCTATTACTTTCAAAGATGGAAGGTTTACAGGAAATCCTGGAAAAAGTCAAATTATTCCAGTTGCGGCTAAAGAAGATGAAAAACAGACTTTTACATTCATAGGATACAGCAACAGAGACATTTTTTATCTAGCGAGTTTGAGAATATCAGGATCGAATTTCGAACTTAGAAAAACATATATAGTAAATCATGATGGATTCGGAAAACAGGGAAGTTTGACGCCACTGAGCTCACACCTAAATCTACCAGCACAGGGGGTAAGTGTAGACTCTGTTATTGTGGATGTAAACGGTAATGTAGTAGTAACTTTAACAACTAATAGAAATTTAACTATTGATTTTAAAGCAATGGGAATAGGAGCATTTTAATAGATATATATGATGAGTAATTCCTATAGTCATAAGTTCTTCTTATAGGTTTTTAAAACCACATATATGATGAGCATCAGAACAATGAGACTAAAATATTTGTTGATTGATGAACCTATTAATTTTATAATTTATAAATATTGGATAAAATTATAGAATTAATGGGGGATAATATTGAGGCATAATAAAAAAGACATATTTAAGTTAGATTTTTGGATGTTCTTTGTAAAACATTCACTTAACCTTTATGCAGAAAGTGCAAACACAAAAGCCAAACAAAAACTTTTGGGTGCACATAAGGGGGGAGGGGAAATATATACTTCTGCGTCTATCCGTCAACATAGTCAAATTTTTGTAGGGAAAGAGGTTCTAGTTGGTCCAGGATGCACACTATGGCCTGGAACTGGTAAAATTATTCTAAAAGATAATATTTTACTCGGTCCAGGAGTTCAAATTTTTGGGTCTAATCATCAAGTCAAGAAAGGTGAAATTATCAGGACTCAAGCATATACTGCAGGTGATGTTATAATAGAGTCTGATTGTTGGGTGGGTGCTAATAGTACTATTAATGCAGGGGTGACTTTAGGGGAAGGGACAGTTGTTGCATCAGGTTCAGTAGTAACTAAAGATACAGAACCTTATTCAATTGTGGCAGGAGTTCCAGCTAAATTAATATCTAGACGATAACTGTACTGATTAATAACAAAATTGGGAAAATATTAATCTAAAATAATACATTTAAAAGTGTGTTAGAAATTATCTTTAAAAAGATATTGTTAATTGTTTGATTATTTTCATTAATTAAACATATAGATAACCTTAGTTCTCAGTAAAATGAATATGTAAATAAAAGGAAGAGGGCTGATGGCTATTCTCTTCCTTTTGTTTTAAAAAGGCATATACATATAAAGACATAAAAATTTAATATTCATTATAGAAATGAATAGAAATGAATTGAAAAAGATAGTTTTTTGCATATCAGATTAAATAGTGGGATTACTTATAGTAAAATAAATTTAGTTCAAATTTCATAAATGATTAAGAAATTTAAAATGCAATAAGTAATTAGTTTTATAGATATCTTATGAGTAAAGAAATTAAATAGATCTAATATTATTAAATTGTATACTTACAAGTAACACAATAAAAAACTATTTTAAAAAACATTTAGATTTAATATTATTCGGAAAAACTAAAGTTAGCAAAAAAGGTAATTACAACGTGTTTAATGATAATGAATAAAAATGTAAACGCTTTTCTTCTATTATAATGTAAACGGATTCTTAATAAGAATTTAACAAAATTTTGAAGAAATTTTCTGTGCGTAAGTATTTGAAAATGATTGCTTAGGTTTTTTGTGATAAAACAATTAGTGACAAAAAAACTACTTTTTAGAGAAATAATGCGGCATTTCAGGAATAAATTTATAATTAATGCAAAATTCTTCAAAAATATATATAATTCTTCTTTTTTTTATGCTAATATTATTCTTGCATTTGGAAACAGCTTTATAGGTATAATGTATTGTATATATTATACTGTTTTTTATACTTAATTATTACTTAAGTTACAACATATAGTTAAAATTTGATTGTCAATATCTATACTTTTTACTTACACGGTAATATCTCCTCAACCGTTATCAAGGGAGGTACTCGGCTGCACTGTGGGTAGAAATACCTTAGACGCACTAGTTGTCAAAAGTGTGGTGTGAGGGTGGGTTAGATGCCCAATTTAATTAATGTAAATACTTAGGAAAGGGCTATTCTTGTAGAAATAGCTCTTTCCTAAGTATTTATGAAATATTAAGTTAACTAAGGGGGAATAGATTAGATGACGAAAGTAAGAAGAGCTATTATTCCGGTTGCTAGGTTGGATACAAGGTTTGTTCCAGTGACTAAGGCATTGCCAAAAGAAATGCTTCCAATTGTTGATAACCTAACGAGTCAATACATAGTAAATGAAGTTATTCTATCTAGTGTTGCAGATATCATTATTGAAACGAAAGAAGATAACGATGCAATTGAAGCCGCCCCTAAATTAGAACGCAACTTATTTGAAGGAATAAAATTCCGAATATTCAATAAAGAATATTTGTCGCAAGTTGAAGTACATTACAGTTACCAAAAAGAGCCTAAAAGACTACGACATACGATAGGGTGTACATGTAAATTTATTGTGAATGATTTTTATGCTGAGTTATTAGAAGCCGATACTCTACAAGCAGAAACTCCAAAAATTCGTCAATTGCTAAGCGGTTATGAAGCAACATTATCATCAGTCAGTATGGATCGAGCAGTTAATCATCATAGAGTGCGACACTATGGAATTGCAAATTCAAGTTCAACAAGTGGTTACGGTTGTAAGGTTGATACGTTTATTAAAAAACTTGTTTCGAGTAAAAATCTTTCTAATCTAGTAACTATGAGCTGTCATATGCTTAAAATGAAAATTATGAATTTTACAGGAGGTAAAGAAGTAGAAACAGGTGGAGAAATTCAATTCACACTTGCAATGCAAAAACTAAATGAAGCCCAGCATATATTTGCTTATGATTCTAAAGGCGAACACTATGACACAGGTGAAAAGCTAGGGTGTATTAAAACTATTTTTGAATTTAAATTTAAAAATAACGAATTGAGACAGCTGATAGTAGATTGTTTAACACAAATATTAAATAAAGAAAGTGCATGGGCGAAATAATATGAGAAAAAATAATTCTAAAAGTAAAACATCGTATGATCAAAAAAAGATTAGTTTGACTTATGCTAAAAAAGTTAACGAAACGTATGTATCTTTTTATTTATTTACTAAAAGAGTGATTGATATTTTAGGAGCATTTATTGGACTAATGTTAACATTACCTATTTTTGTATTGATTAGTGTTCTATACTTATTTGGGGAGAACAAAGGGCCTGTCTTTTTTGGTCAGAGTCGAATAGGACGAGATGGTAAGGTATTTAAAATGTATAAATTTCGTTCTATGATTGTAAATGCCGAAATGGTTTTGAAGAATGATAAAGAACTGTATAAAAAATATTTAGAAAATAGCTATAAATTAGAACCAGAAGAAGATCCTAGAATCACTAAGATAGGCAGCTTTTTACGTAAAACTAGTTTAGATGAGCTTCCTCAATTAATAAACGTTTTAAAAGGTGATATGAGTTTAGTGGGTCCAAGACCAGTAATTCAAGAAGAGTTGAAAGAATATAATAATAGACTTGAAGAATTTCTTAATGTGAAGCCTGGAGTTACTGGATATTGGCAAATATGTGGCCGAAGCGATGTTGGTTACCCAGAACGTGCAGATTTAGAATTTTATTATATTGAACATAGAGGGGCTAAATTAGATTTTACAATAATAATTAAAACGGTTGTTTTAGTTTTGAATAGAAAAGGAGCTTATTAAGCTATTTTTTATTTTAAAGTTAGATGAGAAGAACATAATTCTTTAAGCTAATGTTTAAGAATTATGTTCTTTTTTATGTGTTAGTAAATTAATGGAAGTAGTTGGTGGATGCGCATGAAAAAAATTCTTTTTGTTAGTCATACTTTTATGGGGGGACCTTTTGTAGTTGGATCTCATCACCTTGCTCGTGCTTTTTCAGAATTAGGTCATAAGGTTATTCACTTAAGTACGCCTGTAACTCCGATTCATCATTTGAAAAAAGATTATATTACTAAGATGAAGATAGCTCGATCAAATGAGATAAATCAAATAAATGAAAACTTAATAGATTATATTCCTTTTTCTATAGGACTTCCGTGGTCTATGATGAGGCCTATTTATAATAATTTAAATATTAATTTTTCAGTGCTATTTTTAAAGAGTAATATACAAAAAGTAATTAAAAGCTTTTTTGATACTTTAGAAATAGATTATCTAATTATTGATCAGCCAACAATGGTAGGTATAGAAAATCTGGTCACTGCAAAGAAAGTAATTTATCGTGCTACAGATTTATATGCAGAAATGATGAATGATACTAGTATTTTAAACGCTGAAAAAAATATAATTAAAAAAGTTGATGGTTTAATTGGTACTTCCAAGCCGGTATTAAATCATATAACAGCTATGAATGAAGAGCTACCCTCGCTTTTAGTCGAAAATGGGGTGAATTTTAAACATTTCTCTGAAGAGCGAGAAATGCCACACTTATATCAGAACTTTATAGGTAAACGAGCAATTTACGCAGGAGCGATAGATGAACGGTTAGATTTGAATGCTATTATAGATTTAGCTAAAAGTAATCCAGATGTTCATACAATTGTAATTGGCCCTCTAAATGACGAGACTATTAAAGAGCAATATAAAAATA
Source organism: Priestia sp. YIM B13486 (assembly GCF_042787865.1). Taxonomy (NCBI): domain Bacteria; kingdom Bacillati; phylum Bacillota; class Bacilli; order Caryophanales; family Bacillaceae; genus Priestia; species Priestia sp. YIM B13486. The sequence continues at coordinate 44,269 of NZ_JBHZOZ010000004.1, read as the reverse complement.
TAAAAAATTTACATTTTTTAGGTTCTGTAGATTATAATGACCTACCAGCATATTTACAGCATGCGGATGTTGCACTTTTACCTCTATCAAACCATAAAGCTAATAATGGAAGAAGCCCAATGAAATTGTATGAGTACTTAGCTGCAGGACTTCCGGTAGTAACTAAAAAAACAGATGAATTAGTTAATAGAGATGAAAAAAATATTTATTTCTATGATGATATTAATAAAACCGTTCGCGAAGTTATATCCTTAAATTTACAAAAGGATGATGTGAAAGAGAATATAGGTAAATATGGGTGGGAGCACAAAGCAAAGCTAGTCTATGAATTTGCTGAAAACTTATAATGAAAATTCCAAAAGTAAAAGTTAGTCTTAAATATATTTAGGGCGCGCAGTGCACATTATTCTTAACAGTACTAACTAATAAATAAAAATTCGTTAGGGGTTTATTTTGAAAATAAAATTAAGGAAGAATTTATTATGAAGAAATTAATAGTTGACGCGAGAATGATAGACAGTTCAGGTATAGGTACATATATAGAGAATGTATTATCGAGAATAATAAACAACAAATTGAGTTTTAAGATTATATTATTGGGAGAGAAAGAAAAACTAGCTCATAAGTTTCCAGAAGTAGAAATAATAGAATGTAGTAGTTCTATTTATGGAGTAAAAGAACAGTTAGATTTTATAAAAAAAACACCTAAAGAGTATGATTTGTTTTGGTCACCACACTATAACATTCCATTTTTTTCTAGAAAAAAGTTACTAGTTACTATACATGACTTTTTTCATCTAGATATGCCTGAATTTGTGCAAGGTTTTGAGAAAAAGTTATATGCACGTTTAATGTTCAACAGGGTTTCTAAACGAGCAAGCGAAATTATAACAGTATCTAACTTTAGTAAAAAGCAGTCAGCAGTACATCTAGGGAAAAATAATAATGTCAATGTTATATACAATGGTGTAGATCAAAAATGGTTTGAATTAGAAAAAGATAAGAATAAAGAAAAAAGTTATATTTTATTTGTAGGAAATGTTAAGCCACATAAAAACCTAAAAAATCTAATTAAAGCGTATGAACTTGTAAAAAACGATATAGTTGAAGATTTAGTAATTGTAGGAAAAAAAGAAGGGTTTATAACAGGTGATTCTTACATATCTAGCTTAAATAGCGATTTACTAAAGAGAATTACTTTTACTGGTTATGTAAGCGATGTGGAACTAAAAGATTGGGTATGTAATGCAAAAGCTCTTGTATTTCCTTCTATATATGAGGGTTTTGGACTGCCACCCTTAGAGGCCATGGCTTGTGGAACTCCTGTTATTACTTCTGATGCTGCATCTCTTCCTGAAGTGTGTAAAGATGCATCTGTATATTTCGACCCATATAACATCGAAGACATTGCAGAAAAGCTTAGAAGTACATTGAATAATGAAGAGTTATTAACGCTCTTGTCTACAAAAGGAAAAAAGCAGGCAACTAAGTTCACATGGGAAGACAGCGTAAATAAACATGTAGAAGTTATTGAGCGACTATTAAAATAAAAGAGCAAACTTAGATGAAGAAGGAAGAAAAATCAATGAATATATGTATTGTTAATGCTGGTTTTGGTCTAGGCGGTGTTGAAAGGGTTGCAATAGAGCTAGCTAATTCATTTCAGCGACAAGGAAACAATGTTTCGTTGGTCGATTTCTCTGGGAAAAATACTTTTTTCTACGAAACAGACACAAATATAAACACGCCTCATGTAATTAACAGTAGGAAACTACACAGAAAAATAATAAAAAGAGCATTGTACTTTAAATATCGTTTAGATAAGAAAACTATTAAGCTAATGGATATCTATAAAGAACAAGCAAAAGACTTAATTAAATATTTGAAAGAGCATACTCCAGACGTGCTTGTAATGTGTCAAGATGTATTGACAGGTTTAATACCTCTGTTAAAAAAGGAAGTAGAAGGCTTAAAAGTTGTTGCATGGCAACACAATAGTTATGAAGTTTACATCAATAGATATTGCAAAGAGTTCTTATCTGATTACATGTTAGGAGTTAAAGCAGCAGATTTAGTTGTATGTTTAACAGCAGATGATTTAGAAAAATTCAAAAAAATAAATGTGAATTCTTGTTATATTTATAATCCATTAACTATTTCAGGGGCTAAAATTAGTAATTTAACTAATAAGAGTATTGTTTTTGTAGGACGTCTAGCGATGCAGCAAAAAGGTTTGGATTACTTAATACCTATTGCTAAGAATATTCCTCCTGACTGGAAAATACTTGTGGGTGGAGAAGGCACTGATAAAGATAAATTTAAAAATTTAATCGATATTAATAACTTACAAGATAAAATTATATTAAGAGGATCTTTAAAAGCAGAAGAATTAATTAATTTTTACTCTGAGGGTTCAATATTTATTTCTACTTCAAGGTGGGAAGGTTTTGGGTTAGTGGTAACAGAGGCTATGGCATGTGGTTTACCTGTAATAAGCTTTGATAATTTAGGGCCAAAAGAAATTTTAGAGAATGGTGAGTATGGAATACTAGTCGAAGACTATGACATAAATAAAATTATATTAAATATAAACGATCTAATTAAGGATAAGGAAAAGAGAGAGAAATTTCAAAATAAAAGTATAAAAAGAGCTAAAGATTTTAGTATAGAGGTTATTCTAGAAGAATGGAATGAAAAATTAAGTTCACTATAGCTTGTAGAGAAAAATAAAAAATATTAGCAACTGAGGTGACTAATAGAAACTATTCTATTAATACAATGAACAATTTCATAAAAAAACTTTTAGGTTTTTCAGTAGGGCCTGTAGCGGGTGCTTTTATTACATTTATTACAATTCCTTTAACGACATACTTTATAGATCCAAACGAATATGGAAAAGCAAGTATGTTTTCTTTATTCCAAATGATTTTTGGTACTCTTTTTTATTTCGGTCTTGATCAAGCATATACAAGAGAATATCATTCTTCTTCTAAAAAATTAAACTTATTTCAAAATGCTCTTCTCATTCCATTGGCAATGGCGTTTATGTTATTAATCATTATAATGATTTTTCCTTCCATAACATCAAAGGTACTGTTTAATAGCTCTGAACTAAAAATTACGTCGATTCTATTTGGAGTAATGGTTGTTTCTATGGTAATCGAGAGATTTATATTGATTTCGCTTCGAATGGAAGAGAAAGCTCTTGAATATTCTTTGGTTAGTATCTTTACGAAATTAGCTATTTTATTACTTACCTTGATGTTTGTAATTTTTATTAGAAGAGATTTTTTAGCAGTAGTGTATTCGGCAGCAATTGGTCAAATTGTTGCTGACTTGTACTTAGTAATTCGATATAGATACCTTTTTTCATACAAAGAGTTTTCATTGGATAAAAAACTCCTAAAGAGAATGCTTTGGTTTGGATTACCTATAATATTAGCTTCTTCTTTATCTAACTTGTTAAACTCCTTAGATCGATTATCTTTACGAACTTGGAGTGACTTTTATCAAATAGGAATTTTCACAGCAACTTTAAAAATTGCTGCTTCCTTGGCTGTTGTACAGCTCAGTTTTACAAGCTTTTGGGTTCCTACAGCTTATAGATGGTATGAAGAGGGTAAAGATATCAAATATTTTAAAATTGTTAGTGATTCTATTTTACTTTTAATGTCAATACTATTCGTTATAATTTTAGTCTTTAAAGATTTAATTGTTTACCTATTGTCTCCTGAATATGCAGATGCAAAATTTCTTGTAGCTTTTCTATGTTTACAACCAATTTTATATACAGTGAGTGAAACGACTTGTCTAGGAATCGTTTTTTCTAGAAAAAGTTATCTTGGTATTTGGGTAGGGCTAATTGCTATAATACCCAATATTATAGTTAATATAATTCTGGTTCCGAAATTTGGTGCTGTGGGAGCAGCAATTGCAACATCAATATCATATATATTCTTTTTTATCGCGAGAACTTATTTTTCTAATAAGAATGGAATGAGATTCTCAGTTACTAAGCATTATATAGTAATATCTTTACTATTGGTGGGTGCGTTTCTCAACCTTGCCTCAGTAAGTTGGATATTTATAGCTAACATATTGCTTTTAATCTTATTGTCAGTATTCCAAATTTCAACTTTAAAGCAAATCTGGACGATTTACAAAAAAAAGGATTTAAAAGGTTTACGCTTAACACAAAATGTATAGAACAGTAAAGAAAATTGAAGTAAGCATCTATTTGTATAGTAGATAATATGTAAGAGGATGAGTTGATAACTATCCTCTTTTTTGCACGAATTACAAAAAATTATTGAGCTTAATAGTATGGGAATTTGAAAAAAATGAATTTTTAAAGCTTAAAGGAGCTGTTTAAATTGCTTAATATTGCAGTAGCGGGAACGGGATATGTAGGGTTAGTCACAGGCGTATGTATGGCGGAAGTTGGACATAAAGTAACTTGTGTTGATCATATCCAAGATAAAATTGACATTTTAAACAAAGGAATCTCCCCTATATTTGAACCTGGACTTGATGAATTAATAGTGAAAAATTTAAAATCAAAAGATTTATGTTTTACGACTGATTTCGCAAGCACGTATGCTCAAGCTGATGTCATTTTTATAGGGGTAGGAACACCTGAGAATGAAGATGGTTCAGCAAATTTAAATTACGTTTATACCGTTGCACGCCAAATTGCAGAAACAGTTCAAAGGAATTGCCTTATAGTCGTAAAGTCTACTGTACCTATTGGTACTAATGAGAAAGTAGAGGCAATCATTAAAGAGTACCTAATTCATGATGTTGAAGTAGAAGTTGCATCTAACCCAGAATTTTTGGCTCAAGGTACAGCTGTTAGAGACACTTTAAATGCTTCTCGTATAGTTATTGGAGCAGAGAGTGATTGTGCTAAAGAAACATTGGTAGATATATATAAACCATTTAATCAGCCTATTTTGACTATGAGTCGTCGAAGCGCAGAAATGGTGAAATATGCTTCGAATGATTTTTTAGCTTTAAAGATATCTTTTGTAAATGATATTGCTAACTTGTGTGAAGTTGTCGGTGCAAATATAGAGGAAGTTACTTCTGCCATGAGTTATGATGAGCGAATTGGTAATAAGTTCTTAAATCCTGGCATTGGATATGGGGGTTCTTGTTTCCCTAAGGATACCAAAGCTCTACATTGGTTGTCTGAAGAAGAAGGCTATGTTCTTCGTACAGTTAAAGCTGCAATTGAAGTAAATGAAAAACAGAAATTTAAGCTTATTAAAATGGCAAGACAGGATTTTACAACCTTTAAAAACGTAAAAGTAGCCGTACTTGGTCTTACTTTTAAGCCTGGAACAGATGATTTGCGTGAAGCACCTTCTATCCCTAATATTCGCTTACTGTTAAATGAAGGTGCTGAGGTACATGTATATGATCCAGTAGGAATGGAGAATTTCAAAAAGTTATATCCAACTGAAATACAGTACGAACAAAATATTATGGATACGTTAAAAGACGCAGATTTATGTTTTGTATTTACAGAGTGGGCTGAGATAAAAGATATGGATGTCAATTTATTTCAAAATTATATGAAATCCCCTTTTATTTATGATGGTAGAAATTGCTTTGATTTAGTTCAGGTAAAGGAAGCAGGAATTAATTATCGTTCAATTGGTCGTCCAAGTATAAATGAATACAAAGTAAAAAAAGAAGTTAGTGTTTAATTTGAAGAATGTAACCTTAATTATTTGTACATGTAGAGGTTATATCCTTTGTGATTAATTGTAAATAAATAATAATAGAGGAGTATTTTGATGGAAATGAAAGTTGCAATAATTCATGACTGGCTGGTTGGATACGCTGGAGGTGAAAAGGTATTAGAAGAAATATTGAAAATATATCCTAATGCTGATTTATTTAGCCTTGTTGATTACATGCCAGATAATCAACGAGACTTTATTATGAATAAAAAAGTGAATACGTCATTTATTCAAAAATTACCTATGGCTAAGAAAAAATATAGAAGTTACCTCCCCCTCATGCCTCTGGCAATTGAGCAGCTAGATGTATCTAATTACGATGTAATTATTTCTAGTTCACATGCAGTCGCTAAAGGAGTTATTACTGGACCTGATCAGCTACATATCTCATATATTCATTCTCCAATTAGATATGCATGGGATTTACAGCATCAATATCTAGAAGAAGCTGGGCTAAATAAAGGCTTGAAGGGTATGCTAGCGAAATATATGTTACACAAAATCCGAAATTGGGACTATCGTACATCAAATGGTGTGGATTATTTCTTATCGAATTCAGATTTTATTGGAAAGCGTATTTGGAAAGTTTACAGACGTGAATCGGCTACAGTTTATCCTCCGGTCGATGTTTCTTCTTTTACTTTAGGAGAGACAAAAGAAGATTTTTATTTAACTGCTTCTCGAATGGTTCCTTATAAAAAGATTAACATTATCGTAGAAGCATTCAGTAAAATGCCTAATAAAAAATTAGTTGTTATTGGTACTGGACCTGATTTTGAAAAAATTAAAGCTAAAGCTGGCTCAAATGTTCAGATGCTTGGTTACCAATCCTTTGAAGTACTGAAAGATCATATGCAGAGAGCCAAAGCTTTTGTCTTTGCCGCCGAAGAAGATTTTGGTATTACACCAGTGGAAGCGCAAGCTTGTGGTACACCTGTTATCACCTATGGAAAAGGCGGAGCTTTAGAAACGGTTAACGGTTTTGGTGAGTGTGAAAACCCCACTGGCTTGTTTTTTACAGAGCAAACTCCCGAATCTATAATAAAAGCTGTCCAAAAATACGAAGAGATAGAACATTTATTTTCACCTAAGGATTGCCGTGATAACTCGTTACGCTTCTCTCCAGAACGCTTTAGAGAAGAAATTCGAAGTTTTGTAGAAGAGCAAGTGGCTGAAAGAAAAGAAAAAAAACTGGTGAAAGCAGGGGTGTAATAGAATGAAGTTAGTATTATTATCAGGTGGTTCCGGAAAACGTTTATGGCCATTATCAAATGATTCCCGTTCAAAACAATTTTTAAAAGTATTAGAAGATAAAGATCAATATCTACAATCTATGGTGCAACGTGTTTGGACTCAAATTAGCAACGTAGGTTTAGCTGATTCAACAGTTATTGCCACTGGGAAATCACAAGAAGATATGATTAAAAGCCAGCTTGATAATCAAGCTGGCTTAATTATTGAGCCATGCAGAAGAGATACATTTCCTGCTATTGCCCTAGCTGCTTCCTATGTCTACAGTGTACAAAAAGCAGACCTAGATGAGGTAGTAGCTATTCTACCAGTAGATCCGTATGTAGATGATCAATTTTTCACTAGAGTTCAAGACTTAGAAGAGGTTGTGCAGAATAGTGATGCTCAGTTAGCTTTAATTGGTGTTACGCCGACCTATCCATCGTCTAAATACGGGTATATTGTTCCTACTGCTGAAAAAAGTAGCGGTGAATATCGTAGAGTAAGCCGATTTACAGAAAAACCTTCTGAAGAGCAAGCTGCTTCTTTAATCGAAGACGGTGCTTTATGGAACTGTGGTGTGTTTGCGTTTAAGCTTGGATATGTTATATCAATTTTAGAAGAAAAAGGAATATCTACTGATTACGAAGAACTGTTAAAGCAATATGAGACACTTCCTAAAATTAGCTTTGACTACGAAGTTGTTGAAAGAACTAAAGATATCGTTGTTCTTCCATATGATGGATATTGGAAGGATCTAGGTACTTGGAATACGTTAACTGAAGAAATGGCAACATCTCAAATCGGAAAAGGTGTTATAAGTGCAGACAGCGAAAATGTTCACTTAATTAACGAGTTAGATATTCCAGTAACGGTATTAGGAGGCTCTAACTTGATTGTAGCAGCGAGCCCTGATGGGATTTTAGTATCAGATAAAGAGGCTAGTCCACGAATTAAAGAGTTAGTCGGAGAATTTGAAAACCGTCCCATGTATGAAGAAAGAAGATGGGGATGGTACCGTGTACTTGACTATACGAAGCTAGAAGAAGGAAAAGAAGTTTTGACAAAGCGTATCGGCATCGATGAAGGTAAAAACTTAAGCTATCAGCTGCATGACCACCGAGATGAAGTGTGGACGATTATTAAAGGTGAAGGTGAATTTGTTTTAAATGATAAGGTTCGTCCAATTAAAACAGGGGATGTTATCCAGATTCAAGCTGGAGATAAGCATGCAGTCAAAGCTATTACGGATTTAGAAATTATTGAAGTGCAAACGGGCTCTCAATTAATTGAAGAAGATATTGTAAGGCTGTTTATGTCTTGGGAAGAGATTGAGGATCATGTACTAAGTACAAGAAAGGCTTAGTAATATCTGAAGAGTAGGATTATTCCTACTCTTTTTGATTTTATGACTGGTTTATTATGTAATTTTAGAGGAGATGTACAAAAGTTGAAACAGCCTATTTTTCTAAAACCACTATTTCAAGAGCGTATTTGGGGAGGAGAAAAACTGAATAATACTTATGGATACCAGATTCCTTCATCACAAACAGGTGAATGTTGGGCGATTTCTGCTCATCCAAATGGTCAAAGCGTTGTGGCATCAGGTTATTTAGCAGAAAAAACCTTAGGAGAGCTATGGGAAAAACAGCCAGAACTGTTTGGACACTTTGATAGTGATCGTTTTCCACTCTTAACTAAGATTTTAGACGCAAATGATGACCTATCGGTACAGGTTCATCCAAATGATGAATATGCAGGTGAATTTGAGAACGGAGAGCTTGGCAAAACCGAATGCTGGTACATTATTGATTGTGATGAAAATGCAGAGATGATTTACGGTCATCATGCTCAATCCAAAAAAGAGTTTATTCAATTAATTGAAGAAGGAAATTGGAATGGCTTATTGCAAAGAGTAAAAATTAAGCCCGGTGACTTCTTCTATGTACCTAGTGGAACTTTACATGCTTTATGTAAAGGTACACTTGTACTAGAAACGCAGCAAAGCTCTGACACTACATATCGCGTCTATGATTATAATCGTCCGGGACAAGACGGGCAGCCTCGGGAGCTTCATTTAAATAAAGCAATTGAAGTAACGACTGTTCCTCATACTGCAGCAAAAGTAGAGCCAGCAGTCGCGCAAACTTCTGGAGGCAGTATTACAACGTTTGTTGAGGAAGATTATTTTACCGTATACAAGTGGGATATTAAAAATTCTTTGTCACTAACCCAAGAAGCGTATTTTACATTAGCGAGTGTTATCAGTGGTGAAGGTGAAATAATTTCTGAAGATACGGAATACTCAATTAAGTCAGGAGATCACTTCATTATTCCAAACCAAATGCAGTCTTTCACCATTAGAGGTAATGTTCAATTAATAGCGTCACATCCAAATAGTAAAGGAGGTCGTCAACGTGACATGGAAAGCACAGCTAGACAAGTGGCTAACGTTTGATGATTTAAACACAGAATTAAAAGATGAATTACTAACAGTGAAAGAAAACTCAAAAAAAGCAGAAGATGCTTTCTATAAAAATTTAGAGTTTGGAACAGGTGGAATGCGAGGAGAGCTTGGTCCTGGGACGAATCGTTTGAACATCTATATGGTTCGTAAGGCAACAGAAGGGTTAGCGTCTTATATAGAAGAAAATGGGGAAGAAGCTAAAAAGCGTGGAGTTGTTGTGGCATATGATTCTCGCCATAAATCCCCTGAATTTGCACTAGAAGTAGCAAAAGTATTAGGACAACATGGTATTAGGACATATATTTTTAATGAATTGCGCCCAACGCCTGAGTTATCTTTTGCTGTTCGTTATTTAGCTGCTTTTGCTGGCATTGTCATTACAGCAAGCCATAATCCTCCTGAATATAATGGATACAAAGTGTATGGAGAAGATGGTGGACAGCTTCCTCCAGCTGCTGCTGACACTATTATTTCATATGTGAACGCAGTGGAAAATGAGTTAACGATTCCTGTTCAAGAAGAGCAGGAACTTCTTCAGAACGATTTATTAACTTACATCGGCGAAGAAGTAGATGCTGCTTATAATGAACAACTGCAGACAATCCAGTTAAATCGTGAAATTGTTGAAGAAGTAGGGAAAGACTTAAAAATTGTCTTTACACCTTTACACGGCACAGCTAATAAACCTGTTCGTGATGGGTTAAAAGCATTTGGTTTTACGAATGTGACAGTTGTAAAAGAGCAAGAGCTTCCCGATGCTAATTTTTCAACGGTAACATCACCTAATCCGGAAGAACATGAGGCTTTTGAATTAGCTATCGAGTATGGCAAAGAAATTGATGCTGATATTCTTATGGGAACAGATCCTGATGCAGATCGATTGGGTGTAGCTGTAAAGAACGAAAAAGGTGAATATGTAGTACTTACAGGAAATCAGATGGGAGCTTTAATGCTTCATTATTTATTAAAACAAAAGAAACAACAAGGTATCTTACCGACAAATGGAATTGTCGTAAAAACCATTGTGACATCTGAAATTGGTCGTACTATCGCTTCGAGTTTTGGTTTACCGACGATTGATACATTGACAGGGTTTAAATTTATTGGAGAAAAAATTAACGAATTTGAACAAACAAAAAAATATCAATTTCAATTCGGATATGAAGAAAGCTATGGTTATTTAATTGGAGATTTTGTGCGTGATAAAGATGCTGTTCAGTCAGCAGTTTTTGCAGCTGAAGTTGCAGCATATTATAAAGCACAAGGGAAATCATTATACGAAGGTTTAGTAGAAATTTTTGAAACGTATGGCTTTTATAAAGAATCGCTGAAGTCACTAACATTAAAAGGAAAAGATGGCTCAGAACAGATTGCTAGTATTTTAACTGAGTTTCGTCTTAACCCTCCAACACAAGTTGCGGGTTTAAGAGTAGCTACTGTTGAGGATTACCTTATTAGTGAAAGAACAAACATGTTCGATCAAAATGTTGAAGCCATTCAGCTACCAAAGTCAAATGTACTTAAATACCATTTAGAAGATGGCTCTTGGTTTACAATTCGCCCTTCCGGAACGGAGCCAAAGGCAAAATTCTATTTTGGTGTAAAGAAAGATTCATTAAACGAAAGTGAAAAGTCTCTAAGAATATTAGAAGAAAAAGTAATGGAAAGTGTAAACAATCTTTTATCGACACCGATATAAAAAAAACAAGTAGTAAAATAATGACTATATTGACGAAAGCATATAGTAATTGTATATTTTGTCAAGTATAATGAAAAGTATGTCTATGTTACTACAAGCTATTACGTTCGGAGGTCAATCATGGAAGAAACAATTAGTTTGCGAGACTTGTTTCAAGTATTGCGTAAGCGTTTATGGCTTATTGCATTAATAGCAATTATCGCAGCAACCATTAGTGCAGTTATTAGCTTTTTTGTATTAACACCCGTATATCAAACAAGTACACAGATTCTTGTAAATCAGGCTAAGTCAGAGCAGCAGTTGTATAATGCGGGGGCTGTGCAAACGAATGTTCAATTAATTAGCACGTACAATGATATTATCAAAAGTCCTGCTATTTTAGATACAGTTATTGAGGAGCTAAAATTAGATGGCTCAGCTAAATCTTTAAGTGGACAAATCCAAGTAACTAGCGCTGAAAATTCGCAGGTTGCTCTAATTACTGTTCAAGACACAAATGCGAAGCGAGCAACAGAGATTGCTAATACGACAGCATCTGTTTTTCAACAAAAAGTGCCTAAGATTATGAATATGAATATTGATAATGTTAGTATTCTATCCAAGGCGGATCTTGCAGCAAGTAAAAGCCCTGTCAAACCCCAGCCTGTCTTAAATATTGCAATTGCCTTGGTGGTAGGTTTAATGGTAGGTATCGGATTATCGTTCTTATTAGAGTACTTAGATAATACCGTTAAAACAGAGCAAGATATTGAAAATATTCTGGAGCTTCCAGTAATGGGCGTCATTACAAATATTAAGGATGTACCTAAAGCAACAAACGTACAGCGTCCTGATGTAAAAGCTCGCGTACCGCAAAGAGGTGAGACATTTGGCTCGTAAAGAAAACAAAAATGACAAGATGCTGACATTGAAGCGGCGACTTCTTGCACATAACAGTCCAAAAGATCCGGTTGCTGAACAGTATCGTACAATTCGTACGAATATTCAATTTTCAGGTGTAGATCAAGATATTAAGTCTCTGCTTTTAACTTCAAGTGGGACAGCTGAAGGGAAATCAACAACAGCTTCAAATTTAGCATCTGTTTATGCTCAGCAGGGCTTAAAGGTATTGTTAGTTGATGCAGATTTACGCAAGCCGACGGCTCATTACACATTCCGTTTAGAAAACCACAGTGGTCTTACAAACGTTCTAACCAGACAGTCTAGTTTGGGACAAGCGGTTCAGGGGACAGAAGTTAGTGATTTGTATGTTTTAACAAGTGGCCCTGTTCCACCAAATCCGTCTGAGCTTCTTGCCTCTTCTCAAATGGAAGAGCTGTTGAAAGAAATGAAGCAGCAGTTTGATATGATTATTTTTGATACGCCTCCTATTTTGGCAGTTGCGGACGCTCAAATTTTAGCTAATCAAGTAGATGCTTCTATTTTAGTAGTAAGCAGTGGGAAAACAGAAAAAGAAGCGGCTGTAAAAGCAAAAGAATTGCTAGTTCATGCAAAGTCAAAGCTGCTTGGCGCAGTGTTAAATAACCGTAAAGCAGACAGTGGAAACTACTATTATTATTATGGAAGTAACTAATTTTTTAAGTGAATTTTAGATTTTGCTTAGCCTATATGCAATAAGACCTCGGAACGTAATCGTTTCGAGGTCTTATTTATATATGAATCTAGCATATAGTTTTTTATGAATATGAAGAATTTAACAAAAAACACATAGAAATAAAGAAAAAAATATGCTACTATAACACTACTTTAATTAGGTCTTAAGGTAGGGTATTGGAAAGGAGGATCATAGATGATTGATTTGCATTGTCACATTCTATCGGGTATAGATGATGGCGCCTTAAATGAAGAAATTAGTTTAAAAATGGCCCAAAAAGCCGTTTCAGAAGGTATTCATACAATCGTAGCTACACCTCATCATCAGAATGGTCGCTATCTTAACGAGAAAAAAGATATCGTACAATATGTTCAGAAATTAAATGAACTATTGAAGCAGGAAAAGATTCCATTAACGATTTTACCTGGACAGGAAATACGGCTTTACGGTGAAATCCTTGATGATTATCAAGCAGATAAAATTTTGACGCTTAACGATACGGGGAAATATTTATTTATAGAATTTCCATCAAGTCAGGTGCCGCACTATGCAGAGCAATTGTTGTTTGATATTCAATCAAAAGGGCTGATTCCAATTATTGTGCATCCCGAAAGGAATAGCCGTTTGCTCGCAGAGCCTGACCTTTTGTATAAATTTATTACTAACGGAGCGCTTGCTCAAGTAACAGCTGGAAGCGTGACGGGGCGTTTTGGGAAAAAAATTAAAAAGTTTTCTCATCAGCTAATTCAATCAAATCTCGTACACTTTGTATCCTCTGATGCTCATAACCTTGAAGGCCGCTCGTTTTATATGAGGGAAGCTTTAGAAGCTATAGAAAGTGAGCATGGACAGGATACAGTATATACGTTTCTAGAAAATGCTCAGTATGTGATACAGGGTCAAATGTGCTACAAAGAGCCTCCGGAGATTATTAAAAAGAAAAAGTTTTTAGGCATTTTTTAAAGTGATTTATTCATATTAAACTACGTATTTAAAAGGAGAAATGAACATGCAAAAAGTTAAAAAGGCCATTATTCCAGCAGCAGGATTAGGAACTCGTTTTTTACCAGCAACAAAAGCAATGCCAAAAGAGATGCTTCCAATCGTCGATAAGCCAACGATTCAATATATTATTGAAGAGGCAATTGAATCAGGCATTGAAGATATTATTATTGTAACAGGTAAAGGCAAACGTGCGATTGAAGATCATTTTGACAATGCACCTGAGCTAGAGCAAAACTTAGCTGAAAAAGGAAAGTTTGAACTGCTAGAGAAAGTTCGTCAGTCTTCAAACGTAGAAATTCACTACATTCGCCAAAAAGATCCAAAAGGGTTAGGGCACGCAGTGTGGTGTGCGCGTAACTTTATTGGCAACGAGCCTTTCGCGGTATTGCTAGGAGATGATATTGTACAAGCAGAAACGCCTGGATTACGTCAGTTAATGGATGAATACGAACAAACATTATCATCTGTTATTGGTGTTCAAACTGTTGCTGATAATGAAACGCACCGCTATGGTATTGTTGACCCAACTTCAAGTAAGGGCCGCCGTTACCAGGTTAATTCGTTTGTTGAAAAACCAGCACCAGGAACGGCCCCTTCTAATCTCGCTATTATGGGACGCTATGTATTTACACCGGAAATCTTTAAGTTCTTAGAAGAGCAAGAAGTAGGAGCAGGCGGCGAAATTCAGTTAACAGATGCGATTCAAAAGCTAAATGAAATTCAGCGCGTATTTGCCTATGATTTTGAAGGAAAGCGTTATGATGTAGGAGAAAAGTTAGGCTTTATTCAAACATCTTTGGAATTTGCTCTTCAACACGAAGATTTACGTGAAAATCTCCTTGTATTTATGGAAGAATTGTTAAAACAAGAGAAAGTACGCGTATAACATTCATTTTCAATAAAAAAAGTGATGAAGTTTTCTTCATCACTTTTTTTATTAGTTAATATTTAAATGCTGTTTTAATTTGCTAGAAAGAGCTTGGCGAGTAGCATCTGATACTGCATAGTAGTAAATGCCATTGATTTTTTCACCTTTTCCATCGACTTGAAGCTGTTCCACGTTATGACGTGCATCCTTGTAGTTAGACTGAATTTGTTTCATGTCATCAAATGTAAGGTTTGTTCTAACGTTTGTTCCAATTGTATCTAGAATTGTGCCGTAGTTAGCAAGAGATTGAACGCTTGCTCCTTCTTCAATAACTCCTTCAATAATTTGACGCTGACGCATTTGACGTCCAAAGTCTCCTCGAGGATCTTGTTTACGCATACGTGAATAAGCAAGGGCCTCTTTTCCATCAAGCGTAAGGTTTCCTTTTTTAAAGCTGTATCCGTCATAATCAAAGTTCAGGTCGTTGTTAACTGTAACTCCTCCCACTGCATCTACGATGTCTTTAAAGCTTTCCATGTTAACCTGTACGTAATAATCTACGGGCACGTCTAAGAATTTCTCCACCGTATTAACAGCCATATCTACGCCTCCAAATGCATAGGCGTGGTTAATTTTGTCCGTGGTGCCTTTTCCTACAATTTCTGTACGCGTATCACGAGGGATACTAACCATTTTCATTGATTGATCTTTTGGATTTACGGTCATTAAGATTAACGAATCTGAACGGCCGCGATCTCCAGCGCGCTGATCTACTCCTAGAAGCAGGATGGAGATCGGATCACGCTTACTAAATGACACTTTTTCTGAGCGTTTCTCTGAAACATCACGGTTTAACGGCTCATGGGTTTGTGTAAAAGTCTTTTCAACTGAATGCCAAATGCTGTAGGCATAAGCACCTACACCGAGAATTAGTACTAAAATAATGGCCATAGTAATTTTTAAAGCGCGTTTTTTCTTTGGCTTTCTTCTTTTACGTCGTCGAGTTTGAGGCTCTGTCATAATCGGTTTCTCTTCCTTTGCTTAATATATTGATAAAATAAATGAATTACTTATGTACTTCATTAATTCTTATCTGTTTTTTATACATAACAGTAAGCCTATAAAAATATGACATATTGACTTATTTTTATCCACTTATTCTCAAATTATATTATAATAAAAGCAAAAAAGAAAGATATAGTAGAGGAGACAATTTATGAAAATATGGGTCAATATTCTAGCTTTGGTTGTGCTTGTAGCATCTTTAGTAGCAGGTAAAATATATTGGAATCACCAAGCTTCTGAGCAATCGGCGGTAAGGCCAATCAAGATAGAAAATTCTAGTTATGCAGAAGGTGAAGAAGCTTCGTGGAAACAGTATACGCAAAACCTTCCGAAATCGGTGATAGCAAAAATAGAGCAAGCAGAAAAAACGAAAAAACCTATGAAGCTAGTGATTGTAGCCTCTGCTCCTAAAGAGAAGGTACAGAAAACCTGGGGAACTTTACTGAAGGAAAACCTGAAAAGCACTTACGGTGAAGATTTAATGGATACACAAGTATATGAATATACAGACATGACGACGTTGAAATTTATAAACAACGGGACTTATAAACAAATTTTGGATGAAAAGCCAGACGTTTTATTATTTGAGCCGTTCCTATTAAATGATAACGGAGTAGTAGGTATCGATAATACGCTAGAAAATATTAACGTCATTATAAGCCGTTTAAAAAATCAGAACAGTGAGCTAGTTACGATTCTACAGCCATCCGCACCAGTATATAAGGCAGAAAACTACCCAAATGACGTAAAGGCACTAGAGAAATTTTCTAAAGAAAACGGATATGAATATCTTAATCATTGGACAGCTTGGCCTGACTATCGTTCCAAAGATATTTTAACGTTTTTAGCGGAAACGCCTGGCCAACCTAATGACGGTGGAGAAAAACGATGGGCTAAGTATTTGGAAACGTATTTTACCAATACACCATCAGAATTATAAGAATAAGCAGATTGCCCCTCTCGGTTAATCTGCTTATTTTTTATAGGTATAATGAACTAAAAATGACGATATTATGCATTTTAAGACGAAAATATAGCTTTTAAGACTTCAAACATGCACATAAGAAGGTGTCTTCCTGTATATGGAAAAGTTCATTCGTTCCTTATGTTATAATATAATTTATGGAATATTACCCATGAATTGAGACATAGAAAGAGGAGACAAACAAATGATTGACTTACATACATACATTTTGCCGGAGATGGAAAATGGACCTAAGAGCCACGATGAACTTTTGCAGATGGCAGATGCATTAGTGAAGCAAGGAATAACAAAAGTGGTTGCGACGCCTAAATATGAAGGACCTGCTTCAAGCTGCACATCAGCGGTAGAGTTTGCAAATGAATACCTGCGAAAAGCTTCTATTTCACTAACCATTTTACCTGGACAAAAAGTAACTGCCACCAATCATATGACTTTGTTTAATCAAGATTTCTATAAGATGACTATAAATGAAAATGAAAAGTATATGTTTTTGGAGATTCCGCAAGATATGGAAATTGAAGTAGTAGAAAATATTGCATATGAGCTGCAGTTAAAGGGAGTCGTGCCGGTTTTAAATGAGCCTGAACGCCATCCGTTATTTATAGATAATCCTACAAACTTGTACAAGCTCGTAAAAAATGGAGCAGTCGTTCAGCTGTCTGCACAAAGTGTGCTGGGCGGCAACGGGAGTAAAGCTAAAAAAGCCGCTTATCAGTTCATTGATCACGGATTAGCACACGTTATTGCATCTGGCGTGAATCGTGAAAATTACCAGCAGTACGGCCTGCAAAAAGCTTATTCTGCCGTGTCCAAAAAATACGGCAACAGTAAGCTCTATCATTTCATGGAAAATGCTGAAGCCATTGCGAGTGGGAAGGCTGTTTATAAACAAGAGCCTGAACGCATCAAAAAAACAAAATTCCTAGGAATCTTTTAAACTTTCCCTTTGTACCCTGATTAACTTCTGTTTAATCAGGGTATTTGCATACAAAGACCTATTTAAATCCCTTCTTTTATCATCATTATTTGGAGTTATTTTACAAATTTTGTTTGCGTTTTCACAAAGAGTAATAGTAAAATATTGTTAGTTAAGTAGATGACAGGAAAGTACGCGGTTTTCCGGGGTTCGTGGTGGTAAATGTCGAGAAGAATACATAGTTTCGTATTTAAAATCGTCGTAGAATAGAGCTATACAAAACGCAGGGAGGGAAATAAAGTGATTGATATTCATACGTACATATTGCCTAATATCGATAGCGGACCTGAGGAAGTAGACGGCTTTTTGAAGATGGCACGCTCCTTAGCGGATCAAGGCGTTCAGTCCGTTGTGGCTACGCCGCTTTATGATAGCGATCAAGAGTTTATGAAACACCATTTATTTCTCTATGTGAACGCAGCTAATGAATGGCTTACAAATTCATATATTCCTCTTCAAGTATTACCAGGTCAGCTTGTCCCTTTATCACCTCAGCTTCTGCGAAACTATGAGCGGAATCAGCTTCTTACACTTAATCACACCGATAAATATTTGTTTCTTTCACTGCCTGAATACGATATCTCACCTTATTTTGAAAAGATACTGTCTGATCTTCTAACAAAAGGCATTGTGCCTATTCTTCGTTCACCAGAATGTCATCCAATTTTCCGAGATCATCCCGAGCGTTTGTATGAGCTTGTTAAAAAAGGCGTACTCGTTCAGCTAAGCGCGGCTAGTATTCTTGGTTTAAATGGAAAAAAAGAAAGAAAAGCGGCGTGTACATTTATTAAATACCGCTTAGCCCACGTGATTGCCTCTGGCGTTCATGCTCGCAATTACCACGACTATTCACTTTCAAAAGCGTATGATTACATTTCCGATATGTACGGTGCTTCAGAACTTTATTTTTTTATTGAAAATGCAGAAGCGATTATCGATGGTCGTCCGGTGCATCAATTAGACCCTGAGCCGATGAAAAAATTTAGTTTATTTAAATTATTTAGCTGAAAACAAGGGACTTTTCCATAAAAACGGGAAAGTCCCTTGTTTTGTCTTTCTTTCATTGTGGTATGGAATAGAAACAAAGTTAAAGAAAGGAAGGCTGAATATGATAAAAACTACAGCTGGAAAAGCAGCTATGTCCGTGTTAAAAGAATGGAATATCGATCACATTTTCGGTATGCCGGGAGATTCAATCAATCATTTTATGGACAACTTGCGCAGTGAAAAAGATGAAATTGAATTTATTCAAGTCCGTCACGAGGAAGTAGGTGCACTGGCGGCATCTTCTTACGCTAAGATCACAGGCAAAATCGGCGTATGTCTGTCGATTGGAGGGCCGGGTGCAATTCATTTGTTAAACGGCTTATACGATGCCAAAGCAGACGGTGCACCGGTGCTAGTGCTAGCCGGACAGGTGCCTCGTGCGAAGCTTGGCAATGAATCGTTTCAAGAAGTGAACTTAGAACGGGTTTTTGACGATGTGTCGGTATTTAATCACCGAGTGGACTCACCTGAATCGTTTCCGCATCTGCTTCAGCAAGCGATTCGAACGGCTTACGCTAAAAAAGGCGTCGCCGTATTAGTTATTCCAGATGATATTCCGTCTTCAACGATTAAAATTGATGAAAAAACGCCAATTGCTAATGTATCAAAATCCATTTCTCACAGTGACCCTGAAGATGTAGCCAAGGCACTTTTAGCCATTAAATACGCAAAAAAACCGGTTATTTTAGCAGGAACAGGCGCAAAGCACGCCAAGCTTGAGTTAGCACAGTTTGCAGAAAAAATTGCGGCGCCGATTATCTTTACGCTTCCGGGTAAAGGAATACTGCCTGATCATCATCCTTATAACCTAGGGCAGCTCGGGCAAATTGGGACAAAGCCGGCGTATGAAGCAATGGAAGAAACCGACTTATTGATTATGGTGGGCACGTCGTTTCCGTACCGTGAGTTTTTACCAGACGGCGTTGAAGCGATTCAGCTGGACTCTGACGCCACACAAATTGGCAGACGCTATCCTGTATCGATTGGATTAGTCGGAGACTCTAAAACGACGCTTTCGCAGCTTGCGCATAATTTAGATTACCAAGAAAACCGCCGTTTCTTAGAAGAGTGTCAAGTCAATATGGAAAACTGGTGGAAACACGTAGAAAAAGAAGAAAATGAAGTGAGTACGCCAATCAAGCCGCAGCAAGTCATTCCTAAGCTTCAAAAAATCGTTGATGATGATGCGATTGTATCTGTTGATGTCGGGAACGTGACGGTGTGGATGGCGAGACATTTCCGCATGACGAATCAAAAATTTGTCATTTCAAGCTGGCTGGCAACGATGGGCTGCGGACTTCCGGCTGCGATTGCAGGAAAGCTTGCCCATCCTGAAAAACAATCGGTAGCCGTATGCGGTGACGGAGGCTTTACGATGGTCATGCAAGATTTTGTGACGGCTGTGAAGTACAAGCTGCCGATCGTTGTAGTCGTCCTTAATAACAGTGAAATCGGCATGATTAAATACGAACAAGCCATTCAAGGCCACTTGGATTATCAAACGCAGCTTGGTGAAATGAACTTTGCGAAGTTCGCTGAATCATGCGGAGGGATTGGCTATCGTGTTGAAAAATACGAGGAGTTGGAAACCGCTTTTGAAAAAGCAGCGCTTGCGACTGTTCCTGTTGTGATTGATGTGGTTGTCGCGGATGAACCGCCGCTTCCAGGCAAAATTTCATTTGGACAAGCAGCCAATTATTCGAAGCACATCATGAAAAAGTTTTTCAAAGAACACGAGCTTGAAATGCCGCCGCTTCGTAAAGGACTAAGCAGAATGCTTTAATCAGTGACTCTCCGTACAGGAGAGTCTTTTTAGGAGGGATATTATGGGAGTGTTTGAAATCATTTTACTTATTTTTGGCGGGGTAATGATGCTTGTGATTATAGTGCCGGTTATTATCGCTATTATTCTTTGGATGAAAGATGAAAAACAAGAAGAGCATTCGGTTTTGAGAAACTATCCGCTGCTCGGGAAGATGCGCTATATTTTTGAGAAAATGGGGCCTGAACTGCGTCAGTATTTATTTTTAAATAATAACGAAGGCAAGCCGTTTTCTAGAAATCAATATGAACAAACCGTTAAGTCAGGTAAATACCTTAACCGAATGATGGGGTTTGGCTCAGAGCGTGATTTTAACGAACCGGGCTATTATATTCGAAACGCGGTGTTTCCAAAGCAGCGCGATGAAATGAAAGCGGATAATACGACAAAAATTAAAACAAAAGTATATAAAATGGACGCCGATAACTTATTCAGCCGAAGAGAGCACCGCGAAGTAAAAGAAGCGGATCCATTTTATTTGCGAGATGAAGATGCGGTCGTTATAGGTCCTTCATGCAAAAAGCCGTTTGTTGTAAAAGGATTAATCGGTCAATCAGGCATGAGCTTTGGTGCGCTTGGTGACCATGCGATTACCGCTTTATCCCTAGGGTTAGGACGAGCAGGCGGCACGTGGATGAACACGGGAGAAGGCGGACTGTCACCGTATCATTTAAAAGGAAACGTTGATATTATTTTTCAAATTGGTCCAGGGCTTTTTGGCGTTCGGACAAAAGAAGGCGAATTTTCATGGGAAGAATTTAAAAAGAAAAGTGAAATGGAACAAATCAAAGCGTTTGAAATCAAGCTCGCCCAAGGAGCTAAAACGCGAGGCGGTCACGTAGATGGTTCAAAAGTAACGGAAGAAATCGCTGAAATCCGCAACTTGAAGCCAGGAGAATCGGTAGACAGCCCAAACCGTTTTAAAGAGTTTGCGTCATATCCTGAAATGTTTCAGTTTATTGAAAAACTTCGAGATGTAGGCGGCAAGCCAGTAGGCATTAAAATGGTTGTCGGAAACACAAACGATCTTGAAGAAATGGCGGCGTATATGAAAGAGACGGGAAGCGGTCCTGACTTTATTACGATTGACGGAGCAGAAGGAGGAACAGGGGCATCGTTTCAAGAATTAGCAGACGGAGCGGGCGTACCTCTGTTTTCAGGACTTCCTTTTGTGGATGAACTGCTTAAAAAGTATGGCGTTCGTGATGAAGTGAAGCTTTTTGCATCGGGCAAGCTGTTAACAGCTGATAAAGTTGCAACGGCTTTATCGCTGGGTGCCGACTGCGTTAATATTGCCAGAGGCTTTATGTTTTCTGTTGGCTGTATTCAAGCGCAGGTTTGTCACAATAACCGTTGTCCAGTAGGCGTAGCTACAACAGATCCAAAGCTGCAAAAAGCGCTTATTATTGAAGAAAAATCATACCGCGTGTGCAACTACGTGCTGTCACTTCGTGAAGGATTGTTTAATTTAGCCGCAGCAGCCGGTATTGATTCGCCAACGAAGTTTTCAAGGAAACACGTGGTGTTCAAAAACAGCAGCGGACAGTTAGCTGACATTTCTACAAAGGAAAAGATGTACGTATAAAAAAGCTGCCGATTGGCAGCTTTTTTATTGTCTTCTCTGAAGCAAGTGCAGGCAAAACTCTAAGTCTTTTTGAAGATGCTCTTGCATTAACGCTTCGGCTTTTTCAGCATTGCGTTCTTTAATAGCTTTATAAATGTCTTCGTGTTCGTCAATTAAAAACGGGCGGTTGTAAAACACCACGGTATGACGGAATAAGTAAATGATGGACTGCATGCGGTCGATGATATTAATCATTACGTCATTGTTGCTTGCGTTCACAATAATAGCGTGAAAACGTTCATTCGCGCTCATAATTTCTTCAAACGAGCCGTTTCTTCCGATGTCTACGCATTCCTTTAATTCTTCTAATTCGTTATCAGACAAAAAAGTCGCGGCAGCTTTAGAAGCTGAGCCTTCTAGCAGCATTCGCACTTCAAACAAGTTGCGTAAGTCTTTTTCTGTCGGCGACACCACTTTTTTTCGAACGATCAGTCCCTCATATTCTAACCGCCTGATGGAATCACGAATCGGCGTTCGGCTAAATCCAAGCTCGCTCGCTAATTTTTCTTCGACGATTTTTGTACCGCCTTCAAGCTCACCATTTAAAATTTTATCTCGAATCATCTCATAAGAAGGATGATGAGACGAACGAGAACCTTGATTTCTTAACATACTCTACTTCACCTCTAGCATTCGACACGAGGAAATCTCGTCTCTTTCTCTCTTTATTTTTGATCATTTTGTACGCGTATACCCAAATCATACTATAACTTGTGAAAAGGTGGGACGGAAAGTTTCGCTTTTAGAAATAATTTCTATTTGAAAAAAGCCTAGACAAATAAATAAAATGCGAATATGATGAGTGTATACAAAATTATCAGAAATGTATACAAAAAATATTTTAACGTATACATTATTTTTTAAAATGTATTTGAAAACGTATACAACAAGGGGAGGAAACGAAAATGACAAAACGCGTTGGATTTATTGGACTTGGAATTATGGGAAAACCGATGACACTCAATTTATTAAAAGCAGGTTTTGAGGTAACGGTTTACGATATTAATAAAGCAGCAGTAGAAGAAGTAAAAGCAGCAGGAGGATTTGGAGCAGAAAGCCTTGCTGAAGTTGCAGTGAACAGCGACGTGATGATCACGATGCTTCCGGCTTCACATCATGTAAAAAGCGTGGTTCTTGGAGAAGAAGGGTTAATTCATAGCACAAAAGAAGGAAGCGTTATCATTGATATGAGTTCAATTTCGCCTGTAGCATCAAAAGAAATTGCGGCTGAACTTGCACAAAAAGGAATTCACATGCTAGACGCTCCGGTTAGCGGAGGAGAGCCAAAAGCAATTGACGGCACGCTTGCGATTATGGTCGGAGGAAATGAACACATCTTTGAAAGCGTTTCACCTATCCTTCATGCGATGGGAACGGAAGTAACGCTTGTTGGAGACAATGGAAGCGGCGTAACGGCTAAGCTTGCAAATCAAGTCATTGTGAACTTAAACATCGCAGCGATGTCTGAAGCACTTGTATTAGCAGCCAAAGCAGGCATTGACGTTGAAAAAATGTATCAAGCGATTCGCGGCGGATTAGCAGGAAGCGCTGTATTAGATGCAAAAGTACCGCTTATTTTAGACCGCAACTTCGTAGCAGGCGGACGCATTGATATTAACTTAAAAGATATGACAAACGTGATGGAAACGGCTCATGACATTGGCGTACCGCTTCCGCTTTCAAGTCAGCTTGTGGAAATTTTCCATGCGTTAAAAGTAGACGGAAAAGCAAGCGATGATCATGGCGGAATTGTACAGTACTATGAAAAATTAGCAAACGTTGAAGTGAAAAAGAAGGTGGAAGCATGATTAAACAACATGAAAAACGTCTTGTAAGCGATGTGTTTAAAGACATTCCAGCGGTTGATGAAGCACTTGTACAGAAAATGCTAGACGCAGAGCTTCTGACGTTTAATCAAAAAATCATTGTGCTAGATGATGATCCAACGGGTGTTCAAACCGTTAACGGCATTTCGGTCTATACAGACTGGAGCAAAGACAGCATCAAGCAAGGGTTTTTAGAAGAAAATTCAATGTTTTTTATTCTAACAAATTCACGTGGATTTACCGCTTCTGAAACGGAAAAAGCCCACGCGGACATTGCCGCTGTTATTACAGAAGTAGCGGCTGAAGTAGATAAAGAGTTTTTAATTATCAGCAGAGGTGATTCGACTCTTCGCGGTCACTATCCGCTAGAAACAGAAGTGTTAAAGAAAACGGTTGAACAGCATTCCAATCAAGTGCTTGACGGCGAAGTTATCTTTCCTTTCTTTAAAGAAGGCGGACGATTCACAGTTGATAACATTCACTACGTGCAAGATGAAGACTACTTAGTGCCGGCAGGAGAAACGGAGTTTGCAAAAGACCGTACGTTTGGCTACAGTAAGTCTCATTTAGGCGAGTGGGTAGAAGAAAAGTCAGAAGGGAAATTTAAAGCAAGTCATACGACATATATTTCGCTCGGGAGCATTCGTGCACTTGATTTAGTGACGATTACAAATCAGTTAATGGAAGTGAAAGACTTTAACAAAGTGATCGTGAACGCAGTGGATTATGTAGACGTGAAAGTTGTGACGATTGCGCTTCTTCGCGCGATGAAGCTTGGAAAGCACTTTATGTATCGCAGCGCTGCGGCTCTAACAAAAGTGATGGGCGGCGTGAGCGACAAAGATCTTTTAACAAAAGAAGAGCTCATTAAAGAAAAGTCGTCAAACGGCGGATTAATTATGGTTGGTTCGCATGTTAAAAAAACGACAGAGCAGTTAGAAGAATTGAAGAAATGCAGCTTCATTGAATTTATTGAATTTGACTGTCATCTTGTCTTAGAACCTGAAAAGTTTGAAGAAGAAGTGAATCGTATTATCAATGAAGCAGAGCAGCTTATTTCACAAGGTCAAACGGTAGCTGTGTATACAAGACGCGAGCGCTTAGATCTTGGCGAAGGCAAAAAAGAAGAAGAGCTTAAATTATCGGTAAAAATTTCAGATGCGGTTACAAGCATTGTTCGCCGCTTAAACGTTCGTCCAAACTTTATCGTTGCAAAAGGCGGCATTACGTCAAGTGATATTGGCGTAAACGGCTTATCCGTAAAGCGTGCGACGGTTGCTGGACAAATCAAGCCGGGCATTCCGGTATGGGTAACGGGAGAAGAAAGTAAGTTTCCGGGCATTGCGTACATCATTTTCCCTGGAAATGTCGGAGCCAAAACAACGCTTCGTGAAACGGT
Organism: Priestia sp. YIM B13486; assembly: GCF_042787865.1. NCBI lineage: Bacteria > Bacillati > Bacillota > Bacilli > Caryophanales > Bacillaceae > Priestia > Priestia sp. YIM B13486. The sequence goes on along the minus strand of NZ_JBHZOZ010000004.1, from coordinate 18,915 downwards.
TGAATTACTAAGTAAATAGGAAGAAGTGAACGTACAAGGTGCGTTCACTTTAGAAATTATTTGAAAGCGTATACATTATTTGGATGTACGTACATGAAAAATGGTCACACTAAGGGGATGAACATATGAATTCAGTATTCGGATTAAGTCATGAAGCAAGTCTTTTGCTGTATGCGATTGTATCGATTGTTGGACTTATCTTTTTAATTGCCAAATTTAAAACAAATCCGTTCGTAGCGCTAATTCTCGCGGCTTTGTTTATGGGTCTTATTTCAGGAATGAAGCTGCCTGATATCGTAACGGCTTTTCAAGAAGGAGTAGCGAGCGTCTTAGGATTTATCGCGATTGTTCTTGGTCTTGGAACGATGTTAGGTAAAATGATGGCAGAGTCAGGCGGAGCCGAGCGTATTGCCCGCACGTTAATTAAAGTATTCGGTGAAAAGAACGTACACTGGGCAATGATGGTTGTAGCCGTTATTTGCGGTATCCCGGTCTTTTTCCAAGTTGGTGTTGTGTTATTAATTCCGCTTGTGTTTGTAATTGCCAAGCATACGGGTACGTCACTTATTAAAATCGGTTTATCATTAATTGCCGGTTTAGCCGTTGTTCACAGTTTGGTACCTCCGCATCCGGCAGCGATGCTAGCGGTGGATATCTTTAAAGCAGATTTAGGTAAAACAATTTTGTATTCATTAGTTGTGGCATTTCCAGCTGCAGCCGTAGCGGGTCCTATTTATGGATCGTTCATTTCACGCCGTGTTCACGTAGAGCCAACGGGTGAAATCATGGAGCAGTTCACAGAGTCGAAGCATAAAGATCTTCCTGGCTTCGGAATTACGTTATTCACGATTTTACTACCGGTCCTATTAATGCTTTTAGCAACGATCACTGGGTTCGTTTATCCAGAAACAAGTACGATTCGCTACGTAACAAACTTTATCGGAAGTCCAATCGTAGCGCTGTTAATTTCGCTAGTATTTGCTTTCTATTCGTTCGGTTTTGCAAGAGGATACAACAAAGATGATTTATTAAAATTCACAAATGAATGTCTTGGACCGGTTGCTTCGATTATTTTAATCATCGGTGCAGGAGGCGGTTTTAATAAAATTTTAACAGCAAGCGGTGTAGGTGACGCGATTGCAGGATTTGCTCAAGATGCACATCTTTCTCCTATCGTGCTAGCGTTTGTGATTGCAGGGTTAATTCGTGCAGCAGTTGGTTCAGCAACAGTAGCAATGACAACAGCAGCAGGTATTGTAGCACCAATTGCAGCAACCATGCCAAACGTAAGCCCAGAGCTATTGGTGCTAGCAACAGGCGCGGGTTCTGTAATGTTATCACACGTAAATGATTCTGGCTTCTGGTTAATTAAAGAATTCTTCAATATGTCAGTGGCTCAAACGTTAAAAACGTGGACAGTGATGGAAACGATTCTATCATTTGCAGCGTTTGCAATGGTTCTTATTTTAGACATTTTTATTTAAAAGAAAAGCGCTGGCTTCAGCGCTTTTGTTCTTATCTACAATGAAATACAAAAAAATTTCAAATAATGAGAAAAAAATACTAGATTTTCCTTATTTCGATAGTATAGAATAGTGATAAAGTAGCAAAAGGGGGTAGATGTATGACAAATAATGAAAATTATCGAATTAGTTTGACAACAAAAGCACTGGTTCCCGTGAATGATCCTATTTACCGCACGAAGGTGCTAGATGAAACAGGAGAATATATGATAAGCAAGACATGTAAACAACTATTAGAAGAAGCATGTATTCGAGAATTAAGTACGTTCAAAGGTTCCATCGCTGCCGTTCGAAAAATGTTTCCGTACAAACAGCTTACGCCTCTTGTCATTAGTCGTTCACAAGCCATTATTGCGTTTCCTACATCTTCGCCCAATGACTACAGCTGCGCTTGGATTTTTTCCTCTCATGTTCATACTTCACATACGCTTGCTTCAGTTAGTTCAAATTCTACGGTTATTTACTTCAAAGACGACACGTTCATTACTGTCAAACTTTCCTATTACAGTTTAGAAAAAAAGTTAGCGAGAGCAGCAGTTATTCGAAACTATTGCTTAGAAAGTCAGCTTTTTTTTTCTTAATCTGTTCGTTTTATCAAACGAACTTGTTTACATAAGGTCAATATTTTGGTCCCGGTGTGTTGAGAGGAAGCTTAAACAAGCTTCCCCTATCTTACTTTTTATTCTTGAAGAAGCAGGACCTTTAGTTTTTTACGGGCTGTCTTTCCCCAGTTCTTAACGGCTCCTGTTGATACGTGATATTTGTATGCAATTTCTTTATAAGAATATCCTTCAAGCAAGTATTCTATTACATAGATTTTTTCTCTAGGGGTGAGATGTTCGATATATTGGTTAATTGTATCAGCTTCTAACGGAATAATAGGAGCAGGGTCTTCATTTAACGCAAGTAAATCATATTCAGCAGGAGTTTCTCGTTCTTCACGCAATGCATTTCCTTTTAAATAGGAAAGGATAGTACCGCGCACGGTTGTGTAAGCATAAGCGGAAAAAGAACCCTTGCTTTCATCAAATTTTTGGTAAGCTCTCCACAAACCAATTAAAGCAACTTGATAATATTCATCGAAGTCTTTGTAAATATGAAATCTTTTAATCATCGACACAATTAATGGATGAAAGGATGAAGCGATTTGATCAAATGAGCTTTTTTGCATATAGCATTCCTTTTTCAAAAACGCGTTTTTGCTGTATTCCGCCGGTATCTCTACTGTATAAGGGACAGGTCATATACGCGAATGAGCGTACATTATGTTTTCTTTTTAAGAAACGTGACGTAATTTCCCCAGAAACTTCACGTTTCGCTAGGAAATATGCGAAGTATACGTGTATTTGTAGAGATTTTACGTACGAAAGGTCCCCCATTCCAAATTCTACTAATCTATAATTATTTCTATATCTATTATCGATGTAGCAACTCTACCATCACGGAAGAGCAGTGATGGTAGAGTTGCTAGACCTAAGCGGCAGTCACCCTCCCTTGCGGGTTTGCGCCTGCCGCATAGGTGAACCTTCTAGGGTACATTCAGTGAAGTATTTTCTTGTTGTCTATTTATGTATTCTATTGAATGTGAGTTTGGTGGAGAGAATATAGTTGTTTTTAAAAAGGGGTAAAGGGGAGATTGAATGAAGGCGATGGTTGGGGTAAATGTGGCAGCGGCTGTTTTGTGCGGTGCGGTGATGTATGCGGGGACGCAGCACTGGCAGGAGCAAACGGAAGCGCAGGCAAGTGAAGTAAAAACTGCTGTTGTACATAAAGAAAAACAGTTTTCCGATGTATCTGCTTATACAAAAAATCTTCCAGACTTTATCACAAAGCAAATCCAGTCATCTATCGCAAATAAAAAGCCTCTGACTCTTGTAATTGCCACATCCGCAAAGGAAGCAGGGTGGCCTCAGCAGTTAAAGAAAGAGCTAGAAGCTACATATGGAAGTGATGTATTCACTGTTAAAACACTTTCATACGGCAGCCAAACAACTGGTGAGCTTTTATCCTCACATATTGTGAATCAAATTAATCAACTTCAGCCAAATATTATTTTATTTGAAGCACCTCTTAAAAATGATTATCAGAAGCTTACGTTAGACGATACGCTTAAAAATACAGAGACACTGATTCATCAGCTTAAAGACTTGAAAAAAACTCTGATGCTTCAACCGTCTCAGCCGTACATTTCCCAGACGGAGTCCTATGAAGAAGGGGTAGAAGCTATTCGGGGAGTGGCAGAAGAAAATTGGGTTCACTATTTAAATCATTCGCTTATTTGGCCGTTTCATTTAGGAGAGTATATCAATAAAAACGATGGGAGATTAACAAAGAAAGGAGGTGAAGTATGGGGAGCCTATTTAGTAAATTGGTTCACCGATAAAGAAAAAATAGATTGAATTGTAAGTTATCAGACGTCTTCCCGAACTATTGCCAGACAAAAATAATTGAATGAAGCCCTCTAAGCCAGGATAAGAGAACTTCATTCAAGCTCTTACGTTATCTTACTTTTTTTAAATGTCGGTTTGCTCTGCTTTTATAATAATAAGAGCCGGTGCTTGGGCATTTATAAAGCGTAATACCAAAAAACTGCAAAGGTGTTTTAATTCGTTTTAAAGAATAAGATAAGGGCATTATGGTCCTCCTAAATAAAATGGATTAATATTACAAAATTTGAGTTAATTATACAAAAAAATCCTCGGTTGGTAAACCTTAATAAAGAACAAAATCAAAAAATGTTCTTTATCAGAAACAAAAAAGCGATTTTTCTCTAGAATAATGTCTGTTTTACTGACATAATAGTTTAGGGAGTTTAGTATAATTTTATTACATTAACGTAAAAAAATAGGTATGAGGGTTATATTGCAACAGAATTTGATTTATAATTAGAAAGGTTGAAAGAAGGGATAAAATGGATATTAATGAAAAAAATGATATGTTGCTTCCTCCAGAATGGATGGCCCTTGTTAAGGAAGCAATGGATTCAAATATAACGAAGAATGAGTTTGAAGAGTTTCTTAAACAAAAATCTCTAGAAAATAAAAGTATAGGTAGCAGCAAAAAAACCATTAGAACCTAAGTTCTAATGGTTTTTTTATTATCGTGCTTTATTTTGTTGTAAAAAATCCTTAATTTCTTTGCTAGATAAGCCCAGCTGTTTTGCTTCGTAAATAAGTTGTAGCCATTCTTTATCTAGTTCGTTATCAAATACTTTGTTCAGCTTTTCCATCAAGTCTGCTCCTTTAGTAAAGGAAACTCAGCCATCATAGTGTAAAAACCGTAGATCTGTAGTTTTGCGTCCTAACTTTTCAATTAGTTTGCCTTTTTCTGTAAGAATATAATTTAAATTATATTCTACTATACTTAGTCTGTAAAAACATGTAAAAAATAAGTTTTTGAGACTAAGTTTCCGTTATTTTAAGCATCTTCAAAAGCATTCTATTCCCTATGAGAGACTTTTCGTATAAATATTTTTTCTTTATATTCCAACATTGTAATCGCATACATAAAACTTATATGTTAGATAACCTAACACATAAGTTTAATGATTCAGAAAATTCATATACCTTAAATGTATCTTTAAAGATGCATAGAAAATATATCTTTGAAACAAGCAGGTATAGACGCCAGGGGAGGAATGGAAGATGCAAAAAAAGAAACTCGTATTGATTGGAAATGGAATGGCTGGAGTTCGAGCGATTGAAGAAGTATTGAAGGTTTCAAACGAAGCATTTGAGATTACGATTTTCGGAAGCGAGCCGCATCCGAACTATAATCGTATTTTACTATCAAAAGTGCTGCAAGGAAATACGAATGTTGAAGACATTACGCTAAACGATTGGAACTGGTATCAAGAAAACAATATTACATTATATACGGGCAAAACGGTTACTAGTATCGATTCAGTAAAAAAAGAAGTAGCGACAAACAGTGGCAGAGTAGAATCATATGATGGATTAATTTTAGCAACGGGTTCTCTTCCTTTTATTCTTCCGATTCCAGGATCAGATAAAAAAGGAGTTACGGCTTTTCGAGATATAAAAGAAACGGAAGATATACGGGGACGCAGCACTGGCAAGAGCAAACGGAAGCGCAGGCAAGTGAAGTAAAAACTGCTGTTGTACATAAAGAAAATAATTTTCTGATGTATCTGCTTATACAAAAAATCTTCCAGACTTTATCACAAAGCAAATCGAGTCATCTATTGCAAATAAAAAGCCTCTTACTCTTGTAATTGCCACATCCGCGAAGGAAGCGGGGTGGCCTCAACAGTTAAAAAAAGAGCTAGCAGCTACATATGGAAGTGATGTATTTACGATCAAAACCCTTTCATACGGCAGTCAAACAACTGATGAGCTTTTATCCTCACATATTGCCGATCAAATTGATCAACTTCAGCCAAACATTATTCTTTTTGAAGCACCTCTTAAAAATGACTATCAGCACCTTACGCTAGATGATACGCTTGAAAATACAGACAAGCTGATTTATCAGCTCAAAGACTTGAAAAAAACCCTTATGATTCAGCCGTCACAGCCATATATTTCACAAACGGAGTCCTATGAAGAAGGGGTAGAAGCAATCAGGGGAGTGTCTGAAGCAAACTGGGTATATTATATGAATCACTCGCTCATTTGGCCGTTTCATTTAGGAGAGTATATAAATAAAGACAGCGGTAATTTAACGAGAAAAGGAAATGAAGTGTGGGGAGAGTACGTTGTGAATTGGTTTACGGGAAAATAAAAAGGCAAGCCCTATTATATGTGGAATAGGGCTTGTCTTTTTATAGTTTTTAGAACGAAACTCTAAAATTATTAATCATTTTTAATAGGAGTGATTTTTATCATAGCTCAGGTTATTTATTCTTGCTAAATTAATGTTGTGAAAAACATCACAAAATAAAATGCAAAGAATGATCTCAATTAAAACGTAATTAGACCATTTATTTTTTTTACTTGCTGTTAAAGCAATGGAATCGCATACATAACATAAATGTGTTAGATAACCTAACATATAAGTTGAATGATTCAGAAAATTCATATATCTTAAATATATCTTTAAAGATGCATAGAAAATATATCTTTGAAACAAGCAGGTATAGACGCCAGGGGAGGAATGGAAGATGCAAAAAAAGAAACTCGTATTGATTGGAAATGGAATGGCTGGAGTTCGAGCGATTGAAGAAGTATTGAAGGTTTCAAACGAAGCGTTTGAAATTACGATTTTCGGAAGCGAGCCGCATCCGAACTATAATCGTATTTTACTATCAAAAGTGCTGCAAGGAGATACGAATGTTGAAGACATTACGTTAAACGATTGGAACTGGTATCAAGAAAACAATATTACATTATATACGAACGAAACGGTTACGAGTATCGATTCAGTAAAAAAAGAAGTAGCGACAAACAGTGGGAGAGTAGAATCGTATGATGAGTTAATTTTAGCAACGGGCTCTCTTCCTTTTATTCTTCCGATTCCAGGATCTGATAAAAAAGGAGTGACGGCTTTTCGAGATATAAAAGACACGGATGAAATGCTGCAGGCTTCTCAGCAGTATAAAAAAGCAGCGGTTATTGGAGGCGGACTGCTTGGATTAGAAGCAGCGCGCGGACTGTTAAATCTGGGGATGGACGTATCTGTGATTCACTTAGCTCCGTATTTAATGGAACGTCAGCTTGATCCAACAGCGGGCAAATTGCTTCAAAACGAATTAGAAAAACAAGGTATGAAGTTTTTGCTTGAAAAACAAACGGCGGAAATCGTCGGCGATGAGCGAGTTGAAGGATTATCTTTTAAAGACGGGACGTTTTTAGAAGCTGATTTAGTCGTGATGGCCGTTGGAATTAAGCCAAATGTTCAGCTTGCAAAAGAAGCGGGACTTAACGTAAATCGAGGAATTGTTGTGAATGACTTTATGCAAACGGATATTTCAAACATCTACGCGGTTGGAGAATGTGCAGAGCATAGAGGAATGGTATACGGACTGGTGGCACCTCTGTATGAACAAGGAAAAGCATTAGCAAAAGCGATTTGCGGTGCAGAAAAAGTGCCTTATGAAGGATCGGTTTTATCAACACAGCTAAAAGTATCAGGTGTTGAAGTGTTCTCAGCAGGAGACTTCACGGAAGATGAAGAGAAAAAAGCGATCAAAGTGTTCGATGAACAAGACGGCATTTATAAAAAGCTTGTTTTACGAGGCAATCAAATCGTAGGAGCCGTTCTTTTTGGAGACAGCAGTGACGGAAATCGACTGTTTTCAATGATACAAAAGCAAGAAGATGTATCCGATGTCGCAAAAGTTTCGATTTTACAGCCATCTGGCGGTAACGCCGGTGAAAGCTTAGTAGCAAGCATGAGCGCGGATGATATTATTTGCGGCTGTAACGGCGTAACAAAAGGTACGATTGTGGAAGCTATTCAAAAGCAAGGATGCTCATCGGTTGATGAAATCAAAGCTTGTACAAGTGCCTCTCGCTCCTGCGGAGGATGTAAGCCGCTTGTAGCGGAAGTGCTTCAGCATACTCTTGGCGCTGACTTTGACGCGGCGATTCAAAAAGAAGCGATTTGCGGCTGTACGACTCTTTCACGAGATGAAGTTGTCGAAGAAATCAAAGCAAAAGGCCTTTCGCATACGCGTGAAGTGATGAATGTACTTGGCTGGAATAATGAAGAAGGCTGTTCGAAATGCCGTCCGGCGCTAAACTATTATTTAGGTATGGTGAATCCAACCGGATACATTGATGAACGCGAATCACGATTTGTGAATGAACGCATGCATGCAAATATTCAAAAAGACGGCACGTATTCTGTTGTTCCTCGCATGTACGGAGGCGTCACAAATGCAGAAGATTTACGAAAAATTGCAGATGTTGTTGATAAATATGAAATTCCGCTCGTAAAAGTGACGGGTGGTCAGCGTCTTGATTTGTTTGGTGTTAAAAAAGAAGATTTGCCTAGCGTATGGGAAGAGTTAGATATGCCTTCTGGCTACGCGTACGGCAAGTCGCTGCGGACGGTGAAAACATGCGTCGGGGAACAGTTTTGCCGTTTTGGCACGCAGGATTCAATGGGCGTTGGAATTGCGCTTGAGAAAAAATTTGAAGGACTATGGACGCCTCATAAAGTGAAAATGGCTGTATCTGCTTGTCCGAGAAGCTGTGCTGAGTCAGGTATTAAAGATATTGGCTTTATTGGAATTGACGGCGGCTGGGAAATTTACGTGGGCGGAAATGGAGGTACGCATCTTCGCGGCGGAGATTTATTGTATAAAGTAAAAACAGACGAAGAATTGATGGACATCACAGGAGCTTATTTGCAGTATTACCGAGAAACGGCTAATTACTTAGAGCGTACGTCTGCATGGATTGAGCGCATGGGACTTTCGCACATTCAGTCCGTGCTTGATGACGCTGAGACGAGAAGAGAGCTGAATATGCGTATGGACGAAGCGTTATCTACGTACCGTGATCCTTGGAAAGAAATCGTCGAAAGCAAAAAGACGAAAAAAGAGCTATTCGAAACAGTTGTCACATCATAAAGGTGGGGGGAAATAAAGATGGTGAATAAAAACATTACAAAAGTATGCGTAGGGTCGATTCATGATTTTCCGGTAAGCCTAGGAAAAACAGTGAAAGTAAACGGAAAAGAAATTGCGGTGTTTAAGCTATCAAGCGGAAAAATACGGGCAATTGAAAATCGCTGTCCGCATAAAGGCGGGGTGTTAAGTGAAGGAATCGTGAGCGGCGACTCGGTGTTCTGTCCGATGCATGACTGGAAAATTTGCTTGCATGACGGTAACGTGCAAGAGCCTGACAGCGGATGTGTCGACACGTACGAAGCGGCTGTTGAAGGAGATTTGCTGTATCTTTTAATTGAAGAATAAGTAACGTGGCGCGTTGATTTTCAACGCGCCACAAAAATTCAAGGGAACAAACTAAAAGGAGCGAAGCAAAAATGAGAACAGGAAAAGTGTACATTGTAGGAGCCGGACCAGGAGATCCAGATTTACTAACGATAAAAGCAGCCAAATGTTTAGAAAAAGCAGATGTTATTTTATACGACCGATTAGTGAACCCTGTTCTTCTTCAGTATGCAAAAGAAGGAGCTGAACTCGTCTACTGCGGGAAAAAGCCTGGTGATCACTGCGTTTCTCAAGATGATATTCATGATTTGCTTGTATTCTACGCAAGAAAAGGAAACACCGTCGTGCGGTTAAAAGGCGGAGATCCGTTTATTTTCGGAAGAGGCGGTGAAGAAGCAGAAGTGCTCGCTCAGCATACAATTCCATTTGAAATCGTTCCGGGTATTACAGCGGGAATTGCGGCACCGGCGTATGCTGGAATTCCTGTGACGCATCGTGAGCTGAGCCGTTCGTTTGCCGTTGTGACGGGACACTGCTTGAGCGGCAAGCCGGAAAGTATTCGCTGGGAGCATTTAGCAAAAGGAGTTGATACGCTTGCGATTTATATGGGCGTTAAAAACTTGCCATATATTTGCCGTCAGCTTTTAGACGCCGGAAAAAGCGCGGATACGCCGGCCGCGCTTATTGAACAAGGTACGTCTATTTATCAGCGCACGGTTACAGGCACGCTTGGCACAATTGTAGACACGGCTGCTGAACAGCAAGTGAGTAATCCCGCGATGATTGTGATTGGTGAAGTGGTGAAGCAAGCTTCTGCTCTTTCTTGGTTTTTGGAAAAAACAGAAGAAAAAGTATGCGTCTAAGATGAATAAAAGGAGGAAACACTTTTGTTTAAGAATTCACTGCAGTCAATGAATGAGTTAGCCCGTGAAAAGACGAAGCTTGTGAATGATCATTTGCCGAGTTATTTGCTGTTAGCTGTGCTAGCGGGTGCTTACGTAGGACTTGGCGTTATATTAGCTCTATCGGTAGGAGCACCTTTGGCCTCTGCTTCTTTACCGGTCGTTTCTCTTGTGATGGGGTTATCTTTTGCTGTTGCTCTTCTGCTTGTCGTATTTGCAGGAGCTGAATTGTTTACGGGGAATCATATGGTTTATACAGTCAGTACGCTATCGGGAGTCACGACATGGAAAGATACGTTCAAAAACTGGACGTGGTGTTTTATCGGAAATGCGATAGGTGCGTTTGGGCTTTGTTTGTTAATTACCGGAACCGGTTTGTTTAAAGGAATTGAACCGAACCATTTACTTATGACGCTGGCAGCTAAAAAAATGAATTTGCCGGTCAGTGAATTATTTTTTCGCGGCATTCTTTGCAACTGGCTTGTTTGCCTGGCAATTTGGACGGCTGCGCGCACTAAAAGCGATGCGGCAAAGATCATGCTCATTTTTTGGATGCTGTTTGCATTTGTTGCATCAGGATACGAGCACAGCGTGGCAAATATGACGTTTCTTGGTCTAGCTTTATTGCTTCCGCATCCTGATGCGATTTCGGCTGCTGGACTATTTCATAATTTAATTCCCGTTACACTCGGAAACATCGTAGGGGGAGGTCTGTTTGTGGGAAGCATTTACTGGTTCGTGAACGCTAGGCAGCTGAAGGAAAACGCAAAACAGCCGGCTGCTCTCTCAGCGGACTTGGATTCTGCTAAACTGTCTAAATAGCAAAAAACCGCTCTTTGTACCATGTAGTCTGCTTTTAAAAGCTATCATCACGGTATTTTAGAGCGGTTTCTTCTATATAATATAAACTGCTTAAAGCGTATTCACATCTATACGTATCGAACAAGCAGTATCGTTCTTCATTTTATAAAAACAGGATGTCTGTGAGAATTGAATCGGACAGATTCTGTTGAAATGAATGTGTGAGGGTGCAGGTATCATCGAAGAGGCAGAGGGCATCTTAGAATTTTAATGTTGTTTGGCATTTTATGCTCTTTTTGAGCGTCCTTAAAGCAGTTGTACATTGCTTTGCTGCCTGAATGATTAGCGGAGTGAATCGTAATTCGATCGGCATATAAATGATGCTTTACCATAAAATGCACGAGCATTAATCCATTCCGTGTCTTACTCAGTAAATCGTGATCGAGTGATAAATGTTCAACATCGAATGATCTTAGCAGATCAATACATTCATCAATCGTTTCGGCTAAAACATGACCGTCAGGGCATTTGCGATAGTCGTCTAGAAAAACATTGATTTTCATGACTGATTCTCCCTTCCTTGCCTTGTATTTAGTGTAACATACATAATGTCATATACCTACCTAAGTCTATTCGACACATTTTAAGCCATTCCTTCTTAAATAGGGGTAAAAACGCGAATTTTTATCATTATTTGCATATTCACGGCGAATAAACAGGAAATAAGAGAAGAGATGTCGAACGAAAAATGAATAAATAAACAGTTTAAACTGGAAATTAACTTTTTTTATTCCGCGACCTTTGTGTAAGAAAGTCATTTCAATCTCAGGTTTGATAAGGGATGGAACGGAATTAACCAATAAAACATTGTGAGAAAAAAACGATAATTTGTGATTTTTTTAAAATAAATTGGAAATTTCTCTTTACGAAAAAGATGTTTGGGACGTATAATTTGATTTAAGGATTTTTTGGAACATAGTATGACAATATGACAAAAAGAAAAGTAAGGTGAATAGAATGGGTAAGTTATTTAGTATCGGTGAAGTATTAATTGATATGATTCCAGCTCAAAAAGGTCTTCAATTGAAAGAAGTGGAATCGTTTACGCGTGTGCCAGGCGGAGCGCCGGCAAACGTTGCAGCAGTTGTTGCTACATACGGTAATGAGTCAGCGCTTATTACAAAAGTTGGAGAAGATGCGTTTGGAGACTTTCTAGTAGATACGCTTCGTGAAGTAGGAGTAGGTACTGATATGGTCTATCGTACAGAAGAAGCAAACACAGCTTTAGCTTTCGTTTCCCTGCGTGAAGACGGAGAAAGAGATTTCAGCTTCTATCGTAATCCTTCAGCAGATTTATTACTAACAGAAGACGAAATTAACTCTGATTGGTTTGCAAGCAACGATGTTCTTCACTTCTGTTCGGTTGATTTAGTTGAAAGCCCTATGAAATACGCTCATATGAAAGCGATTAAAAGCATGAAAGAAAAAGGCGGCGTTATCAGCTTTGATCCAAATGTACGTCTTCCGCTGTGGAAAGACCATGAGCTATGCCGTCAAACGATTTTAGAATTTATTCCTCAAGCGCACATTGTCAAAATTTCAGACGACGAGCTATCGTTTATCACAGGCATTGAAGATGAACAGCAAGCGATTCAGTCTCTATTTACAGGTGATGTTCAAGTAGTTGTGTTCACAAAAGGTGCAGAAGGCGCAACGCTTTATACAAAACAAGCTGTCTATGAATCAAACGGTTACAAAGTAGCAGTTGTTGATACAACAGGTGCAGGAGATGCGTTTATTGGCGGATTCCTTTATCAGCTATTAAGCCGCGATGTGTCACAAGAAAACTTAACGGCTATTCTTGACTCTGACCACGATGCTATTTTACGTTTTGCAAATGCAAGCGGTGCCTTAACGACAACTGGAAAAGGTGCGATCAGCTCAATTCCAGCCAAAGAAGTAGTAGAGCAATTTTGCAAGCCTGTAGCTAACTAAAATGAAAAGGCTTTATCTCTTCTTATTTTCAATCAGCAGAGGCGCTAGTTTCTGCTGATTGCAGATCACATAAGAGGGAGAAGCAAACTGCGGAGTAAGAAGAAAAAATTTTTTTCTGTTTTTAAAAAATAATCAAAAAAATTTCTAGCTAAATAATAAATGTTCGTGTTAGTATAATACGAGCAGCAAGAAATAGCAGTTTTACCACTATTTATGAAAACGTTATATATTTATCGATGTAGAAAGTTTGACAGGACTAAAGAGCAGTCCTATCAAACCTTCTAGACCTAAGCGGATGCTGCCCCCCTTGCGGGGGAGGCTCATCCGCATAAGTGGACCTTTGGGGGAATATTCGAGGGAGTATGAGTGCTTGGCTTTTGCCCTTGATGAGAGAAAAGCAGCAGGTCGTTACATACGATGTACATAGATTAGAAATAGGAAAGTAGGTTAAGAGAAAGATGGATATTTTGCTAGGTGTTCTTCCTTCCGTTGCGTGGGGAAGCATGATTTTAGTTAGTATGAAGATGGGCGGTGGACCTTACAGTCAAACGCTGGGAACAATTATTGGAGCTTTGATTCTTTCATTTGTTCAGTTTATGATTGTGCAGCCGGTGTTAACGCCAACGCTCGTTATTGTCGGAATTGTTTCAGGTTTGTTCTGGTCAGTAGGTCAAAGCAATCAGTTTAAAAGTGTTCCATACCTTGGTGTTTCAAAGTCAATGCCGATTTCAACGGGTATGCAATTAGTATCAACAGCTCTTTTTGGTGTTATTGTATTTAAAGAATGGTCAACGCTTCAAACGATTGTGCTTGGATCTATTGCGATTCTTTTAATACTAGCAGGCGTGGTGCTTTCTTCATTAGACGGTAAAAAAGAAGGAGCACAAGGGGCTCCGGGACAAACGAAAAAAGGAGTTATCACTCTTATCATTTCAAGTCTTGGGTTCTTAGTTTACGTAGTTATCGCACGTATCTTCAACGTAGACGCATGGGCAGCTTTATTCCCGCAAGCAATCGGTATGTTAATTGGCGGTTTAATCATTACATACAAACATAAGCCATTTAACAAATATACGATTCGTAATATCTTACCAGGTCTAATCTGGGCATCTGGAAACATGTTCTTATTCTTATCTCAATCAAGACTAGGCGTAGCAACAAGCTTTTCATTATCGCAAATGGGTATCGTTATTTCAATTTTTGGCGGTATTGTCTTCTTGGGAGAAAAGAAAACAAAGCGTCAATTATTCTATGTATCTCTTGCGAGTGTACTGATTATTTCAGGCGGTATCTGTATCGGCCTCGCAAAAGCACACGCTTAATTTATCGATGTAGAAAAACCCCCATGGCTAGAGTGCAGCCATGGGGGTTTTTTTAGACCTAAGGTTAAAATCTTAGTCAAAACCTACCTACCCATAGTGCTCTGCGGAATTTCAAGGCTGCGTGTTTATGTTGGGGTTTCTCGTTCTTAAGACTGATAATTTTTCATTCTTTGTTAGGAAGCTGTTTGGTGTGTGATGGCTTATAGTAGTAGAAAAGGATGTAGGGAAGGCTATGATTAAGAGTATTTATGAGACGCATGTGCAGGTGCGGAATTTGGAGAATTCGATTGAGTTTTATAGACGTCTTGGGCTGACGTTTGTTCATAAAATTGAAGAGAGGCGCTGTGCTTTTTTCTTTGTTGGGGAACAAAAGCAGATGCTTGGACTTTGGGAAACCGATGAAAAAGAGTTGAAAAGAAGTCATTTTGCTTTTGGTATTGAAGCAGCAGATATTCATGAAGCGTTAACGTGGCTGCGTTCAAAAGGCATTGAACCGGAAAAGACGTCGTTTGGAAAGCCTCAAACAGAGCCGATTGTTCATACGTGGATGCCAGCGGCTTGCGTGTATTTTAATGACCCTGACGGTAACAGTTTGGAGTTAATTACGCTTTTAAATAATGAGCCTGTCGTATCTAAGGATTTTCCATATTTAAGTGAATGGAACAAGAAACAGCAGTGAAAACTGCTGTTTTTTTGTGTATCATAAACATAAGTTTGACATAATAATAAACATATAATATATTTGTTTATAAATTAATAAACAAATAAGAAAGGTGTCTATTTATATGGTAAACGATTTGTTTTGGGAATCATCTTTTGAAGATATGAAGAAAGGGTACGGGGAAAGCGAAGATCACTACCACTGCTTACTATGCGGTGAAAGCATTGAAAAAGGCATTATTTATCCGGTGGAAGGTGTTTTTTATGAAGCAAAACGCTATATGAAGCTTCATGTAGAACAGCAGCACGGGTCTGTATTCCATCATTTAATAGAGCTTGATAAAGAGGTAACGGGTCTGTCTGATCATCAAAAAAATTTAGTGAAGTTTTTTAAAGAAGGAAAAAGCGATAGTGATATTCAAAAAGAAATGGGAATTGGCAGTTCATCGACCATTCGAAATCACCGCTTTACTTTAAAGAAAAAAGAGCGTCAGGCAAAAGTGTTTTTAACGCTGATGGAACTGTTAAACGACGGTCAAGAAGAGAAGACGGCACCCGTAACAAATACGGCGCCTAGAAGAAGTCAGCGCTACAGCGTCAGTGATGAAGAGCGTGAAAAAATTTTAGCGAAGAATTTTCCGCAAGGCTTGAACGGACCTCTTCGCACCTTTCACTTGCAAGAAAAACACCGTCTGGTTGTTCTTGAAGAATTAAGCGGACATTTTGATTTTGGTAGCACGTATACCGAAAAAGAAGTGAACGATATGTTAACACCTTTTTATGATGACTACGCCGTGCTGCGTCGCTATTTAATTGAGTACGGTTTCTTAGAGCGCAGCGCAGACGGAAGCAGCTACTGGAGAAAAGGAGAGACAGGGATGAATATGGACTCAAAAGACTATAAAAAGCAAATGAAGCAGCTAGCGAAAGAAGTAAAAACAGAAGGCGGCGTGTATCAAATAAAAAACCTTCAAAACGATAAGATTTACATTGGCTCTACGCCTAACATCAAAACGTTAAACGGCGTAAAGTTCACGTTAAAGACGAACACTCATCAAAATAAAGAGCTTCAAAACGAGTGGAATACGTACGGAGCGGATGCTTTTTCAATTGAGATGCTGGAAACGATTAAAAGAGAAGAAGAAAAAGCACTTTCAAAAAAGGATTTGCTGAAACTGGAAGCGAAATGGTTAGAGAAGCTGCAGCCTTACGGCGAAAAAGGCTATCATTCGCCGAAAGCTGATACAAAGGAGAAATAGGTGTGAAGAATCAAGATGTTAAAAGTGAAGCAGTGGAATCAGAAAAATCCGTCAGTAAGCTGATGCTTGTGTTTTTGATTCCACTCATGTTAAGTAACGCCATGCAGTCAGTTGGGCAGCTGGCGGGAAGTATTATTGTCGGAAGAGCGCTTGGAGTTGATGCGTTAGCCGCTATTTCCGCTTTTTTTCCTCTGTTTTTTCTGCTCGTGTCGTTTTCGATTGGAATTGGTTCAGGAAGTTCCATTTTAATCGGGCAAGCGTACGGGGCACAAAACGAAAAACGAGTCAAAGAAATTATCGGTACCACGCTCACGTTTACCTTTTTAGTCGGAATTGTGCTTGCTGTTTTGGGAAGCATATTTGCTCCGGATATTCTTCGGATTATGGGAACGCCGGCTAATATTATTGACGTAACGGTTCACTATGCGCGCATTTTGTTTGTGGCAATTCCTGTTTTGTTTTTATACTTTGTTTATACGACGTTTATGCGCGGAACCGGAGACTCTAAAACGCCTTTTTACTTTTTAGTTGTGAGTACGGTCTTAAACATCAGTTTCCTGCCGATTTTAATTTTTGGATGGATCGGAGTGCCAAAGCTTGGAGTGTACGGCGCTGCGTATGCAACGGTGTTTTCAACTGTATTAACGTTCATTATTATGATTATCTATTTACGCAAGAAAAATCATCCGTTAAAGTTTGACTCATCTATTTCATTAAAAATGGACGGAACGCTTTTAAAGCTGCTTATGCGTTTAGGGATTCCAGCGAGTATCAATATGATTTTAGTTTCTCTTTCTGAAATTGCGGTTATTACGTTTGTAAATGGATTTGGCTCAGACGCTACAGCAGCGTACGGAGCGGTGAACCAAGTGGCAAGCTATGTACAAATGCCGGCAATCAGCTTAGGAATTGCGGTTTCTATTTTTGCGGCGCAGTCGATTGGCGCCAATAAATTTGAGCGTTTAAAAGAAGTTATCCGCTCTGGAATTATGCTGAATTACGTTATTGGCAGCGTATTGATTTTACTTATTTATCTCTTTTCTAATCAAATTTTAGCTCTGTTTTTAACAAGTCAGCATACGCTCCATATTGCCGAAGAGCTGTTAGTGATAACACTTTGGAGCTATTTGATTTTCGGTCATGCGCAAATTATTACCGCTACGATGCGAGCAAGCGGTACGGTGCTTTGGCCTACGGTATTTAGCATTATGGCTATTTGGTGTGTAGAAGTGCCCGTAGCCTACGTGTTATCCCAGTTTACATCTCTTGCGATCAAAGGGATTTGGATTGGATATCCAGCGGCGTTTGTGGTCAGCTTAATCCTGCAGTACAGCTATTATCAATTTGTATGGAAGAAAAAGAAAATTGAACGTCTTGTCGGATAAAAAACGAGTGGAAACGCTCGTTTTTTATTTTTCCTAATTAAAACACCCTTAGCTAAAAGTTTTAATAGGATAGTGCATATAACTTTTTGATGAAAAGAGGGTATGACACTATGAGTAAATCTGGATTTGTGCCGGATAATTCAAATATCAAAAAAAGCTCAGGAACGCCTAATCTGTCAGTGAATTATAAGCAAAATGTCCTGTTCAAACGAAACGATCAAAATATAGCGTATCAACTAACCTCAACTCAGCTGCCTGCAATGCTCGGAGGTGCTTTTGTTGATTTATATATGACGAAAGGGCATATGAGAGAACCGCACTGGCACCCAAACGCGTGGGAATTAGATATCGTCGTTTCAGGTGAAGTGCAGGTATCTATTTTAGACCCTGATACAAGCAGCATGCACAATTATCGGATAAAAGAAGGGGAAGTTGTTTTTATACCGATGGGCTGGTGGCATTGGATTGAGCCCTTATCGGAAGAAGCGCATCTTCATCTCTTTTTTAACAATGATCAATTCGAATCTACAGAAGGATCCGACGTGCTGCGCTTAACGCCTCCGATCGTGTTTCAAAAAGCATACGGAGTAAGCGCAAGCGAAGTAGCAGAAGCCGTTGCTCCGATTACGGATACGGTTGTGATTGGACCGCCTAATGAACATTCTTTTTATCAAAAGAGCTATCTCAAAGATGAACGAGATGAACAAATTGTGGTTAAAATAAATGAAAAAGTAGTGCCTGCTGAAAATAAGTAGCATAAAAAACCATTGAGCCTATGGGGACTGACCCCATAGAGTGAGACAAATAAAAAAACACCTTTAAGTAAAAAACGGGTATGTAGTACCTAACAATAACTTGGAGGTGTTTTTTCTATGGGAAAAAGAGTTAGCTATCCAGTAGAAGTGAAATTAAAAGCAATTGAAATGAGATTGGCAGGAATACCAATCAAAGAAGTTATGGAAACTTTACAGATCCGCAACTATACACAGCTCAAAACATGGATGAGGTGGCATAGAAATGGAGAATCCTATCGCCTGGCACAGCCCGTTGGGCAAACATACACTCCTCGAAAAGGAGCTCATTCTCAAGATACTCCATCAAAGTTAGAAGCTGAAAATCGATATTTAAAGCAACAGATTGAAGTCTTAAAAAAGTACAAAGAGTTGGAAAGGGAGTGGTACCAGAAGTTGTATTGAACTTAGTAGAA